>JAEYZI010000002.1 GCA_023428065.1 Actinomycetes bacterium | reverse complement strand
AGTAAGGAACCAGGAACATGTCGATCTTCCTCAACAAGGACTCCAAGGTCATCGTCCAGGGCATCACGGGCGGCGAGGGCACCAAGCACACCGCCCTCATGCTCAAGGCGGGCACCCAGGTCGTCGGCGGCGTGAACGCGCGCAAGGCCGGCACGACCGTGTCGCACACCGACAAGGACGGCAACCCCGTCGAGCTCCCCGTCTTCGGCTCCGTCGCGGAGGCCATGGAGAAGACCGGCGCGGACGTCTCGATCGCGTTCGTGCCGCCCGCCTTCACGAAGGACGCGATGATCGAGGCCATCGACGCCGAGATCCCGCTGCTCGTCGTCATCACCGAGGGCGTGCCCGTGCAAGACACCGCCGAGGCGTGGGCCTACACGAAGTCGAAGGGCGAGAAGACCCGCATCATCGGGCCGAACTGCCCCGGCATCATCACGCCCGGCGAGGCGCTCGTGGGCATCACTCCCGCGAACATCACGGGCAAGGGACCGGTCGGCCTCGTGTCGAAGTCGGGCACCCTGACCTACCAGATGATGTACGAGCTGCGTGACCTCGGCTTCTCGACCGCCATCGGCATCGGCGGCGACCCCGTCATCGGCACGACACACATCGACGCGCTCGCTGCGTTCGAGGCCGACCCCGAGACGCGCGCGATCGTCATGATCGGCGAGATCGGCGGCGATGCCGAGGAGCGTGCTGCCGACTTCATCAAGGCGAACGTCACGAAGCCGGTCGTCGGCTACGTCGCGGGCTTCACGGCCCCCGAGGGCAAGACGATGGGCCACGCGGGCGCGATCGTCTCCGGCTCGGCCGGAACCGCCCAGGCGAAGAAGGAGGCCCTCGAGGCAGCCGGCGTCAAGGTCGGCAAGACCCCGTCGGAGACCGCCGCGCTGCTGCGCGAGGTGCTCGCGGGCGCCTGATCCGCATCCGTCGCGAACGCGCCCCGTCGGTGATCCGGCGGGGCGCGTCGTCGTCTGCGGTCTCGCGTCGCTGGGGGTGTGACCACAATATGTATTCAATTGACCAGATTTCCGGTCAATTGACCTAGTCGACGTCGCGAACACGGTCGGGTCGTTGGCGGTGCTCGCCGGAATCGCCGCGCGGACGCGATCAGTGGGGCGGCGCTCGGCCATCGATCAGCCAGCCAGAGCCACGGCGACGCAGTGGCCCTCCTCAAGTCGATCAACGCAGGAGCTAAGCTCGCTCCTCATCTAGCCCGCCTCGTCGATTCGAAGACGGAAGCGCAGTACGCCCCCGCTCTGCTCACAGCCGGCCGGGCGGATGCCCTTCTCACCTCAGCCCAGCGGCTTGTGGATGGTATGGACGCGTTCATCCGCGCCTTGCCCTCGCCGTAGGGTCGGAGCATGGGTACCGCCGACCTCCGCCATTCGACGCCGTCCGCCGAGGGAATCGACGCGGCAGGGATCACCGCGCTGCTCGACGCCCTCGAGGCGGCCGAGGCGCGCCTGCACGGGCTGATCCTGCTGCGCCACGGCGCGGTCGTCGCCGAGGGGTGGTGGGCGCCGTACGCCGCCGACCGCGTGCAGCTCCTCTACTCGCTCAGCAAGAGCTTCACCTCGACCGCCGCGGGCCTTGCACGCTCCGACGGGCTGCTCGAGCTCGACCGGCCCGTCATCGAGTACTTCCCCGAGTACGACGCCGAGATCACCGACCCGCGCACTCGCCGCGTGACCGTGCGGCACATCGCCGCGATGGCAAGCGGCCATGCCGAGGAGACGATCGACCGCGCCCTCGTGGCGGGCCGCGGCGACCTCGTCCTGGGCTTCCTGCGCACGCCCCTCGACGCCGAGCCGGGCACGATCTTCGCCTACAACCAGCCCTGCACCTACACGCTCGCCGCGATCGTGCAGCGGGCCACCGGGATGAGCCTCGTCGACTACCTGCGCCCGCGCATCCTCGACCCCCTCGGCATCCGCGACGTGTCCTGGATCGAGGAGCCGCGCGGTGTGAACCTCGGTTTCAGCGGACTCCACGCGACGACGGACGCCGTGGCGCGCCTCGGCCAGTTGTACCTGCAGCGCGGCCGATGGGGCGACGTGCAGCTGCTCGACGCCGACTGGGTCGACGAGGCCACGCGCGTGCAGGTCGACAACTCCGGGGGCCCCGTCCCCGACTGGGCGTGCGGCTATGGGCTGCAGTTCTGGATGGGGCAGCACGGCTACCGCGGCGACGGCGCGTGGGGCCAGTTCTGCGTCGTGCTGCCCGAGCAGGACGTCGTGCTCGCGATCACCTCCGAGACCGCCGACATGCAGCGCGTGCTCGACGAGGTCTGGCGTCACCTGCTGCCTGCCGTCGACCGCGCGGGCGAGCCGGATGCCGACGCCGCCCTCGCCGCCCGGCTCGCCTCGGCGCGGTTCCCGCTCCCGCGCCACACGGTGAGCGAGCCGCCGGCCGGATGGGAGCCGCGCGAGTTCCCCGCGGAGCGCGCCGCGGCCGGCATCCGCTCGGTGCGGGTGCTCCGCGACGACGCCGAGGGGTGGACGCTCGACCTCGTCGACGACGCCGGTGTTCTCGCGGTGCCGGTCGGCATCGGCGGCTGGGTGGAGTCGGCGCCCGCGGGCCAGCCGATCGCCGCGGCGGGCGGGTGGCGCGGCGGCGACTTCGTCGCCGACGTGCTGTTCCTCGAGACCCCGCACACCCTCCGCGTGACGTGCGCGGCAGACGGCTCCGGTCGCGCCCGCTGGCTCACCGACCCGCTGCACAGCCAGGAGCTCCGCGCACAGCGCAGACCGTAGGCTGAGGCCATGACGTCTCCCCGCCGCCTGGGCGCCCTCGCCGTCGTGCTCGCCGCAGCGCTCGCGCTGTCGGGGTGCGGCATCCTGCCCCTCTTCCCGAGCGGGCAGGCGGGCGGCGATCGTCCCGGCCCCACGGGGGAGGACGTGGCCGCCGAGCTCGTGCCGTACTACACGCAGGAGCTCGACTGGTCGGGGTGCGGCAGCGGCATCGACTGCACCGAGGTCACCGTGCCGCTCGACTGGGCGGACCCCTCGGGCCAGACCACCGAGATCGCGATCGCGCGCCACAAGGCCCCCGGCACGCCGATCGGCTCGCTGCTCGTCAACCCCGGCGGACCCGGCGGCTCCGGCTACGACTTCGTGCACGACTCGGTCGACTACGTCGTGAGCCCCGAGGTGCTCGCGAAGTACGACATCATCGGGTTCGACCCCCGCGGGGTCAACCACTCCTCGGCCGTCGAGTGCTACACCGACGCGGGCGACCAGGACGAGTGGCTCTACGGCACGTACTCCGCCGCCTACGGCACCCAGGGATGGTTCGACGAGCTCACGGCGCGCGCGAGCGACTGGGCCGCCGCGTGCGAGGCGAACACCGGCGCCCTCCTCGGGCACCTCGACGCCGCATCCGTCGCGCGCGACATGGACGTCATGCGCGCCGTGCTCGGCGACCCGGAGCTGAACTACCTCGGCTACTCGTACGGCACCTACCTCGGCACGATCTACGCGCAGCTGTTCCCCGAGAAGGTGGGGCGGATGGTGCTCGACGGCGCCGTCGATCCCACGGTCGGCGACCTCGACGCCCTCGCGACGCAGATGGCGGGCTTCGACTCCGCGCTGCGCGCCTACATGGAGTGGTGCCTCCCGCAGGCGGACTGCCCGTTCCGGGGGAGCGTCGATAGCGCGCTGCGCTCCGTGCGGCAGATGCTCGACACGGTCGACGGCCGCGGGTTCACCGCCTCCGACGGGCGCGTGCTCGACTCGGCGACCGTCGCGACGGCCATCATCTTCACGCTCTACTCGGAGAGCTACTGGCCCTACCTGAGCGAGCTCTTCACGCAGCTGCGCAAGGGCGACGCCGACACGGTGTTCATCTACGCCGACGCGTACAACGGACGTGACGGCGACGGCGGCTACCCCGACAACTCGGGCGACATCTACACGGCCGTCACGTGCGACGAGGGAACGCTCGCCGACGACGGCGTCGACGTCTTCGCGGGCCTCGAGCGCATCGACGCCGCAGCCCCCATCCTCGGGCGCTACGCGGCCTACGACGACTACGCCGTGCTCAAGGCCGTGTGCTCCAACTGGCCGGCGCCCGTCGCCCAGCTCCCGAGCGAGTTCGACGCCGCGGGTGCCGCGCCCATCATGGTCATCGGCACGACGAACGACCCGGCCACCCCGTACGCGAACGCCCAGCACCTCGCGGAGCTGCTCTCGAGCGGCTTCCTCGTGACCTACGACGGCGAGGGCCACACGATCTACGCCCAGGGCGTCGCGTGCATCGACGACGTCGTCGACGCGTACCTCATCTCCGGCACCGTGCCGAGCGCGGATCCGCAGTGCTGAGCGCCCGGGAGCGGATGCGGTGAGCCGTCGCCTCACGGTGCTGTTCTCGGCGTTCGAGGCACTGCTCGTCGCGGCCATCGGCGTCGCCATCCCGCTGCTCATCGCGACGCTGCTGTGGGCGGTGCAGTTCGGCTTCGCGCCCGACTGGACGGGCTTCTGGCGTGCCTCGGTCGACGTGTGGCTCATCGGGCACGGGGTCGACGTGACCTTCGTGCTCGACGAGGTCACCGCGATCGGTGTCGGGGCGCCCGCCGGCACGGTCGTGGTCGTCTCGATCGCGGCCCTCGGCTTCGCCCTCCTCACGCTCGCGCTCGGGGTGCGCGCGGGCGCGCGGGTCGCCGAGACGGGCCACCGGCTGCTCGGCGAGCTCACGGCGTTCGCCACCTTCGGCGTCGCGTCGCTCCTCCTCACCCTCTCCTCCGTGCATCCGGCTGCACGCCCCTCGATCTGGCAGGGTGCGCTGCTCCCCGCCGTCGTCTTCGGGGTGGGGCTCGCCCTCGGGGTGCTGCGCGCGGATGCCGACCGCGGCGTCACGGCGCACGGCCGGCTGAGCGCGTGGACCGCGTCGTGGAACCCGCGCGTGCGCGCCGCGCTCGGCGCCTCGGTGCGGGCGGGAGTCGCAGCCGTCATGGTCGTGCTCGTGGTGAGCGCCGTCGCCGCGACGGTCGTGCTCGTCGTGGGGTACGCCCAGGTGATCCGCATGTACGAGGCGCTGCACACCGAGGTGCTCGGCGGGGTCGCGCTCACGGCGGGCCAACTCGCGTTCGTGCCCAACGTGGTCGTGTGGGTGGCGTCGTGGTTCGCCGGCCCGGGTTTCGCGCTCGGCGTCGGCTCGCAGGTGTCGCCGCTCGGCACGACGGTCGGGCCGCTTCCGACCGTGCCGATCCTCGGGGCGCTGCCGTCGGGCGAATCGGCGTTCGGCTTCGTCGGCCTCGCGGTGCCGGTCGTGGCGGCCTTCCTCGCCGCGGTCGCCGTGCGGCCCGCCCTCGTGCGCGCGATCGGCGACGGATCGCGTCTCGCGTGGTCGGCGTTCGTCGCGGCGGGCGGCGCCCTCGTCGGGGGCGTGCTCCTCGGCCTCCTCGCCGCGGCCTCCGCGGGGGGTCTCGGGCCCGGCCGCTTCAGCCAGGTGGGGCCCGACGCGCTCGCCGTGGGGGCGGTATCCGCCCTCGAATTCGCCGTCGGTCTCGCGGCGGGTCTCGCGGCGGGCTCCGTGACCCTGCCGTTCCCGCGTCGCCGCTAGGCTGGGCGGGTGCTGCGGGTCGTCGTCCTCATCTCCGGGGGCGGCTCCAACCTGCGCGCCCTGCTCGAGGCGGCGCAGGACGCGGAGTTCCCCGCACGCGTCGTCGCGGTCGGCGCCGACCGGCAGGCGGACGGGCTCGCGCACGCGGAGGCCTTCGGCATCCCGAGCTTCGTCGTGCCGTTCACCTCGTTCTCCTCGCGTGAGGAGTGGGGCGATGAGCTGCTCGCCCGGCTGCGGGAATGGGAGCCCGACCTCGTCGTGCTCTCCGGGCTCATGCGACTGCTGCCGCAGCAGGTGGTCGCCGCGTTCGGCCCCGCCATCATCAACACGCACCCCGCCTACCTGCCGGAGTTCCCGGGCGCGCACGGCGTGCGCGACGCGCTCGCCTCGGGAGCGACGCAGACGGGTGCGAGCGTCATCGTGGTCGACGACGGGGTCGACACCGGACCGATCCTCGCCCAGCGCCGGGTGCCGATCGAGCCGGGCGACACCGAAGCCACCCTGCACGAGCGCATCAAGCCCGTCGAACGCGAACTGCTCATCCAGAGCGTGCTCGACATCGCCGACGGCGCCATCGACCTCGAGGAGTACCGATGAGCGGTCAGCCGATCGACCCCGCCCTCTACCGCGAACGCGATCGCGTGCCGATCCGTCGCGCCCTCGTCGCGGTGTCCGACAAGACGGGGCTCGTCGGGCTCGCCCGCGCCCTCGCCGACGCGGGGGTCGAGATCGTCTCGACCGGCGGGACGTCCCAGGCGATCGCGGGCGCCGGCATCCCGGTCACGCAGATCGGCGACCTCACGGGCTTCCCCGAGCACCTCGACGGGCGCGTGCGCACGCTCCACCCGAAGGTGCACTCGGGGCTCCTCGCCGACCTGCGGCTCGAGAGCCACGAGGCCGAGCTCGCGAGCTTCGGCATCGAGCCGTTCGAGCTCGTCGTCGTCAACCTCTACCCGTTCGCCGAGACGGTCGCCTCGGGTGCCGCCCCGGATGCCGTGATCGAGCAGATCGACATCGGCGGGCCCGCCATGGTGCGCGCCTCCGCGAAGAACCACGCCAACGTCGCCGTCGTCGTCTCGCCGGCCCGGTACGGCGACATCGTCGACGCCCTCGCGGCGGGCGGCACGACGCTCGCCGAGCGTCGTGAGCTCGCGCGCGAGGCGTTCCGGCACACCGCCACCTACGACGTCGCCGTCGCGAGCTGGATCGGCAACGTGCTCGCGCCCGACGACGCAGGCTCGGGCTTCCCCGGCTGGGCGGGTGCCACGTGGACGCGCGCCGAGGTGCTGCGCTACGGCGAGAACGCGCACCAGCGCGCCGCCCTCTACCGCGAGCCCCACGGTCTCGGCATCGCCCAGGCCCGGCAGCTGCAGGGCAAGGAGATGTCGTACAACAACTACGTCGACGCCGACGCGGCGCTCCGCGCGGCGTACGACCACGAGGGCCCCGCCGTCGCGATCATCAAGCACGCCAACCCGTGCGGCATCGCGACCGCCGACACGATCGCCGAGGCGCATGCGCTCGCGCACGCGTGCGATCCGGTGTCGGCCTACGGCGGCGTCATCGCCGCGAACCGCCCCCTCACGCGCGAGGCGGCGGAGTCGATCGCGCCGATCTTCACCGAGGTGGTCGTCGCACCCGGGTTCGACGAGGGTGCGCTCGAGGTGCTCGCGGGCAAGAAGAACCTGCGGCTGCTCGAGCTGCCCGAGGGCTACGCGCGCACCGAGACCGAGCTGCGGCAGATCTCGGGAGGTCTGCTCCTGCAGCAGGCCGACGACCGTTTCGTGCCCGCGCTCCAGTGGAAGCTCGCCGCGGGCGAGCCCGCCGACGCCGCGACGCTCGCCGACCTCGAGTTCGCGTGGCGCGCGGTGCGCGCCGTCAAGTCGAACGGCATCCTGCTCGCCTCCGGCGGCGCCTCCGTGGGGGTCGGCATGGGTCAGGTCAATCGCGTCGACTCGTGCCGTCTCGCCGTCGAGCGCGCGGGCGACCGCGCCGCGGGCTCGGTCGCCGCATCCGACGCCTTCTTCCCCTTCGACGACGGCCCGCGCATCCTGCTCGAGGCGGGGGTGAAGGCGATCGTGCAGCCCGGTGGCTCGATCCGCGACGAGGACGTCATCGCGGCGTGCCGCGAGTACGGCGTGACCCTCTACCTCACGGGCGAGCGGCACTTCTTCCACTGACGCCGGAGCGACGAGAGGGGCGCCCCCGGCAGTGCCGGACGCGCCCCTCTCGATGCGGATGCGGGGTCAGCCCGCGAAGAGCATCTCGAGCGGTCCGCGCGCGAAGTACAGCACGAAGCCAGCCGCGACCACCCACAGGAGCGGGTGGATCGTCTTGGCCTTGCCGCTCAGCGCGTTCACGACGACCCAGCTCACGAAGCCCGCCCCGATGCCGTTGGCGATCGAGTAGGTGAGCGGCATGACGGTCGCCGTGAGGAAGACCGGCAGCAGCACGCGGAAGTCGCCGAAGTCGATGTGGCGGATCTGCGAGAGCATCATGGCGCCCACGAGCACGAGCGCGGCCGCCGCGACGGCGCCCGGCACGAGCGAGGTGATGGGCGTGATGAACATCGCGAGCAGGAAGAGCACGCCCGTTACGACGTTCGCGAAGCCCGTGCGGGCCCCCTCGCCGATGCCGGAGCCCGACTCGATGAACACGGTCGCCGACGACGAGGAGGTGCTTCCGCCGACGACCGCGCCGACGCCCTCCACGATGAGCGCCGACTTGATGCGCGGGAAGTCGCCCTTCGCGTCCGCGAGGTCGGCCTCCTTCGCGAGACCCGTCATCGTGCCCATCGCGTCGAAGAAGTTCGAGAAGACGAGCGTGAAGACGAACATGATGAGCGCGACGACGCCCACCTTGCCGAGGTCGAAGCCGAAGTCGATCGCGCCGATGAGGCTCAGGTCGGGCAGGCTCACGATGCCGGCGGCGAAGCCGAAGTCGAGCCCGAACGGCCAGATGAGGTTGAGGATCGCGGCGAGCACGGTTCCGGCGATGAGGGCGAAGAGGATCGCGCCCTTGACCTTGAGGGCGATGAGCACGCCGCCGAGGAGGAGGGTGACGACGAACACGAGCGTCGCGAGCGAGGTGACCGAGCCGCCCTCGCCGAGGTCGACAGGCGGCGAGCCCACGCCGGTCGCCGTGACGAAGCCCGCGTTGACGAAGCCGATGAAGGCGATGAAGAGGCCGATGCCGACCGTGATCGCGAGCTTGAGCTGCACGGGAACCGCGTCGAAGATGAGCTTCCGCAGTCCGGTCGCGGCGAGCAGCACGATGATGAGGCCGTTGATGACGACGAGCGCCATCGCCTCGGGCCAGGTCACCTGGCCGACGACCGTGAAGGCCAGGAAGGCGTTGATGCCGAGACCCGCGGCGAACGCGAACGGCAGGCGCGTGATGATGCCGAAGAGGATCGTCATGACGCCGGCGGTGAGCGCGGTGCTCGCGGCGACCGCCGAGTACGCGAGCGTGTTGCCCTCGACGTCGGGCGTGCTCAGGATGATGGGGTTCAGGATGACGATGTAGGCCATCGTCACGAAGGTCACGAGACCGCCGCGCACCTCGGTGCCGATCGTCGAGCCGCGCTCGGTGATCTGGAAGAAGCGGTCGAGACCGCTCGTCGGACGGGTGGGCGTGGTGGAAGTGTCGCTTGTCATGCTGCTCCGGGTGTCGAGAGGGCGAGCGTCGGGTGCTCCGCCGCCGAGTCTAGCGACGGAGGTGTTCCCGTCCGGCACGTTCTCACACATCCCTCGTGCGCGGTTCTTGCGGCTCGCGCGGACGCGGGCATAGTCTGTAGGGCTGCTCGGGCACCCTCCGGGCGGACGACGCTCGCACAACGAGGAGGCATCATGAGGAACACCGGCATCCCGCGCCCCGTCACGGCCGCGACCCGGGCCCTCCCGGCCGCCCCGTCGCCGGCGCGTTAGCGGCACCGCCCGCCCGCCTCCTCCGCGCGGATCCGGCACGCCCGGCATCCGACCTCACATCGCCCCAACGTCCCACCTCGCGTGCGCGGTCCGCGCACGCCGTCTCACGGATCACCATGTCTGAGCACGCCACCACGTCCGCGTCCGCGCCCTCGCGCGGCACCGTGCGCACCCTCGCGCGCATCTACCCCTTCGTGCGCCCCTACCTCGGTCGCACCATCACGAGCCTCTTCGTCTACATCGCCCTCACGCTCGTCGCGCTGAGCGTGCCGATCGTGCTGCAGTGGATCATCGACGGCCCGCTCGCCTCCGGCGACACGGCCCAGGTGTGGCCGGCGGCGGGGATCGTGCTCGCCCTCGGCGTCGCGGAGGGGCTCCTCATCATGGTGCGCCGGTGGCTCGTGCTGACGCCGTCGACGCACATCGAGGCGCGCATGCGCAATGCGCTCTACGCGAAGCTGCAGGACCTGCCGGTCGCGTTCCACGACCGCTGGCAGTCCGGCCAGCTCCTGTCCCGATCGATGGGCGACCTCGGCACGATCCGCCGGTGGCTCGCGTTCGGCGTCATCCTGCTCGTCGGCAACGTCGTCATCATCGTCGTCGGCTTCGGCATCCTGTTCGTCTGGTCGTGGCAGCTCGCCCTCGTCTTCATCCTCGCCTCGGTGCCGATGTGGGTCGTCGGGTTCCGGTTCGAGCACCGCTACTCGCTCGTCTCGCGCCGAGCCCAGGACCAGCAGGGCGACCTCGCGACGACCGTCGAGGAGTCGGTGCACGGCATCCGCGTGCTCAAGGCGTTCGGGCGCGGGCGGCACAGCCTCGACAACTTCCTGCGTCAGGCGGAAGAGCTGCGCGGCACCGAGCTCGAGAAGGCGCGCGCGATCGCGGGGCTGTGGCTGTGGCTCCTGCTGATCCCGGATGCCGCGTTCGCGCTGTCGCTGCTCGGCGGGGTCGTGCTCGCGGCCGGCGGCCAGCTCTCGGTCGGCGGGCTCATCGCGTTCTTCGCGGCGGCGTCGGTTCTCCGCTGGCCGATCGAGTCGATCGGATGGCTGCTCTCGATGACGTTCGAGACGCGGACGGCCGTCGAGCGCATCTTCGAGGTGCTCGACGAGCCGAACCCCATCCGCGATCCCGAGTCCCCTGCGACGATCGCGGAGCCCCGCGGACGCCTCGTGTTCGAGAACGTGCACTTCCGCTACCAGGACTCGCCCGCCTCGGTCCCCGACCTGCTCGACGATATCCGCCTCGAGCTCGAGCCGGGCGAGACGATGGCGCTCGTGGGGCTCACGGGCTCGGGCAAGACGACGCTCACGGCGCTCACGACGCGGCTCTACGACGTCACGGGCGGCCGCGTGCTGCTCGACGGCGTCGACATCCGCGACCTCACGCGCGAGGAGCTGCGGGCGCGCATCGCGATGGCGTTCGAGGAGGCGACGCTCTTCTCGGCGTCCGTGCGCGAGAACGTGCTGCTCGGGCGCCCGGACCTCGATCCCGACTCCCCCGAGGCGGAGGCGGTGCTCGCCGAGGCGCTCGAGATCGCGCAGGCCGACTTCGTGGAGCGCCTGCCGATGGGGGTCGACACGACGATCGGCGAGGAGGGGCTCAGCCTCTCGGGCGGCCAGCGTCAGCGGATCGCGCTCGCGCGCGCCGTCGCCGCGCGTCCGTCCGTGCTCGTGCTCGACGACCCGCTCTCGGCGCTCGACGTCGACACCGAGGCCCGCGTCGAGGCGGGGCTCCGACGGGTGCTCGCCGCCACGACGGCGCTCGTCGTGGCGCACCGCCCCTCGACGGTCATGCTCGCCGACCGCGTCGCGCTGCTCGAGCACGGTCGCGTCACGGATGTGGGACGCCACTCGGAGCTGCTCGCCCGGAACGAGCACTACCGATACGTCATCTCGTCGCTCGACGACGACGTGACGGCCGAGGACGAGACGGGGCGCTCGACGGGCGCCGAGGAGGTGATCGCGTGAGCGTGCTCGAGGGGGTCGAGGGCGAGGACCGCCAGGACTACACGCGCGAGGAGAGCCGCGCCATGCGCGCGCGCTCGTCGCGCCTGCTCGAGTCGCTGTTGCGCCCGCTGCGGGGACGCGTCGTCGCCGCGATGGTGATCGTCGCGACGAGCACCGCGCTGCAGACCGCGGGGCCCGCGCTCATCGCCTTCGGCATCGACGCGGGACTGCCTGCGATCGTCGAACGGCACGACGCGATGCCGCTCGCGATCGTCGTGCTCCTCTATCTGGGCGCCGCGATCGTCGGCGCGGTGCTCATGTGGCACTACACGATGCTCTCGGCGCGCATCAGCCAGGCGTTCCTGTACGACTTGCGGGGCCGCATCTACCGTCACGCGCAGCTGCTGAGCCTGGAGTTCCACGAGAGCTACACCTCGGGGCGCATCATCGCGCGGCAGACGAACGACCTCGACTCGATCCGCGAGCTGCTCGACTCGGGCATCCAGGGCCTCATCCGCGGGGTGCTCTACATGCTCTTCATCGCGCTCACCCTCGTGTTCCTCGACCCGCTTTCGGCGCTCGTCATCGCGTGCTCGCTGCCGTTCCTGGTGCTGCTCACGCGGTGGTTCCAGGTGACCTCGCAGCGTGCCTTCCGCGCGACGCGCGTGCACTCGGCGCGTCTCATCGTCAAGTTCGTCGAGACGATGACGGGCATCCGGGCGGTCAAGGCGTTCCGTGCCGAGCGGCGCAACGAGCAGGAGTTCGGGGCGCACGTCGAGGACTACCGCGCCGCCAACGCGAAGGCGATCGGAGTCTTCGGCATCTTCGACCCGAGCCTCGTCGTGATCGGCAACGTCGTGGTGGCCGCCGTGCTGCTCGTCGGCGGGCTGCGGGTCGCGGACGGGTCGCTCGCCGTGGGCGTGCTGCTCGCGGCGCTCATGTACACCCGGCGCTTCTTCGACCCCATGGAGGAGATGGCGCAGTTCTACAACTCCTACCAGTCGGCCGCCGCCGCCCTCGAGAAGATCTCGGGGGTGCTCGAGGAGAACCCGAGCGTGCCCGACCCCGCGAGGCCCGTCGACCTGTGGGAGGCGAAGGGCGCCATCGACTTCGACGGCGTGCGCTTCGCCTACCGGGAGGACCGCGTCATCCTGCCCGACTTCGAGCTGCACATCCCCGCGGGTCAGACGGTCGCGCTCGTCGGGTCGACGGGCGCCGGCAAGTCGACCCTCGCGAAGCTCGTGGCGCGGTTCTACGACCCGACCACGGGATCCGTGCGCCTCGACGGCGTCGACCTGCGGGAGCTGCATCCGAAGGATCTGCGCCGCGCGATCGTCATGGTGACACAGGAGGCCTACCTCTTCTCGGGCACGGTCGCCGACAACATCGCGCTCGGCAAGCCCGGTGCCACGCTCGACGAGATCCGCGCTGCGGCGCGGGCCGTGGGTGCCGACGCGTTCATCGAGGAGCTGCCCGACGGCTACGACACCGACGTGAACAAGCGCGGAGGCCGCGTCTCGGCGGGGCAGCGCCAGCTGCTGTCGTTCGCGCGCGCCTTCCTCGCAGACCCGGCCGTGCTCATCCTCGACGAGGCCACGGCCTCGCTCGACATCCCGAGCGAGCGGCTCGTGCAGGAGGGCCTCACGACGCTGCTCGCCGACCGCACCGCGATCGTCATCGCGCACCGGCTGTCGACGGTCGCGATCGCCGACCGCGTGCTCGTCATGGAGCAGGGGCGCATCGTCGAGGACGGCACGCCTCAGGAGCTCATCGGCGGCACGGGCCGCTTCGCGAGCCTGCACAAGGCGTGGCGCGACTCGCTCGTGTGAGACGCGAATCGACTGAGAGAAGCTCTCGTTTCATGGGCTGGTGACGTAGCATTCACCTCACCCGCCCATGACCGGTCCGTCTCCCGCCCACCCGCCGACCGAGCTCGCGCGCCCGCGCGTGGAGCTGCTCGGACGCGTCGCCGTGCGCCTTGGTGGCGAGGAGGTCGAGCTCGGCGGTCTCCGCCCGCGGGCGCTCGTCGCGCGGCTCGCCCTCGAACCGGGCGTGCGCGTGTCGCTCTCCGTTCTCGCCGAGGATCTGTGGGCCGAGCCGCCGCCGAGCGTCGACGTGACGCTGCGGTCGATCGTGTCGCGCCTGCGTCGGGGGGCGCTCGGGCCGTTCCTCGACGGGGGGCGCGGGGGCTACCGTCTCGACGTCGAGCCCGACGCCGTCGACATCGTGTCGCTGCGCCTCGCGCTGCGCGACGAACGCGAGAGGCAGCGCCGCATCGCAGCGCTCGAGCGCATCGACCAGGCGTGTTCCGGACGCCCGCTCGCGGAGCTCGGCGACGCGCCGTTCGCCGTGCGCGAGTCCGAACGACTCGCGCTCGAGCACGTCGAAGCGGTCACGGAGCTCGCGGCCCTGCGCGTGGAAGACGGCGATGCCGAGCGCGCGGTGCGGTCGCTCGCCGGACTCGTGCACCGGCATCCGCTCTCCGAACGTCCCGTCGAGGTGCTCGCGCGCACCCTCGGGGAGCTCGGGCGCGACGGCGAGGCGCTCGTGGCGATCGACGATCTCGGCACTCGCCTCGCGGAGGAGTTCGGGATCGACCTGCCGGCCGCCCTCGTCGCGCTCCGCACCTCGATCCTGCGTCGCGAGCTCACGTCCGTATCGACCCCAGCCGAGCCGGAGAGGCACGGGGTGCCGCTCCCCCTCACGCGCTTCATCGGTCGACGTGCGGAGCTCGCGGCCGTCGTCGAGGCGCGCGCCCGCTCCCGGCTCGTGACGATCGTGGGCCCCGGCGGTGTCGGCAAGACCCGCATCGCGATCGAGGCGATCCGCCGTGACGCCGGCGGTGATCGCCGCCAGATCTTCGTCGACCTCGTCCCCCACCGCACGCTGCCCGAGTTGCTCTCGGCGCTCGCGGAGCAGCTCGGCGCGCTGCGACCCGACCTCGACGCGCTCGCGCGCATGCTGCGCGACGGGCCGACCCTCCTCGTGCTCGACAACGCCGAGCACATGCGCGACGACGCCGCCGAGCTCGCGACCGGGCTCCTCGCTCGCTGCGACGGGCTCGCGGTGCTCGTGACGAGCCGCGACCCCCTGCGGGTGCCCGGTGAGCGACGCGTCAAGATCGACCCCATGCTCGGCGACGGGTTCGCGGATGCCGTGGAACTGCTCGCCGCGCGTGCCGCCGACGTCGACCCCGGGTTCCGTCTCGATCCCACGACCGAGCCGCTCGTGCGCGCGCTCGTCGCATCCCTCGACGGCATCCCGCTCGCCCTCGAGCTCGCGGCCGCGCGGCTGCCGTCGCGGTCGCTCGCCGAGCTCGCCGACGACATCCGTCGGCGCGGGCTCGTCGGCGGGTCGTCGAGCGCGGGTCGGCACGCGAGCGTCGCGGCGATGGTCGAGTGGAGCACCGACCTGCTCTCGCCCGAGCAGGGGGAGCTGCTCGGGCAGCTCGGCGGTTTCGCAGGCGCCTTCTCTCGCGACGCCGCCGTCGCGATCTGCGACGTGCCGGGAGCCGACGTCGGCGAGCTGCTGCACGAGCTCGTGGAGCGTTCGCTCGTGTCGACCGCGCGCGCCGTCGACGGCTCCACGACATATCGCCTGCTCATCGCCGTGCGCGAGATCGTGCGGGATCGCTACACGGGCGACCGGGCGCTCTGGCGCGAGCGGCACCGCCGCTGGCACGCCGATCTCGTCGATGCGGCGCGACCGCGCCTCTACTCGAGCGAGGAGGGGGCCGCGACGGCGATGCTCGAGCGCGCCGCGCACGACCTCGGGGCGGCGCTCGCGGATGCCGTCGCGGCGGGGGATCGGGAGTCGGCTCTGCGCATCGTGGGCGGCATGGCCCGCGTCTGGTACCGGCGCTCCGCGTTCGTCGACGGCGTCGCACGCATCGAGGAGGCCCTCGCGATCCCGGGTGAGGCTCCCGCCATCCTCGAGGCTCGCGCCCAGCTCGGTCTCGGCCTCATGAGGTTCTTCATGCGGGAGACCGCCGAGACGTCGCGCGCGATCGAGGCCGCGATCTCGGCCGCTCGGGAGGCGGATGACGCCTCGATCCTCGCGATCGCCCTCGGTTATCGCTCCTATTACGCGGCGTCGATCGGGTCGATCGCCGAGGCGCACGCGTCTATCGGCGAGGCGCTCGGTCTGCCGGGCAGGAGCCTCGCCGCGAGCGCGACGGTCGCCATGATCGCCGCCGATCTGCAGCGCTTCGCGGGGGCGCCTGCGGCTGCGCTCGAGGGGCTCGAGCGTGCCCTCGATCTCGCACGGCGAGCGGGGGAGGAGTGGGTGCAGACCCTCACCGCCCACCTCATCGCGAAGGTGCTTATCGGGGTCGGGCGGGCTCAGGAGGCGATCGACCTGCTCGCCCCCGTCATCCGTCGGACCTGGGAGACGGGCCGACCGACTCACACGATCGCGGGCGTCTTCCTCGTCGCGGCGGCGTGTGCGCCGCTCGAGCGACACGCAGAGGGTGCCCGGCTGCTTGCCGCGGCGGATGCGAATGCGCGTCGCTACTCGTGGGACCCCGATGCGAACGACCCCGAGGGCAACCGCATGCATCGCGAGCGCGTGCGCTCCGCCCTGTCGACGGACCGCTGGGATGCGGCGCGCGCCGCCGGTTCCGCGCTCAGCCTCCGCGAGGCGGTCGCGGCGTGCGTCGGGCTCGCCTCGGCGGCGCCGCGCCCTCAGGGCGGCGCGGGCTGAACGTTGCAGAGACGTTGTCGACGCTCTCCGGCCCCCGTCGGGGGGTGAGCGCTCGTCGACGATGGCGGGATGACTACCACGACTCCGCATACGACGGCGAGGTGGACAGCCGCTCTGCTCGCCACCACGACCGTCGTCGCTCTGACCCTCAGTGGCTGCTCCGTCGCCGCCGTCGCCGCCGACACCCTCGATGCGCCCGCCGCAGCCGACACCCAGTCGCCGGCCGCCCTCGAGTCGCTGCCCGCTCCGACGATCGACGTCGCCGAGGCGCCCGCGCCCGTTCTCGACGCGCCCGCGGCCGACGCTGCGCCGCCGGGGCGTCCCGCCGAGCAGCTCGTTCCCACGGCCGCCTCGACCGACGACCCCGACCCCCAGAACCCGCTCACGCTCACGTTCTCGCTCCCGGAGTCGAACGTGCACGGGTGGTACACCGAGGACCTCGTCGCGACCGTACGCGCGACCTCGAGCATCAGCTCCAACCCGCTCGTCGAGTGGACGACGAGCGGGGCGCAGGCCGGATCCGGCCAGTCGCTCGGCTCGGCGAGAATCCCGATCACGACCGGCGGAGAGACCCTCCTGACGGTCACCGCCGTCGACGACGAGGGCAACTCGGTCGGCCCCGTGACGCGCCGGATCAAGCTCGACAAGACCCCGCCCGTCACCACGCTCCTCTCGCCCACGCGGCACGTGTACCGGCTCGGCGAGTCGGTCACGCTCGAGTACACGTGCGACGACCCCGAGTCGGGCGTCAACACCTGCGGCGCGACGATCATCGACAACACCACGCGGCCGAACGGCTACGTGCGGGTGCTCGACCAGCTCGGCGCCTTCGAAGCGCGTGCCCACGGCTCCAACGAGGCGGGCCACTTCGCGGCCGACCCGCACACCTTCCGCGTGATCGAGGACGAGACGGCCGCCCCGACCGTCGCGGTCGACGCCCCGGGCGCGAGCAACGGCTGGTGGCGCGGTCCCGCGACCGTCACCCTCACGGCCGACGACCACGGCGGTGCGGGCGTGCAGCGCGTCGAGTACCGCACCTTCGACGACGGGGTCCCCGGACCGTGGGTGAGCGTGGCCGGTGCGACCGCGACGTTCGCGACCGCGGGCGAGGGCGACAACCGCTACCAGGTGCGCGCGGTCGACTGGTTCGACAACGTGGGCACCGCCCAGACCGTGTCGTTCCCGACCGACGCGACTGCGCCGTCCGTGTCGGTCAACCTGCCCGAGGAGGGTGTGACGGTCGGGCCCGGCGACGAGCTCGTGCTCGGCTACAGTTGCACGGACGCCGCGAGCGGCGTCGAGACGTGCGAGGCCCCCGTCGCGGACGGCGAGGCCCTCGACACCGACGAGGAGGGCACCTTCGAGGTCGTGCTGCGCGCGGTCGACCGGGCCGGCAACGAGACGCGCATCGTGCGCAGCTACACCGTCGCCGCGCCGGATGCCGCCGGCCCCGTGATCGACTTCTCCGCGCCGGCGGCCGAGACCTCCGGCTGGTACCTGTTCGGCCCTTCTGTCACGGTGACGGCGAGCGATGCGTCCGAGATCGAGGTCATCGAGTGGGAGATCCGCACCTCCGACGGCGATCTGTACACCGAGGGAAGCCGTAGCGGCGTCGACGAGCTCGTCGTCGCGGGGACGAACTTCCCGGACGGTGTGACGACGCTCCGTGTCCGCGCGGTCGACGCGCTCGGCAACGCGACGGTGGCGGAGTACACCGTCCGCGTGGACGGCGACGCACCGGCGGTGCGGGTCGTCTCGCCCGCCGAGCTCGACGAGCTCGAGCAGGGCGCGTCGGTGCCGTTCGTCTTCGTGTGCGAGGACGAGGTGTCGGGCGTCGAGACGTGTGAGAGCTCGGTGGGGGACATCCTGCCCACGGCGACGCTCGGCGAGCAGCTCGCGACCATCACGGCGACGGACGTCGCCGGCCAGACCACGACGGTCGAGCTCGCCTACACGGTCGTCCCTGCGGCGAGCCCCGCCCCGGGCGGCGGCACCGGGGGCACGCCCGGCCTCGCCCAGACGGGCGCGGACGGCGTCATGCCGTGGGCGATCTTCGCGCTCGGCCTTCTCGTGGTGGGCGGAGTCGCGATCGGCTCGGTGTCCGTGGCCCGCCGCGGGCGGTAGCGGACGACGTCGCACCGAGCCTGCGGGCTCGCGCATCCCCTCGGGGTGCGCGGGCCCGCATCCGCGCGCCTACCGGTCGTCAGCCGAGCGCGTTGATGATGACGACGAGCACGATCACGACGGCGGCGACGCCCCCTGCGGCGACGCCGAGCATCGTGTAGAGCTTCCTGCGGTCGAGCGTCTCGCGGAAGCCGAGCCCGCCCGCCTCGCGGCGCACGAGGCGGCGGATGGGCTCGGCGCTCACACGCAGGTCCACCTCGTCCTTCATGCTCTGCTTGGGGGCGCCTGGCGCGTTCTGCACGAAGTGCGGGGCGTCGTCGCCTCCCCACTCGATGCGGCGCGGGATCTCGACGATCGTGAACTTGGAGTCGATCTCGTCGGTGATGATCTGGAAGCTCGAGGTCTCGGAGAGGTTCGTCTGCGCGATGAGCGGCCACCACTGCGGGTTCGCGAGATCGAGGTCGATCGTGAAGCCTTTGGCGGTGCGCGAGAACACGAAAGCTGTGCCACGCATGTGCCTCTGCATCATCGCCATGAGGTCATCGGTTCGGGTCATGGAACGTGAGGCTACTCGCGGGAGGTGCCTCGCCGAACGCGCCCGTTCGGGGGATGCGCGCCCCTCACGCGGACGCGTCGTCCGGCCACCAGCGGGCCGCGGCGAGGTCGACGCGGAACGCGGTGCGCTCGCGCGACCACACGAGCGGCGTGCCCTCGGCGCGGTAGTGCTCGAGCGCGCGTGCCTCGTGGTCGGCGGCGGGGTGCCCGCTCGCCCGCACGACCCGCCACCACGGCACGTCGCCGCCGTAGTACGCCATCACCTGACCGACGCCGCGTGCCGCACGCGAGCCGATGGCGGCCGCGACGTCGCCGTAGCTCATGGCGCGGCCCTCGGGGATCTGCGCCACCACGTCGAGAACCGCGCCCACGAAGTCCTCGTGCGGGAGCGGCATCCGGATGCCTCGGTCGCGCGTCAGAGGGCGAGCGCGCCGAGCTTCTCGCCGTAGGGCGTCTCGCCCACGACCTCGAAGCCGACCGCCTTGAAGAACGCCTCCGGGCCGTCCTCGCCCGGCGCCCACACGACCGTGATGCGCTCGAAGCCGCGGCGACGCGCCTCGTCGGCGAGCGCCTGCACGGCGAAACGGCCGACGCCTGAGCCCTGCGCGTCCGCCTCCACGTGGATGCGCCACAGCGCGGCCCGCAGGAACTCCTCGGGGGCGTCGGGGTCGAAGGTGCCCATGACGTACCCGACGAGGTGGTCGCCGTCCATGACGACGCGGGGCCACGACCCGGCGGGGTCGAGGTCCTGCTCGGAGTGCTCGTAGGTCTCCGGTGCGATGAACGCAGCCTGACCGGGCTTCAGGGCCAGGTTGCGGGCCGCGACGATGGTCTGCGCCGTCAGCTCTTCCAGTCTCAGGTCGGCCATTGAGACAGGCTAACCCGCGGGGCCGTCGCGCGGGCAGGTATCTCGATATCGAGATAACTCGGATGCGGGGTAGGCTGGACGGCGGCTTGCACGCGAAAGGACAACACGTGGTCGAGAAGATCAAGGTCGAGGGAACGGTCGTCGAGCTCGACGGCGACGAGATGACCCGCATCATCTGGCAGTTCATCAAGGACCGCCTCATCCACCCGTACCTCGACGTGAACCTCGAGTACTACGACCTCGGCATCGAGAACCGCGACGCGACCGACGACCAGGTCACGATCGACGCGGCCCACGCCATCCAGAGGCACGGCGTCGGCGTCAAGTGCGCCACCATCACGCCCGACGAGGCGCGCGTCGCCGAGTTCGGCCTCAAGAAGATGTGGAAGAGCCCCAACGGCACGATCCGCAACATCCTCGGCGGCGTCATCTTCCGCGAGCCCATCGTCATCTCGAACATCCCGCGCCTCGTGCCCGGCTGGAACAAGCCGATCATCATCGGCCGTCACGCCTTCGGCGACCAGTACCGCGCGACCGACTTCGTCTTCGACGGCCCCGGCACGCTCACGCTCTCGTTCCAGCCCGCCGACGGCGGCGAGGCGCAGAGCTTCGAGGTCTACCAGGCGCCTGACGGCGGCGTCGCGCTCGCGATGTACAACCAGGACGCCTCGATCCGCGACTTCGCTCGCGCGAGCTTCAACTACGGGCTGTCGCGCGGCTACCCGGTGTACCTCTCGACGAAGAACACGATCCTCAAGGCGTACGACGGCCGGTTCAAGGACCTCTTCCAGGAGGTCTTCGACGCCGAGTACAAGGACAAGTTCGAGGCCGCGGGGCTCACCTACGAGCACCGGCTCATCGACGACATGGTCGCCTCCGCGCTCAAGTGGGAGGGCGGCTACGTGTGGGCCTGCAAGAACTACGACGGCGACGTGCAGTCCGACACGGTCGCGCAGGGGTACGGCTCGCTCGGACTCATGACGTCCGTGCTGACGACGCCCGACGGCAAGATCGTCGAGGCGGAGGCCGCCCACGGCACCGTCACGCGCCACTACCGTCAGCACCAGGCGGGCAAGCCCACCTCGACGAACCCGATCGCCTCCATCTTCGCGTGGACGCGCGGACTCATGCACCGCGGCAAGCTCGACGACAACCAGGCCCTCATCGACTTCGCCGAGACCCTCGAGGACGTCGTCATCAAGACGGTCGAGTCGGGGAAGATGACGAAGGACCTCGCGGTGCTCGTGGGTCCCGAGCAGGAGTGGCAGACGACCGAGGAGTTCCTCGAGACGCTCGACGAGAACCTCAAGGCGCGCCTGGGCTGAGTCCCGCGCGGCACGATCGCGACCTCCGTCTCCCGTGTGGGGGCGGGGGTCGCGTCGTGTCGGGCGACCGCGGTCCGTCTGGGCCTCGGTCAGGGGACCGAAGGCCCGGTCGCCCATCCCCTCGCGCGCGTAGCGTGGGGGGATGACCGCACCCACGACCGTCACCGTCACGGGCGCCGCCGGGCAGATCGGCTACGCCCTGCTGTTCCGCATTGCCGCGGGCGACATGCTCGGAGATCGGCGCGTGCGCCTGCGGCTGCTCGAGATCCCGCAGGCCGTCGCGGTCGCCGAGGGCACGGCGATGGAGCTCGCGGATGCGGCCTTCCCGCTTCTCGAGTCGGTCGACGTGTGCGACGACGCGGATGCCGCCTTCGACGGCGCGAACGTCGCCCTGCTCGTGGGCGCGCGTCCGCGCAGCGCGGGCATGGAGCGCGGTGACCTGCTCGCCGCGAACGCCGGCATCTTCGGCCCGCAGGGGCGCGCGATCAACGACCATGCCGCCGACGACATCCGGGTGCTCGCGGTCGGCAACCCCGCCAACACGAACGCGCTCATCGCGGCGGCGCACGCCCCCGACGTGCCCGCCGAGCGGTTCACGGCGATGACGCGTCTCGACCACAACCGCGGCCTCGCGCAGCTCGCGGCGAAGCTCGACGTCGGTGTCGGGCGCCTCACGCGGATGACGATCTGGGGCAACCACTCCTCCACGCAGGTGCCGGACCCCTCGAACGTGCTGCTCGACGGCGAGCCCGTGGGGTTCGACCCGACGTGGGTCGCCGATGAGTTCGTGCCCGCCGTCGCGAATCGCGGGGCGGCCATCATCGCGGCGCGCGGGGCGTCGTCGGCGGCGAGCGCCGCATCCGCCGCGATCGATCACGTGCGCGACTGGGTGCTGGGCACCGCCGAGGGCGACTGGGTGTCGGTGGCGCTCCCGAGCCGCGGCGAGTACGGCGTGCCGGCGGGGCTCGTGAGCTCGGTGCCCGCGACGAGCGAGGGCGGCGAGTGGCGTGTGGTCGAGGGCCTCGAGCAGTCGGATGCCGTGCGCGCCGGCGTCGCGGCATCCGTCGCCGAGCTCATCGCCGAGCGCGACGCCGTGCGCGCCCTCGGCCTCCTCTCCCGATAGTGCCCGTTCCGCGTGTTTGTTGCCGAAGGAACGGTCACAAACACGCGGAACGGGCACTATCGGGGCTAGTAGATGGTCTCGCCGCGCTCGAGCATCTCGAGGAACTGGCGTGCGCGGCGCTCGCGCGTCTCGGGCCGGACAGCCTGGGTGATGCGGAAGATGACCGCCCAGCGGTTCTGCGCGTTGAGCGCGGCGAAGTTCGCGGATGCCGTGGGGCTCGCCTCGAGCAGCACCTGCAGCTCGGGCGGCACCGGGGCGTCCTTCTGGCGGTAGGCGGCGTCCCAGCGGCCGTCGGCCTTCGCGCGGTCGATCTCGGCCTGACCCGCGGGCCGCATTCGCCCTTCGGCGATGAGCCGCGCGACGTGATCGCGGTTGATCTGCGACCACGGGCTGCGGGGGCGGCGCGGCGTGTAGGCCTGCAGGCTGTAGTCGTCGTCGAAGGCGCCCGCCTGGCCGTCGATCCAGCCGAAGCAGAGGGCCACGTCGAGCGCCTCCTGGCGTGTGATGCCGGGCTTGGTCGACTTCGCCTTGAGGATCTTGACGCGCACGCCGTCGGCCGGGGGGTCGTTCTCGAGGAACGTCTCCCACTCTCGCCAGTCGGTGAAGTGCAGGATCGGCTTCTCGGCGAACGACGACATGGCGACACGATACGGGCCCCGGACGACGTGCATCGGGGGTCCGATTGTGCCCGTTCCGCGTGTTTGTCGCCGTTCGTTCGGGAACAATCACGCGGAACGGGCACTCAGGAGGGGGGTTAGGGGGTGATGGCCGGGGTCTCGTCCTGGGCGGGGGAGCCGGCGGTCTGCACCGCGATCTTGCGGGGCTTCGCGGCCTCGCTCACGGGGATCACGATGCTCAGCACGCCGTTGTCGTAGCTCGCCGAGATCGCGGCCGTGTCGATGCCCTGCCCGAGGTTGAGCTGGCGCAGGTATGTGCCCGCCGCGCGCTCGCGTGCGATCCACGTGACGCCGTCGACGCTGCGCGGCGTGCGCTCGGCGCGGATCGTGAGCACCTGGCCGTCGACGTCGATGTCCACGCTGCCCGGGTCGATGCCCGGGAGGTCGGCGTTGAGCACGTAGTGGTCGCCGTCGCGGTAGAGGTCCATGGGCATGAGCCGCGGACCCTGACGGCTGTCGAGGAGCTGGCCGGCGACACGGTCGAGCTCGCGGAACGGGTCGAAGAACATGGTCATCGGATACCTCCCATCACGGATCTGAGTCGTGATGACTCAACTTCTCGATACCCGTTTTAGCACTCTCCTGCGTCGAGTGCCAAGTGCTCGCGACAGGGCACTCAGTACCCCAGGAAGACGTCGGTGCGCACGCGCCGCGCACCCGAGGCGCGCAGGGCACGCCGCAGGCGCGCGACATCCTGCGGAGCCCCCGACAGGTACACGGTCCGCTCGTGCAGATCCGGAATCGCGCGCAACACGAGCTCGGCCGAGAGGCCCCCGGACCCGAGCCAGGTCCAGCCCGGCGGGAGCTCGCCCGGGTCGTCGGGGCACAGCACGCCGACCCGGCATCCGGCCGCCGCGAGCTCGTCGCGATAGGCGAGCTCGGATGCCGAGCGCACGGCGTAGAGCAGCTCGGCGTCGGCGGCCCGCCCGGTCGCGGCGAGGGCGCCCAGCTGCGCCACGAAGGGTGTGATGCCGATGCCCGCCGCGACGAACGCGAGGCGCGCGTCGGCATCGCGGGGGAGCGTGAAGTCGCCCCACACGCCCGTCGCCCGCACTCGGGCGCCCGGCTCGAGCGCCGCGAGGGCGCGCTTGAACGAGGAGGCCTGCGCGCGGATGCGCACGCCGACCGCGAGCTCGGGGCCTCCGGGCGCCGACGCGATCGAGAACACGCGCCGGATGCCGCCGAGGTCGGGGTGGCGGTGGGGGACGGTCAGCTCGAGGTACTGACCCGGCGCGAAGCGCACAGGCGCCGCGGGCCGGAACCGGAACTCCCACGCCGTCGGCGTGAGCTGCCGCTTCGCCACGAGCTCGAGCCGCACCGCCCGGCGCTGCCCGGCGAGGAAGGCGAGAGCGCCGCCGACGACGAGCGCGATCTCGGTCGTGTTGCGCACCGGCCCGAGCGTGAAGGGAACGCTCGTGAGGAGACCGACGACGACCGCGTACGCGATCCGCTGCCACCGCCGCGGTGGCATCGTGAGCGGCTCGCTGAGCATGAACCCGGCCGCGAACACGACGGGGGAGGAGAGGAGGGTGAACGACAGCGCGGCGGCGAGGTCGCTGCCGAAGAACAGGAACCGCACGGCGAGCACGCCCCCCGCGACGACGATGTACACGAGCCCCATGCCGAGTCGCCGCGTGCGCCACAGCACGAGCAGCGCGCCGAGGGCGACGACGGGGAAGAGGGGCGGGGTCGCGACCCACCACGACGAGAAGGCGAGCCCGGTCACCCCCACGACGACGGCCGCGAACGCCGCGGGGTTCACGATGTGCCGTCCGCGCCACGCGACGAGGTACTTCGACGCCGCGGCGATCGCGGCGGCGAGGGCGAGACACAGCAGGCCCCCGGGATCGGTCGTCGGCTCGAGCACGAAGAGCAGCAGGAGGGCCGTGATGACGCCCGACTGGGTGAGCGGCCTCGTGCGGAACGCGATCCCGAGCACCTCGTTCGCGATCCACGATGCCGCGAGCAGCACCGTCGCGGAGGCGAGGATCGCGAGGGGCGCGATCGCGATGACGCCCGCGAGCGAGAGCACGAGGGCGAGCACGCCGATGACGGCGAGCACGACGATCACGAGCAGGTACATCGTGATGCGTCCGAGCATCCGATCGACCCACGCGGTGGCTCGGGTCATGCGAAGACCTCTCCCGGGAAACCGCGGCTCGCCTCGAGCGTGCCGTCCGACAGCATCCTGACCCATTCCACGCCCCGCCGCGTCAGCCAATCCGGATCGACGTCGAAGAAGAGCGCCGTCGCGGCTCCGTCGGCCGTGAGGTCGTCGGATGCCACGGCCCAGGTCGCGACGACGTCGCGCGTGGGCAGCCCCGTCACGGCGTCGAGCACGTGGTGGTGGCCGTCGGCCAGGCGCCGCCGGTTCCCCGCACTCGCCGAGAGGGCGCCCTCGGCGAGCTCCGCGACGCCGACGGCCCTGCTCGGGTCGGCCGGATGCTCGAGCGCGATGCGCATGGGGACGTCGCGGATGCGCAGGTCGCCCGAGCCGTCGACGACCGAGCGGCGGATGCCGGCCTCGGCGAGTAGCCCGCTCACGAGGTCGACGAGGTAGCCCTTGCCCGCCGCTCCGACGTCGAGGATCACGGCCGTCGCGGTCTCGAGGTGCTCGCCGTCCCACGCGAGGGCGTCGTCGAAGCGCGGCACGGCATCCGGGATCCCCGCGAGGCGCGGCCCGAACCCGGCCGCCGCGAGGGCTCCGCCCACGAGCGGCGAGACGCGCCCCCGGGTTGCGGCGAACAGCTCGGCGTAGAGCTCGATGAGGGGCGGGGCGTCGGGAGGCAGGCGGTGCCGCCCGGGCTCACGTGCGATGCGCGCCACGAGCGAGTCGTCGCGGTACCGCGACCAGTCGCGGTCGAAGCGCTCGACGCGGTCGCGCACGGCTGCCCACACCTCCGCGGGGAGGGGGTCGACCGTGTCGATGCGCCAGGGTGTGCCGAGGGCGTCGAAGCGCCACGCGTGCGGCAGCGGGTCGGTGATCACCCCGGCCTACGAGGCGCGCGCGTCGGCCTTGATGGTCTCGAGCGCCTGGGAGAAGCCGCCGCTCGTGAGCGACGAGCCCGCCACGCGCGAGACGTCGAGGGTGTCGATGTCCTTTCCGACGACGACATCCGCGATGCCGCCCGCGAACTTCTGCTGGAAGCCTCGCGCCTGGGCGTCGTCGGCCTCGGGCGTCACGGTGACGGCGGTCACGATGTCGCCCTGGAGCGTGAGGTCGACCTTGATCGACTCCTCGCCCGCGGGGGAGAGGTAGCTGCCCTCGGCCGAGTACTGACCGTCGGTGTACTGGGCGGCGCCGCCCGCGTCGGCGGGGGCGCGGTCGCCCGTGGAGCCGGCGGCGGCGTCGGAGGCTCCCGCGGCGCATCCGCTCAGGGTGAGCAGGCCGATGCCGGCGAGGCCGAGGAGTCCGAGTGCGGGGGTGAGGGGGCGCGGGTGCGGCGTCATGGGCTCAGGATGGCAGCGGATTCTTGGGCTGCGCTGGCAGTTCCTATGAATTCGCATGGAGTCCGGGCGGGCCCCGCGCATCACGATTCGATGACGTTCGCGGCGGATGTTGCGCCCAGTTTGTTCGTACGCTTTACTAACAAACATGTCGGCCCCGGAAGCGCAGCGCAGCGCCCGCCCCCGAGCCCTCCGCCCCTCGGCGAAGGTGCTGCCCGAGCACGCGCGCAGCCACAACCGCTCCCTCGTGCTGCAGAACCTCTACACGGGGGGCCTCCAGAGCCGCGCCGACCTCGCGCGCGAGACAGGGCTCACGCGCGTCACGATCTCCGACCTCGTCTCCGAACTCATCGCCGACGGGCTCGTCATCGAGACCGGGCAGCGCGACGAGGGCCGCCCCGGCAAGCCCGCCATCCTGCTCGACATCAACCGCGGCGGCTACCGCATCATCGGTATCGACCTCTCGGACACGGGTGTCTTCCGCGGCGCCGTGCTCGACATCGACGGCCGTCCCGTCACCCGGATGGAGGCCGAGACGGACGGGGCCGCGGGCGACGAGGTCGCCGAGCTCGCCGTGCAGCTCGTGCGCGACCTCGTCGCCGCCGCGGACCAGCCCATCCTCGGCATCGGCATCGGATCCCCCGGCATCGTCGACCTCGGCGGCCGCGTGCTCTCGGCCCCCAACCTCGGCTGGTCGGACCTCGCGCTGCAGGGCCTCGTCGAGCGGGCGACGGGCCTCCCCGTCATCGTCGCGAACGACGCGAACGCCGCCGCCCTCGCCGAGCACAGCTTCGGCGGGGCGCTCGGCGACTTCATGCTCATCCGCGTCGGCCGGGGCGTCGGCGCGGGCCTCATCCTCGGAGGCACCCCGCTCTTCGGCAGCCGCTTCGCCGCGGGCGAGCTCGGTCACGTCGTCGTCGGCACCGACGGCGGCGAACTGTGCGTGTGCGGAAAGCACGGCTGCCTCGAGACGTGGCTCTCGGTGCCGCGCCTGCGCGCCGGGGTGGCGACCGCGCCCGGCGCCTCCGCCCGCGACGAGGTGCTGCGCCGTGCCGGCGAGCGCCTCGGCATCGCCCTCGCGCCGGTCGTCGGCGCCCTCAATCTCGACGAGGTCGTCATCAGCGGCCCCGTCGAACTCCTCGACGGCCCCCTCACCGAGGCGGCCATCGAGACCTTCCGCGCCCGCACGATGGCCGAGTTCCACGGCGATCTGGCGGTGCGGATGTCCGCCCTCGGCCAGGACATCGTCATGCGCGGCGCAGCCGCCATGGTCCTGTCGGGAAGACTCGGGGTCTCCTGAACCCGAACCATCGCAACACCCTTGCAACCAGCGGTTCCGCCACCCGGCGCATCCGCAATTCGAAGAAGAAGGAACGCACGAATGAAGCGAAAGATCGCAAGCGTCGCCGCGGCGACGGCTGCGCTCGTCGTCCTCGCGGGCTGCTCGACTCCGGCCGACGCCCCGAACCCGGACGACGCCAAGGGTCAGGACATCACGTTCTGGGTCATGGGAGGTGACACCCCGGACGCACTCCGCGACTACCTGAAGAGCGAGTACAAGAAGGCGACCGGGGGCACCCTTACCATCGAGGAGCAGGGTTGGGGTGACGCTCTCGCGAAGCTCACCACCGCCCTGCCCGACGCCGACAATACCCCGGATGTGACCGAGATCGGGAACACCTGGTCGCCCACGTTCACGACCGTGGGCGCGTTCAGCGACGTGTCCGACCTCTACGACGAGCTCGGCGGCGACAAGCTGCTGCAGTCGTTCGTCGAGGTCGGCGAGGTCGACGGCAAGAACTACGCCCTGCCGTACTACTTCGGCTCGCGCTACGTCTTCTACCGCAAGGACCTCTACTCCGCAGCCGGGGTCGAGGTGCCGAAGACCCTGCCCGAGCTCACGGAGGTCGCCGCCAAGCTGCACACCGACGCCCTCTCGGGCTTCTACCTGGGAGGCGAGGACTGGCGCAACGGCATCTCGTGGATCTTCGCCTACGGCGGCGACCTCGCGAAGAAGGACGGCGACACCTGGAAGTCGACCCTCTCCGACCCCAAGTCGATCGAGGGGCTCGAGGCTCTGCAGGAGCTCTACACGACGGCGTCGAACGCGCCCGTGACCGAGGCCGACAGCACCCCGTGGGTCAACATCAACACGCAGCCCGGCGCGGACGCGCCGGAGTCGGCGACGATCATCGCCCCCGGCTGGGCGCACTGGTCGATCGGCGAGCTGGCCGAGAACCCCGACGACCCCGACAACCCGACCCCGACCTGGAACGACGACGTCTTCGGCGTCTACGTGCTGCCGGGTGTCGACGGCGGTGTCGCACCGGTGTTCGCGGGCGGCTCCAACATCGCGATCTCGGCGGCCTCCAAGAACCAGGCCGGCGCCCGCGAGCTCATGAAGATCATCTTCAGCCCGGAGTACCAGAAGATGCTCGGTGAGAACGGCCTCGGCCCGGCCAACGCGGACTACGTCTCCTCGCTCGGCGACGACCAGTTCGCGAAGGCCCTCATCGAGTCGGCCCTCGGCTCGAAGCTCACCCCCGCGGCGCCCGGCTGGGCCGCGGTCGAGGGTTCGGGCCTCCTCGAGGAGTTCTTCGGCAAGGTCAACGGCGGAGGCGACGTCGCCGCCCTCGCGGCCGAGTACGACGAGAAGATCGACGCACTCATCAACGGCTAGTCCGTGAGCCGGTCGGGCAGCGCACGCTGCGGCTGCCCGACCGGCCCCACCCGGCGTACCGCCGGACGACCGCAGCGTCCACGACTCCGCCCGCCGCATCCGGCCCGGCACGAACCCTCCCGCATCCCGACACCTTCGAAAGGAGGAACGCGCATGTCCGCAGACATCCCCGGCGCCCGCATCGAGCCCCGCCGCACGAGCGGCATCCCGTATGCGCTCATCGTGCCCGCCGTGCTCGCGCTGCTGCTCGGCCTCGGCTACCCGCTCGTCTGGCAGGTCGTCACCTCCTTCCAGGACTACGGACTCGCCCAGCAGTTCGGCAAGCCGCCCGAGTGGGTCGGCTTCGACAACTTCGCGAACCTCGCCTGGAACGGCGAGTTCTGGGCCGTCGTCGGCCGTTCGCTCCTCTTCTGCCTCGTGACGGCGGCGGTCACCGTCGTCATCGGCGTCGGGATGGCGCTCCTCATGAACGCCGTGGGACGCGTCGCCCGCCTCATCCTGCAGGTGTCGATGCTGCTCGCGTGGGCGATGCCCGTCGCGGCCGCCACGACCGTCTTCATCTGGCTCTTCGACCGTCGACGCGGCGTCGTCAACTTCCTGCTCGACGCGATCCCGGGCGTCGACATGAACCGCTACGACTGGCTCGGCAACCCCGCCACGTTCTTCCTCGTCGCGAGCGTGCTCATCGTCTGGATGTCGGTGCCCTTCGTCTCCTTCGCGGTATATGCCGGCCTCACCCAGATCTCCGACGAGGTCATGGAGGCCGCCCAGATCGACGGCGCGAACGCGTGGCAGCGTTTCCGCGGCATCATCGTGCCGATGATCCGGCCGGTGCTGTCGATCGTGCTGCTGCTGCAGCTCATCTGGGACCTGCGGGTGTTCGCGCAGATCACGCTCCTCAAGGACGCGGGCTCCAAGTCGGGGGAGTTCGACCTGCTCGGCACCTACATCTACAAGCTCGGCGTCGCCTCGAACGACTTCGGCGTCGCGAGCGCCGTCTCGATCGTCGTGCTCATCATCACCCTCGCGATCAGCTGGGTGTACGTGCGCGAGCTCATCAAGGAGGATGAGGCCCCGTGACCGCCGTCCGCATCGGGCGCATCGCGCTCAGCGTCCTCGCGATCGTGCTCGCGATCGTGTGGGTCTTCCCCGTGTACTGGATGGTCAACTCGGCGTTCATCTCGAACGCGGTGCTGCAGCAGTTCACGCCGCACTTCTTCCCCGGCGCGTACTTCACGACGTCGAACTTCGCGAACGCCGTCGCCGACGGCTCGTTCTTCGGGGCGCTCGGGATGAGCGTCACGATCACCCTCCTCGTCGTCGCGGTGTGCCTCGTCTTCGCATTCCTCGGCGCCGTCGCGATCAGCCGCTTCCGGTTCCGCGGCCGCAAGAGCTTCGTGCTCGCGCTCCTGCTCATCCAGATGCTCCCCGCCGAGGGCCTCTTCATCGCGCAGTACAAGATGGTCTCGTCGGTGGGGCTCCTGAACTCGGTCATCGGGGTGAGCGTCATCTACATCGCCGCCGTCATCCCGTTCACGGTGTGGATGCTGCGCGGCTTCGTGGCGGGCGTGCCGGCCGAGCTCGAGGAGGCCGCGATGGTCGACGGCCTCAGCCGCTTCCAGGCCTTCATGCGCATCACCTTCCCATTGCTGGCCCCCGGGCTCGTGGCGTCGGGCGTCTACGCCTTCCTCCAGGCGTGGAACGAGATCACGGTCGCGGTCGTGCTGCTGCCGGCGGAGGCCGCCCAGACGCTCCCGCTGTGGCTTCGCGGCTTCGTCATGGCCTCCGCGACGCGCGAGACCGACTGGGGGCAGGTCATGGCGGCCTCGACGATCGTCGCGATCCCGGTCATCGTCTTCTTCCTCATCGTGCAGGGCCGGATGACGAGCGGACTCGTGGGAGGTGCGGTCAAGGGATGACGCGCGCCGCCCAGACCCTCCTCCCCGGCTTCGTCGGAACGGAGCTGCCCGAGTGGCTCGCCGCGCGTCTGCGCGGGGGCCTCGCCGGCGTGTGCCTGTTCGCGGAGAACATCGCATCGCCCGAGCAGCTGCGCGCGCTCACGACCGCGATCCGCTCGGCCAACCCCCGCGCCCTCATCGCGATCGACGAGGAGGGCGGCGACGTGTCGCGCCTCCACGCCGCGACGGGGTCGCCGTTCCCCGGCAACGCCGTGCTCGGGCGGCTCGACGACGTGGAGCTCACGGCATCCGTGGGCGCTGCGGTCGCCGCGGAGCTGCGCGCCGTGGGCGTCGACCTCAACTTCGCACCCGACGCCGACATCAACTCGAACCCCGACAACCCCGTGATCGGCGTGCGCAGCTTCGGCGCCGACGCCGCGCTCGTCGCGCGGCACACGGCGGCGTGGGTCGCGGCGCACGAGGCGGGAGGCGTCGCGGTGAGCGCGAAGCACTTCCCGGGGCACGGCGACACGAACGCCGACTCGCACCTCGCGCTCCCCGTCGTCGACCTCCCCCTCGCGGCGCTTCGCGAGCGCGAGCTCGTGCCGTTCCGGGCCGCGATCGCGGCGGGCGCCCGCACGATCATGTCGAGTCACATCCTCCTGCCGCAGCTCGACGCCGAGCGACCCGCGACGTTCTCGCCGCGCATCCTGCAGGGCCTCCTGCGCGACGAGCTCGGCTTCGACGGCGTCATCGTCTCGGATGCGCTCGACATGGCGGGCGCGTCGGGCGCGATCGGCATCGCCGCGGCGGCCGTGCGTGCGCTCGCGGGCGGGTGCGACCTCCTGTGCATCGGCACGCGCAACACGGATGCGCAGCTCGCCGAGATCGAGGCCGCGATCGACGCCGCGCTCGCCTCGGGGGAGCTCCTCGCGGAGCGTCTCGAGGATGCCGTGGCACGCGTCGCGGCGCTCGCGGATTCCCTGCCCGGCGACCTCGCCGAGCGTCCCGCGCCGTTCCGGATCGACACGGCGCGCATCGCGGCGGCGTTCGATGTCGTCGAGGGGCTCGAGCTGCCCCGCGACGTGCGCCTCGTGAGCCTCGAGACGAGCGCGAACATCGCGGTCGGCACGGTTCCGTGGGGGCTCGCGAGCGTCGGCCTCGAGCCCGAGCGCGTGCGCGAGGGCGACCCGCTCCCGGCATCCGACGTGCCGTACGTTATCGTCGGCAAGGACAACCACCGCCGCGCATGGACGCGCGAGGTGATCGCCGCGGCGCGGGCCACCCAGCCCGCGAGCGTCGTCGTCGACATGGGCTGGCCCGCACCCGACCGGGCCTACGCCGACATCGCCACGTTCGGGGCGTCGCGCAGCGTGTCCGCCGCGCTCCGCGATGTGCTGGACAGGAGCGAAGCGCAGTGAGGCTCGGACTCGACATCGGCGGCACCAAGACGGATGCCGTGGCGGTCGCCGACGACGGCCGCGTCGCCGAGACGCTGCGCCTGCCCACGGGCTTCGGCGCGGAGGTCGTGCTCACGACGGCGGTCGAGGCGGTGCAGCGGCTCGCGGATGCGACCGGTACGCCCGTCGAGGGCTTCGCGTCGATCGGCATCGGCATCCCGGGCGCCGTCGACCCCCGCACGGGCCGCGTGAGCCACGCCGTCAACCTCGGCCTCGGCGACCTCGAGCTCGGAGCGGAGCTGCGGGCTCGCCTGGGGCGACCGGTGCGGGTCGAGAACGACGTCAACGCGGCGGCTCTCGGCGCCTTCCACCTGCAGGGCCTCGGGTCCGGTCAGTCGATGGCGTACCTCAACGTGGGTACGGGACTCGCGGCGGGTCTCGTGCTCGGCGGGGAGCTGTGGCGCGGCGTGAGCGGCGTCGCGGGCGAGATCGGGCACATCCCGGTCGACCCGGCCGGTCCGGTCTGCCCGTGCGGGCAGCGCGGCTGCCTCGAGCTCTACGCCTCCGGCTCGGCGGTCGCCCGGCAGTGGCCGAGCGACGACCCGCTCCCCGTCCGCGCCCTCTTCGTGGCCGCCGCATCCGGCGACCCCGCGGCGGGCGCCGTGCGCGACCGCCTGCTGCACGGCGTCGCGGAGGCCGTGCGGCTGCTCGTGCTCACCGTCGACGTCGACGACGTCGTGATCGGCGGCGGCATCAGCCGCGTCGGCGAGCCGCTGCTCACGGGGGTGCGCGCCGTCATCGCCGACTGGGAGGCCGCGTCGCCCTTCGTCGCATCGCTCGGTCTCGCCGACCGGCTGCGGCTCCTGCCGCCCGACTTCCCCGCGGCGGCCGTCGGCGCCGCGTTCGTGGGCGACCCCGAAGCGAACACCCTGGAGGTGGTGTGATGGCCGAGATCGTGATCCTGCCCGGCTCTCCCCAGGAGGCCCAGGCGGCCGCTGGCGAGCTCGCCGCCGACCTCATCGCGCGCGTCGTGCGGGCCAAGCCCGACGCGGTGCTCGGCCTCGCGACGGGCTCCACGCCGCTGCCGGTGTGGAGCGCGCTCGCCCAGCGCGGGCTCGACTGGTCGCGCGTGCGCGGCTTTGCGCTCGACGAGTACATCGGCCTGCCGCCCGGCCACCCAGAGAGCTACCGCGCGGTCATCACGCGCGAGGTCGTCGACACCCTCGGCCTCACCCCATCGCTCGTCCGCGTGCCTGGGGACGACGGGGGATCGATCGCCACCGCGGGTGACCGCTACGAGCAGGCGATCGCCGAGGCCGGGGGTGTCGACATCCAGGTGCTCGGCATCGGGCGCACGGGGCACATCGGGTTCAACGAGCCCGGGTCGTCGTTCGCGTCCCGCACGCGTGTCAAGACGCTCACCGCGGCGACGCGCGCCGACAACGCGCGGTTCTTCGACTCTCCCGACGAGGTGCCGCTGCACTGCCTCACGCAGGGGCTCGGCACGATCCTCGACGCGCGCGCGCTCGTGCTGCTCGCCTTCGGCGAGGCGAAGGCGGATGCCGTCGCGGGCGCCGTCGAGGGCCCGGTGTCGGCGTCACTGCCGGGGTCGGCGATCCAGCTGCACCCCGAGGTGACCGTCATCCTCGACGAGGCCGCCGCGTCGAAGCTGCGCTTCGCCGACTACTACCGCTACGCGTGGGACAACCGGCCCGAGTGGGACCGCGCGCTCTGACGTCGGCGCGGGTCGAGCGCCCTGCGCGCCGGACCGGCCCGTCGCTCAGGCGATGCGCGCGCCGGCCGCCCAGACGCCCGTGACACGCCCGTCGGCGTCGAGCACCACGGCATCCGCCGCGTAGCCGGGCTCGAGCAGCCCGAGCCGGTCGCCGAGCCCGAGCGCGCGCGCGGGCACCGCCGTGACGGCGCCGACGGCATCCGGCCAGGTGAGCCCCACGACGTCGACCGCGCGGCGCAGCGCCGCGTCGAGCGTGAGGGTCGAGCCCGCGATCGTCTGCGTGCCGGAGAGCACGGCGAGCCCGTCGCGCACGGTCACGTTGAGGCTGCCGAGGCGGTAGTCGCCGTCCGCGCTCGCGGCCGCCGCCATCGAGTCGGTGACGAGCGCGACGCGCCCCGGCGCCTCGTCGAAGACGAGCGCGACGACGGTCTCGTGCACGTGGTGCCCATCGAGGATCACCTCGAGCGTCACGCGCTCGTCCGAGAGGGCCGCGAGCACCGGCCCGGGCTCGCGGTGGTGGATGCCGTTCATGGCGTTGAAGGCATGCGTCAGGATGCTCGCGCCACGGTCGAAGGCACGCGCGGCCGTGTCGTAGTCCGCCTCGGTGTGCCCCACGGCGACGCGCACGCCCGCCGCGACGAGCGCGTCGATCGCGTCGTCGGCCCCCGGCAGCTCGGGTGCGATCGTGATCTGCCGCAGGGTGCCGTGCGAGGCGGCGATGAGCTGCTCGACCTCGAAGAGGTCGGGGGCGCGCAGGTAGTCGGGGTGGTGCGCGCCGCGGCGACCCGGGGCGAGGAAGGGGCCCTCGAGGTGCGTGCCGAGCACGAGCGGGTCGACGGCCGCGAGCTCGGCCACCTCGGCGAGGGAGGACCGCAGCGAGGCGAGCGGATTCGCGACGAGCGAGATGACCGAGCGCGTGACGCCGTGCGCGCGGTGCGCCGCGAGGGCGGCCGCGAGCTCCTCGCCGCCGTCGTCGTAGGCGTGCCCGCCGCCGCCGTGACCGTGGATGTCGACGAAGCCCGGCACGAGGCGCGCGCCGCCGAGTTCGACGCGCTCGTCGGCCTCCGGGGCCTCGCCTGCCCCGACCGCCGCGATCGTGTCGCCGTCGAACAGCACCCAGCCGTCGGGCGTCTCGCCGCGTTCGTCGGTGAGCAGGGCGTCGGCGATCAGGAGGGTCACGACGACGAGCCTAGGGCCGGTGACGCGCGGCTAGCGGAAGATGATGGTGCGCGCGCCGTCGAGCAGCACACGATCCTCGGCGAACCACTTCACGGCCTGCGTGAGGGTGCGGCTCTCCTCGTCCTGGCCGATCGCCACGAGCTCGGCGGGCGTGCGCGTGTGGTCGACGCGCACGACATTCTGTTCGATGATCGGGCCCTCGTCGAGGTCGCTCGTGACGAAGTGGGCGGTCGCGCCGATGAGCTTCACGCCGCGCGCGTGCGCCTGCTTGTAGGGGTTCGCGCCCTTGAAGCCCGGCAGGAAGGAGTGGTGGATGTTGATGACCCGGCCCGCGAGGGTCTCGCACAGCTCGGGCGAGAGGATCTGCATGTAGCGCGCGAGCACGACGAGCTCGATGTCGTGCTCCTCGACGACCTCGAGCACGCGCTCCTCGAAGGCGAGCTTCTGACCCGGGCTCGTCACGGGGTGCGACTCGAACGGCACGCCGTAGAACTCGGCGAGGCCCCCGAGGTCGGGGTGGTTCGAGAGCACGAGCGGGATGTCGACCCCGAGCTGCCCCGCGCGCTGGCGGAACAGGAGGTCGTTGAGGCAGTGTCCCGCCTTCGACACGAGCACGAGCGTGCGCAGCGGGCGGCCGACGACGTCGAGCTGCCAGGTCATGTCGTAGCGCGCTGTGACGGGGGCGAGCGCCGCCTCGAAGCGCTCGCGCGACGCGGCCGACTCGACCTGCAGACGCATGAAGAAGGTGCCCGTGTCGTCGCTCGAGAACTGCTGGGACTCCGTGATGTTGCCCTCGGCCTCGACGATCGCGCCGCTGATGGCGTGCACGATGCCGGGGCGGTCCTCGCACACGAGGGTCAGGATCCAGTGAGTGGTGTCGGGCGTCACGAGACACCAGCGTAGGGCGTCCTCGCGGGCGTCTAGGCTCGTCTGGTGAGTTCGAGTTCCACCGGTTTCCCCTTCTTCCGCCTCCTCGTGCTCACCGGGGCGATCTTCGCATCCGTCTCGAGCGAGTTCTTGCCCACGGGCCTGCTGCCCGAGATGGCGGCGGAGCTCCGAGTCTCCGAGTCGCAGATCGGTCTGCTCGTCACGGTCTTCGCCGCGACCGTCGTGGTCTCGACGGCGCCGCTCACCGTCTTGACGCGTCGCTACTCCCGCAAGTGGCTCATGGTGCTGCTGCTCGGCATCTTCGCCCTCACGAACGTGCTGTGCGCGATCGCGCCGAACTACTGGTTCCTCGTGGGCGCGCGCGTGCTCGGCGGTCTCGCGCACGGCCTGTTCTGGGCGGTCACGGGGCCGTACGCCGCGCGGCTCGTGGCGCGTCACCAGCTCGCGCGCGCTATCTCGGTGACGAACGCGGGCGGCACGCTCGCCTTCATCCTGGGCGTGCCGTTCGGCACCTTCCTCGGCCACGCGCTCGGATGGCGCCTCGCCTTCGCGGCGATGGCGGTCGTCGTGCTCGTGTTCATGGTGTGCGTCATCGTCTACCTGCCGCCCGTGTCGCACCTCGTGCCGCTCGCGACGGGCGAGATCGCGGTCCCGGCGCGCAAGGACCGCTCGCTCCCCGCCGTGCTCATCGTGTGCCTCACGGTCGTGCTCGTCGTGACGGGGCACAACATCTTCTACACCTACATCGCGCCGTGGGCGATCCAGGTGGGTGGCATCGACGAGGGCGCCATCAGCGGCCTGCTCTTCGTCTACGGCGCCGCGGGCGCCGTCGGACTCGTGCTCGCCGGCGCGTTCGGCGACAGGTTCCCGCGCGGATCCGTCAACGTCGCCCTCGCCGGCGTCACCGTGAGCGTCCTGGCGCTCGCGGCGTTCGGCACCTCGGCCGTGCCGATCGTCATCGGCATGATCGTCTGGAGCGTCTTCTTCGGCGGCATGCCGTCGCTCCTGCACTCGCGTGTGCTGCACTCGGCGTCGGAGCGCATTCGCGACCTCGCGGCCGCGTGGCTCACGACCGCCTTCAACATCGCGATCGGCGGCGGGGCGCTCATCGGCGGCATCCTGCTCGACAACCTCGGCATCCGGGTGCTGCCGTGGGTCGCGGCGGCCGCCGTCGCGGCGGGGCTCGCCTTCGTGCTCTCGACCGACCGCGCCCGCATGGCCGCCCACCACTGACCCCGGCGTCGGCGGGATCGGGTAGTCTGGCTCCGTCGCGACTGGCGTTCGGATGGGTCACCATCGGGGAGCGACTACACGAGTACGGCGGCCGTGCGCCTGGGCCGCCCCCAGCAATGACCGGGTAGTTTTCTCGTGACGTTAGGAGCGCCAGTGTCCGCCGAATCCACCTTCTTGAAGCCCCTCGCCGACGTCGACCCCGAGGTCGCCGCCGCCCTCGAGGCCGAGCTCGGCCGCCAGCGCTCGACGCTCGAGATGATCGCGTCCGAGAACTTCGTGCCGCGTGCCGTGCTCGAGGCGCAGGGGTCCGTGCTCACCAACAAGTACGCCGAGGGCTACCCCGGCCGTCGCTACTACGGCGGATGCGAGTTCGTCGACGTCGTCGAGACCCTCGCGATCGAGCGTGCCAAGGAGCTGTTCGGAGCCGCCTACGCCAACGTGCAGCCCCACTCGGGCGCGTCGGCGAACGCCGCCGTGCTCTCGGCCATCGCGCAGCCGGGCGACCGCATCCTGGGTCTCGAGCTCGCGCACGGCGGCCACCTCACGCACGGTATGAAGCTCAACTTCTCGGGCAAGCTCTACGAGGCCCACTCCTACAAGGTCGACCCCGAGACCTTCCGCGTCGACATGGACGAGGTGCGCCGCGCCGCCCTCGAGGTGCAGCCGCAGGTCATCATCGCCGGCTGGTCCGCCTATCCCCGCCAGCTCGACTTCGCCGCGTTCCGCGCGATCGCCGACGAGGTGGGCGCGAAGCTGTGGGTCGACATGGCCCACTTCGCGGGCCTCGTCGCCGCCGGCCTGCATCCGTCGCCCGTGCCCTACGCGCACGTCGTCAGCTCGACCGTGCACAAGACGATCGGCGGCCCGCGCTCCGGCTTCATCCTCACGAACGACGAGGAGATCGCGAAGAAGATCAACTCGAACGTCTTCCCGGGCCAGCAGGGCGGCCCGCTCATGCACGTCATCGCCGCGAAGGCCACGGCGTTCAAGCTCGCGGGCACCGACGAGTTCCGCGACCGTCAGGAGCGCACCGTGCGCGGCGCCGCGATCCTCGCCGAGCGGCTCACGCAGGCGGATGCGACCGCCGCGGGCATCGACGTGCTCACGGGCGGCACCGACGTGCACCTCGTGCTCGTCGACCTGCGCACCTCGCAGTTCAGCGGCAAGGAGGCGGAGGACCGCCTGCACGAGGTCGGCATCACCGTCAACAAGAACTCGGTGCCGAACGACCCGCGCCCGCCCATGGTCACCTCGGGCGTGCGCATCGGCACCCCGGCGCTCGCGACGCGCGGCTTCGGCGACGAGGAGTTCCGCGAGGTGGCCGACGTCATCGCGCTCGCCCTGCAGCCGGATGCCGACATCCCGGCGCTGCGCGCGCGGGTCGCGAAGCTCGCCGACGCGTTCCCGCTCTACGAGGGCCTCACCTCGCCCGCCACCTGGGCGTGAGCGCCGTGACCGCGCAGCTTCTCGACGGGATCGCCACGGCCGCCGCGATCAAGGCCGAGCTGACGGAGCGCGTCGCCGCCCTCGCCGCGCGGGGCGTCGTGCCGGGCCTCGGCACGCTCCTCGTCGGCGCCGACCCCGGCTCCGTCAGCTACGTCACGGGCAAGCACCGCGACTCGGCCGAGGTCGGCATCCGCTCGATCCGCGAGGAGCTCCCAGCGGATGCGAGCGAGGCCGAGGTGCGCGCCGCGATCGAGCGGCTCAACGCGAACCCCGAGGTCACGGGCTACATCGTGCAGCTGCCGCTGCCCGCGGGCATCGACGAGAACGCGATGCTCGAGCTCATCGATCCCGCGAAGGACGCCGACGGGCTGCACCCCACCAACCTCGGTCGCCTCGTGCTCGGCGTCGACGGCGCGCTCGACTCGCCGCTGCCGTGCACCCCCGCGGGCGTCGTCGAGCTGCTGCGTCGCCACGACGTGCCGATCGCGGGCAGGCACGTGACGATCATCGGCCGCGGGCTCACGGTCGGCCGCCCGCTCGGCCTCGTGTTCACGCGCAAGGGCGTCGACGCGACCGTCACGCTCACCCATTCGCGCACCGCCGACATGGCCTCCGAGGTGGCGCGCGCGGACATCGTGGTCGCCGCCGTCGGCGTGCCCCACTTCGTGCACCCCGAGTGGGTCAAGCCGGGCGCCGCCGTGCTCGACGTGGGCGTCACGCGCGTCGGCACGACCGAGTCCGGCCGCGCGCGGCTCGCGGGCGACGTGCATCCGGATGTCGCCGAGGTCGCGGGCTGGATCTCGCCGAACCCCGGCGGCGTCGGCCCCATGACGCGCGCCATGCTCATCTCGAACGTCGTCGAGGCGGCGGAGCGAGCCGCCCGCTGACGCCGCTTCGCGTGCCTCGTCAGGGGCCGAGGGCTGCGGCCTTGTCGAGGAGGACCTGGCGTTCGCGCTCGTTGGCGGCGAGGGACGCCGCGGTCGTGAGCTCGCTGCGGGCCTCCTGCGTCCGGCCGAGGCGCGCGAGCAGCTCGCCGCGCACGCTCGGCAGCAGGTGGGAGCCGGCCAGCGCCCCCTCCGAGGCGAGTCCGTCGACGATCGCGAGCGCCGTCGCCGGCCCCGTGGCCATCGCGACCGCGACGGCGCGGTTGAGCTCGACGACGGGGCTCGGGGCGATGCGGCCGAGCGCCTCGTAGAGCAGCACGATGCGCTCCCAGTCGGTTCCCTCGACGCTCGGTGCGACGGCATGGCACGCGGCGATCGCCGCCTGCAGGGCGTACGGACCGCGTCCGCGCCCGAGGGCGTCCGCGCGTTCGAGGGCGGCGATTCCCCGCGAGATCTGCGAGCGGTCCCAGCGCCTCCGATCCTGATCGGTGAGCAGCACGGGGGCGCCCGTCGCATCCGTGCGCGCCGCGAACCGGGAGCGCTGCAGTTCGAGGAGCGCCACGAGGCCGTGCACCTCGGGTTCCCGCGGGAGCAGCCCCGCGAGCCCGCGCGCGAGGCGCAGCGCCTCGTCGGCGAGCTCGGGGCGCATCCAGCGCTCGCCCGAGGTCGCCGCGTAGCCCTCGGTGAACATGAGGTACACGACGCCGAGCACGGCGCCGAGGCGTTCGGGCCACTCGCGGGGCTCCGGCAGCTCGAACGGAACGGATGCCGCGCGCAGCGTCTTCTTGGCGCGCACGATGCGCTGCTGCACGGTCGCGACCGGCACGAGGAAGAGCCGCGCGATCTCCTCGGTCGTGAGGCCCCCGACGACGCGCAGGGTGAGCGCGAGCTGCGCCTCGCGCGCGAGCACCGGGTGGCACGCCGTGAACACCAGGCGCAGCACGTCGTCGGGGATCGGCTCCCACGCGTCATCGGCGCCCTCCTTGAGCTCGTGCGCGAGCAGCCGGTAGCGCTCGGCGAGCCCCTCGCGTCGGCGCCACGCGTCGATCGCACGGCGCTTGCCGACGCTCGTGAGCCACGCGCCGGGGTTCCGGGGAACGCCCGACTCCGCCCAGCTCTCGAGCGCCTCGGCGACCGCCTCCTGGGCGAGGTCCTCCGCCTCGCCCAGGTCGCCCGTGTAGCGGGCGAGGGTCGCCACGACGCGCGCGCCGTCGATGCGCCAGACCGCCTCGACGGTGCGCCGGATGTCGTTCACGGCAGTCGCGCGGAGCGGCTCAGTAGCCGTCCGCCCGCCACTGCTTCTCCTTCTGGATGTACTCGTTGTCGGCGTAGTCGGCGAAGTCCGACTCGTCGGTGATGCGCCGCACCTCGAGCTTCGTGCCGGGTCCGAGGGGAGCGCGGCGCGCCCACTCGGCGGCCTCCTCGCGGCTCGACACGTCGAGGATCCAGAAGCCGTTGAAGAGCTCGTGGGTCTCGCCGTAGGGTCCGTCGGTCACGGCGGGGGGCTGGGTCGAGAAGTCGACCACGAAGCCCTCCTTGGCATCCGTCAGACCGTCGCCGCCGGCGAGCACGCCGGCCTCGATCATCGACTCGTTGTAGGCGCCCATGGCGTTGATGACCGACTCGATGTCGACCTGCTTCGACGCCTCGATCGCCTCGTCGGTGACGCGCATGATGAGCATGTACTTCACGGGTACTCCCTTGTTCGTGAGGTCGCGGATGCGTCCTCCTACTATCCCTGTCGAACGGGGGAGCCCGGAATCGACACCGCCCGCGGAGAATCTCCGCGGGCGGTGTCGTGCGGTCGCGGCTAGAGCTGCGGCGCGAGGGCAAAGCGGATGTCGCCCTCCGGGGTGATGACGGCGTCGAGCGTCATCTCGTCGAGCACCTGGGCCACGGGCGCGTCCATGAAGACGCGGGCGCCCTCGCGCTCGACGACGACCTCGCTCGGCTCCGGCGCGTCGACGATCGCGATGTCGAAGCGGTTGTCGCCCTGCTGGATGCGCAGCCCCGCGGTGTCGGCCTCGCTCGCGCGCGACACCAGGTCGGAGACGACCGTGCCGGCGTTCTCGGTGAGGGTGAGCATTGCGGTTCCCCTTTCCTCGGTTTCCGAGTCGGCCACGATTCCGAGAATCGGGCGCGGGTGCAAGGCCTCGGCGCGGCGGTTCGGTGGATGCGAAGAGGATTGCCAGGGTTTCGGCGGCGGCTCACACCTCCCGGCGCGCGCCCTCCGACGGGGTGACCGTGAAGGTGACGGGCTGGCCGTAGCCGTGCTCCGCGAAGGCGCCGTCGACGGCCACCTGCAGTTGCGACACGAGCCCGCGCGGCACGAGCGCGATCGCCGCACCGCCGAAGCCGCCGCCCGTCATCCGCGCGCCGATCGCGCCGACCGCCTGCGCCGTCTCGACGGCGAGGTCGAGCTCGGGCACCGAGATCTCGAAGTCGTCGCGCATCGAGCGGTGGGATGCGTCGAGCAGCTCGCCGATCGCGCGCGGCCCCGCCGCGCGCAGCGCCGCGACGGTGTCGAGCACGCGCTGGTTCTCGGTGACGACGTGACGCACCCGCCGGAAGGTCACGTCGTCGAGCAGATCCTTCGCCCGCGGGAGGTCGTCGACCGTGAGGTCGCGCAGCGCCGCGACGCCGAGGGCGGCGGCGCCCGCCTCGCACGAGGCGCGGCGCTCGCGGTAGCCGCCGTTCGCGTGCGCGTGCTCGACCTGCGTGTCGATCACGAGGATCGTGAGGTCGTTCTCGGCGAGCTGCAGGTCGACCGCCGTGGCCTCCTGCGTGCGGCAGTCGATGAAGACGGCCGCGTCGTCGTGGCCGAGCAGCGACGCCATCTGGTCCATGATCCCGGTGGGGGCGCCCACGAAGTCGTTCTCCGCGGTGCGGCCCACGCGGGCGAGCTGGAGGCGGTCGAGGCCGAGGCGCCACAGCTCGTCGACCGCGAACGCGACGGCGCCCTCGATGGCGGCCGACGACGAGAGGCCCGCGCCCACCGGCACGTCCGACTCGATCATGATGTCGAGGCCCGGCACGGCGGCGAGGTCGGCGTGACCGAGCTGCCCGAGCGCCCACACGACCCCGAGCGGGTAGCCCGCCCAGCCGCGCACGGCATCCGGGCTCAGCTCGGCGATCGCGATCTCGGCGATCTCGTCCGAGAAGGTCGACCCGACGCGGATGCGGGCGTCGTCGCGCAGGCCGACGGCGGCGAAGGTGCGGCGGTCGATCGCGAACGGCAAGACGAAGCCGTCGTTGTAGTCGGTGTGCTCGCCGATGAGGTTCGCGCGTCCCGGCGACGACCACATGCCCGCCGGGGTCGTGCCGAACGCCTGCTCGAACTCGGCGCGCACCAGGTCGCGCAGATCCTGGCTCATACCGACGCCACCGCCTCCCGCAGCCGGGCGGCTGCATCCTCCGGAACGATATCCGCGATCCATGCGCCCATCGCCGCCTCCGAGCCCGCGAGGAACTTGAGGCGGTCGGTGGCCCGGCGCGGCGAGGTGAGCTGCAGCATGAGCCGCACCTCGTCGCGGCCCTCGCGCACGGGCGCCTGGTGCCACGCGGCGATGTAGGGCGTCGGGGTGCCCTCGTAGAGCGCGTCGACCCCGAGCAGCAGGCGCTTGAAGAGCACCGCGAGCTCATCGCGCTCGGCGTCGTCGAGCGCGTCGATGTCGGGCACCTGGCGGTGGGGGAGCATGTGCACCTCGATGGGCCAGCGCGCGGCGAACGGCACGAACGCGGTCCAGTGCTCGCCCGCGAGCACGACGCGGGGGCCCGCCTGCTCGCGGTCGAGGATGCGGGCGAAGAGGTCGGGGCCGAGTTCGGCGATCGCGGCAAGGGTCGAGCGGGTGCGGGGGGTGACGAACGGGTAGGCGTAGATCTGCCCGTGCGGGTGGCCGAGGGTCACGCCGATCGCCTCACCGCGGTTCTCGAACGGGAACACCTGGGTGACACCCGGCAGCGCCGACAACTCGCGCGTGCGATCCGCCCACGCCTCGATGACGGTGCGGATGCGCGTGACGCTCTGGGTACCGAGCGAACCGGTCGATTCGGGGCTGAAGCACACGACCTCGCAGCGGCCGACCGCGGGGGACGTGCGGTCGAAGGCGCGCCCCTCCGGGGCGAGGGGGCCGTCCGTGTCGGGACCGAACGAGGGCGACTTGTTCTCGAACACGACGACGTCGTAGAGGTCGGGGATCTCGGAGGGGTTGTCGGGGGTCTGCGGCGCGAGCGGGTCGAGGTGGGCGGGCGGCAGGAAGACGCGGTTGTTCCGGCCGGAGGCGACCGAGATCCAGTCGCCCGTGAGCACGTCCTGGCGCATGGTCGCGGTGGCCGGGCGCGGGTCGAGCCGGCGCTCGTCGACGCGACGCTCGGCGGGGAGCGTCGTGTCGGGGTCGTCGAAGTAGATGAGCTCTCGGCCGTCGGCCATTCGGGCCGTGCGGCGGGTGACGCCGGACATGAACTTACGCTAACGTAAGCCGACCTTGCCGAAACGAAAGGTTCCGTAAGTGCCGGATGCTGCGCTCCCCGCCGAGTTGCGCCGTGCGCGCCTCGCCGAGCGCGTGCGCGAGGACGGCATCCTGCGGGTCGCCGACGCGGCGGCCGAATTCAGCGTGAGCGAGGTCACCATCCGCTCCGACCTCGGCGCGCTCGAGGCGGCCGGCCTCGTGCGGCGCGTGCACGGCTCGGCGCTGCCCGCAGCGGGGGGACCGCGCGAGGAGCCGCTCGAGCGCGTCTCGGCGCGCGACACCGCGGCGAAGCGCGCCATCGGGCGGCGGGCGGCCGCGCTCGTGGACAGCGGCACGAGCGTGCTGCTCGACGTGGGCTCCACGACGCTCGCCGTCGCGCACGCCCTCGTCGACCGTGCCGAACGTGGCGACCTCGACGAGCTCGTCGTCGTCACGAACGGGCTCTCGATCGCCCTCGCCCTCGAGCCCGCCGTGCCCCGCATCACGGTCGTGCTCACGGGCGGCACCCTGCGGCCGCTCCAGCACTCGCTCGTCGACCCCGGAGCATCCGAGTCGATCGCGCACCTGCACGTCGACCGCGCGATCCTCGGCTGCAACGGCGTCGACGCCGACGGCCGCATCACGAACCTCAACCTCGCCGAGGCGGAGGTCAAGCGCGCCATGCTCGCCGCATCCGCGTCCCAGCTCGTCGTGGCCGAGGCGGGCAAGCTCGGCGCACGGCACCTCGGCACGATCGGCGAGGCCGGCCCCGGCACGACGCTCGTGACGGCGGGTCCGTGGACGGATGCCGCCGCCTCCGTCGCCGCGTCGCTCACCGCGCTCGGCGCGCGCGTGATCCGCGCCGACTCCTGACGCCGCCTTCTGACGCGACGGCCCCCCGGCCGACGGCGTGTACGCCTCCGCGGCGCAGAATGCAAGCGCCTACGCCGGGGTCGTCGACGTGCCTAGCGTGGAATCGTGACAGAGACGACGGGATCTCGCCCCTCCGACGGGTTCTCCCTCCGGAGCCCCTTCGGTCGCCGGGCGATCGGCCTCTCGGTCGCCGCGGCGGTCGGCGGCTTCCTCTTCGGATTCGACTCCTCCGTCATCAACGGCGCCGTCGACTCCATCGAGGGCGACTTCGAACTGAGCGCGTTCGTCACGGGGGTCGTCGTCGCGATCGCGCTGCTCGGCTGCGCCGTGGGAGCCGTCGTCGCCGGCAGGCTCTCCGACCGCTGGGGGCGGCTCAAGGTCATGCTGGTCGGCGCCATCATGTTCTTCGCGAGCTCCGTCGGCGCGGGCCTCGCGTTCTCCGCGTGGGATCTCGGCCTGTGGCGCGTCGTGGGCGGCCTCGGCATCGGCATCGCCTCCGTCGTCGCGCCGGCCTACATCGCGGAGGTCGCCCCGCGGCAGATCCGCGGCGGCCTCGCATCCCTCCAGCAGCTCGCGATCACGATCGGCATCTTCGCGGCGCTCCTGAGCGACGCGCTCCTCGCGGGCGCCGCGGGCGGGGCGGCCGAGACCCTGTGGTTGGGCCTCGAGGCGTGGCGCTGGATGTTCCTCGTGGGGGTCGTGCCCTCGGTCGTCTACGGGGTGCTCGCCCTCACGCTGCCCGAGTCGCCGCGCTTCCTCATCGCCCAGGGCCGCACCGACGAGGCGACGGCCGTCTTCGCGCGCCTCATGCCCGAGGCCGAGCTCGCACCGACCGTCCGCGAGCTCACGACCGCGATCGAGGAGGATCGCGCGAACGCGGGCGTCTCGCTGCGGGGGCCCGTGCTCGGGCTTCAGCGCATCGTGTGGGTGGGCATCATCCTGTCGGTGTTCCAGCAGTTCGTCGGGATCAACGTGATCTTCTACTACTCGACGAGCCTGTGGGCCTCGGTCGGCTTCGCCGAGAGCGCGTCGTTCACGATCAGCGTCATCACGGCGATCGTCAACGTGCTCGTGACCCTCGTCGCGATCTTCCTCGTCGACCGCGTCGGTCGGAAGCCGATCCTCCTCATCGGATCGATCCTCATGACGATCTCGCTCGCGACGATGGCAGTGGCCTTCCTCTTCGCGACGGGCTCGGAGGGCGAGGTGACCCTGCCCGCACCGTGGGGACCCATCGCGCTCATCGCCGCCAACGTGTTCGTCATCGGCTTCGGCGCGTCGTGGGGGCCCCTCGTGTGGGTGCTCCTCGGCGAGATCTTCCCGAGTCGCATCCGCGGGAAGGCGCTCGGCGTCGCGGCCGGTGCGCAGTGGCTCGCGAACTTCCTCATCACGGTCTCGTTCCCCGTCATGAGCGGGTGGTCGCTCCCGCTCACCTACGGGATGTATGCCCTGTTCGCCGCGCTGTCGTTCCTCTACGTGGGCTGGCGCGTGCCCGAGACGAAGGGCATGGCGATCGAGCAGACCGAGGCGCTCTTCGACCGCGGGCGCCCGCGGCGCACGTGAGCCGCGCGGCGCCGCATCCGCTCTAGGCTCGTCGTCGTGACCACCCCCGTCGGAGACGTCGTCGAGCTGACCACCGCCCGGTCGTCGGCGACCGTCGCGACGCTCGCCGCCGCCCTGCTGTCGCTCGTCGTCGACGGCCACGAGCTCACGGAGCGCACGCCTCCCACCCGCCTCCCGGGGCACGGCAACGGCATCGTGCTCGCGCCGTGGCCGAACCGCGTGCGCGACGCCCGGTGGACGTACGAGGGAGTCGTGCAGCAGCTCGACATCACCGACCCCACGCGCGGTAATGCGATCCACGGCCTCCTGCGCAACACCGCCTACCGCGTGCTCGACCGCGCGGATGACACGGTCACCCTCGGCGCCGTGATCCACCCCCAGCACGGCTGGCCCTTCCTCGTGGAGACCTGGGTGCGGTACGCCCTCGCGGAGGACGGCCTCACCGTCACCCACGGGGCGCGCAACCTCGGAACGCGCGACGCGCCGTGGGCGGTCGGGGCGCATCCGTACTTCCGGGTGGGCGACGTGCCCGTCGAACGGCTCACCCTCGAGGTGCGCGCCGCGCGGCACCTCGAGCTCGACGAGCGCCTCGTGCCGGTCGCCGTGCACGAGGTGGCTGCCGGCGGCCCCTTCGACCTGTCGACGCCGCGCGGGCTCGCCGAGCTCGACCTCAACGTCGCCTACCAGGACGTCGCGACGGGCCCCGAGGGCGTCGCCGTGCTCACCGCGCCGGACGGACGTCGCACGGTCGTGTGGCAGGATCCGGAGTTCCGGTGGCTGCAGGTGTTCACCCCGCGCGACTTCGCGCACGTGGACGCCGAGGGCGGGGAGACGCCTGCGCTCGCCGTCGCGCTCGAGCCCATGACGGCCGCGCCCGACGCGCTCAACTCGGGGGAGGGCCTCGCCTGGCTCGCTCCGGGCATCGAATGGGAGGCGTCGTGGGGCGTCCGTCACGAGGAGGGTCGATGAGTACACGCACGGGAGTCGGCGAGCGGATCGAGCTGCGCCGCGGCGAGGCGTCCGCCGAGATCGGCACGGTCGCGGCGGTGCTGTGCGCCGTGCGCGTGGGCGACGTCGACCTCACCGAGCCGCTCCCGCTCGAGACGGCGCCGCCCCCCTACTGCTCGGGCATCGCACTCGCGCCGTGGCCCAACCGCGTGCGCGCCGGGCGCTGGGAGTACGAGGGCGTGCCCCAGCAGCTCGACATCACCGAGCCGAAGCGCGGCGGCGCGCTGCACGGGCTGCTCGAGTTCACCGAGTACGAGGTGCGCGACCGCTCCGAGTCCGCCCTCACGCTCGGGGCCGTCATCCACCCGCAGCACGGCTGGCCGTTCCTCCTCGACACGTGGGTGCGCTTCGAGCTCGAGCCCGACGGCCTCACCGTCGCGCACGGGGCCCGCAACCTCTCGGGCGTGCGCGCGCCGTACGCGACGGGGACGCATCCGTACCCGCGGGTCGGGGCGCACGACGTCGCCGACCTCGTGCTCACGGTTCCGGCAGACGAGTACCTCGAGGTCGACGAGCGGCTCGACCCGATCGCGTGGCACGAGGTGTCGGGAGGCACCGACCTCCGCGGCGGGGTGCGCGTGGGCGACCTCGAACTCGACACGGCGTTCCGGGGCCTCCGACCCGTCGACGGCGTCACCGCGACCCTCACGGCACCCGACGGCACGCGACTCGAGGTCTGGCAGGACGACGACTGGCACTACCTGCAGGTGTTCACGACGCCGATCTTCCCGAAGGGCGGCGGCTTCGGCACGGCGGTCGCGATCGAGCCGATGACGGCGCCGCCCGACGCGCTCAACTCGGGTGAGGGCCTCGTCTGGCTCGAACCGGGAGAGGCCTACGAGGGGCGCTGGGGCTTCCGCTACCGCGCCTGACCGCCGCCGATTCGGCCGCCCGCAACCCGCCGGCGATCGGCAGAATGTACCGGTGCCGACCGAACACACCACCCACGTGCCCGTGCCGACACCGGCGCAGGTCCGCCGTTGGCGCCGCTATCTCGCGGCCGAGCGGGCAGAGGCCGCCACCTATCGTGATCTCGCCGAGCGGCGCGAGGGGCCGGAGCGCGAGATCCTGCTCGCCCTCGCCGACGCCGAGGCGCGTCACGAGGGTCACTGGCTCAAGCTGCTCGGCCCGAAGGCCGAGCCCGCCCCGCGCCCCGACCTGCGAACGCGCCTGCTGGGCTTCCTCGCGAAGCGCCTCGGGTTCCTCTTCGTGCTCGCGCTCGCGCAGCGCGCCGAGGGCCGCTCGCCGTACGACGACGACCCGCACGCGACCGAGCGGATGGCGGCCGACGAGCGCATCCACGGCGAGGTGCTGCGCGGTCTCGCGGCGCGCGGTCGCACCCGCCTCTCCGGCACCTTCCGCGCGGCCGTGTTCGGCGCGAACGACGGACTCGTGTCGAACCTCGCCCTCGTGCTCGGCATCGGCGCGACGGGTGCGCCACCGTCGGTCGTGCTCTTCACGGGCATCGCGGGACTCCTCGCGGGTGCGCTCTCGATGGCTGCGGGGGAGTACGTGTCGGTCAAGTCGCAGCGCGAGCTGCTCGCGGCCTCCCGCCCCGACCCCGCCTCGCAATCGGCGCTCTCGCACCTCGACGTGGACGCCAACGAGCTCGCGCTCGTCTACCGCGCGCGCGGGATGGACCCCGAGGAGGCCGACGCGCACGCGCAGGAGGTGCTCGCGACGCTGCACCTCGAGGCCGATGCTCCGCCCGACGAGCTCGACCCGGATGAGGCGGTCGGCTCGCAGTGGCACGCGGCGGGGTCGAGCTTCGTGTTCTTCGCGTCCGGCGCCCTCATCCCCGTGCTGCCCTACCTGTTTGGCATGACGGGGATCGGAGCCGTCGTGCTCGCGTCGGTGCTCGTCGGCGTCGCGCTGCTCGGCACGGGCGCGGTCGTCGGCATCCTCTCGGGCGCGCCGCCGCTCTACCGCGCCCTGCGCCAGCTCGCGATCGGCTACGGCGCCGCCGCCGCCACCTACCTGCTCGGCCTCCTCTTCGGCGCCACCCTCGCCTGACCCCACCCAAAAGTGCCCGTTCCGCGTGCTTGTGCCCGTTCCTTCGGCAACTAACACGCGGAACGGGCACTTTGGGGTGGGAGGGGCCGGGTGCACACTGGGTGCATGGAGCGGGATGACCTGGTGCGGCTGCGGAAGGCGCGCGACCGCATCGACCGCGAGTACGCGCAGCCGCTCGACGTGGAGGCGCTCGCCCGCACCGCGCTCATGTCGTCGGGCCACTTCGCGCGGAGCTTCCGCGCGGCGTACGGCGAGACCCCGTACGGCTACCTCATGACGCGCCGCATCGAGCGCGCGAAGGCGCTCCTGCGCCGCGGGGATCTCTCGATCACGGAGGTGTGCGTCGCCGTGGGCTGCACCTCGCTCGGCTCGTTCAGCTCGAGCTTCACGAAGCTCGTCGGCATGTCGCCCTCCGCCTACCGGGCGGCCGCCCATCCGGATGCCGCCGAGTCGGCGCTCGACGAGCTCCCGTGCGTCGCGAAGAACGTCACGCGACCGGTCAGGATTCGAGAAGCGGCGGGAGGCTAGGCCCCCGTAGCGTGGCGGCATGACGATCAGACTCCGCAACAGCTTCCTGTACGTGGACGACCCGGCCGCCGCGCTCGCCTTCTACCGCGACGTGCTCGGCTTCGAGGTGCTCATGGACGTCGACCAGGGCGGCGGCATGCGCTGGGTCACGCTCGCGCATCCCGGCGCCGACTCCTCGGTCGTGCTCACGCCCGTCACCGCGGGTGTCTCGGAGGAGGACGGCGCCGCGCTCGCCGACCTGCTCGCGAAGGGCGTGCTCGCGGGCCTCGTGCTCGAGACCGACGACCTCGACGGAGACTTCGAGCGCATCGCGGCGTCCGGAGCCGACATCGTGCAGGAGCCCATGGACCAGCCGTGGGGTGCCCGCGACGCCGCCTTCCGCGACCCGGCCGGCAACCAGCTCCGCATCAGTCAGGCCTGAGGTGTGCGGCGTGTGCCTCCCCGGAGGCGGATGGGCGCCGCGTCCCGACGACCGCCGTCCCGTCCCGCTCCTCGTCGCGGACGATGCGCGCGACGAGCCCCTGCTCGTCGATCAGTGACGCCGTCCGCGCCGCCTGTCGCTCGCTCGTCTCGATGATGACGCGACCGCCCGGCGCGAGCCACTCACGGCATCCGGATGCGACGCGCGCCTGCACCGCGGTGCCGTCGGCTCCGCCGTCGAGCGCGACGCGGTGCTCGTGCTCGCGCGCCTCGGCGGGCATGAACGCGATCTCGTCGCTCGGCACGTAGGGCCCGTTCGCGACGATCACGTCGACCCGCCCGCGCAGCCGCTCCGGCAGCGGGGCGTAGAGGTCGCCCTCGAGCACGCGCTCGGGGGGCAGGTTCCGGCGGGCGACGGCGACGGCATCCGGGTCGATGTCGGCGGCCCACACCTCGGCGTCCGGCCGGGCGCCGAGGATGGCGGCCGCGATCGCGCCGACCCCGCAGCACAGCTCGACGACGACCGCGTCGTCGGGGAGCCCGTCGAGCGCGGCGTCCACGAGCACCTCGCTGCGCACGCGCGGCACGAACACCCCCGGCGCGACGTCGACGCGCATGCCCGCGAACGCCGCCCAGCCGAGCAGCGGCTCGAGCGGCTCGCCCGCCACCCTGCGGGCGACGAGCGATTCGAGCTCGTCGCCGGATGCCGCTTCGCGTAGGAGTGCCGCCTCGTCCTCCGCGAACACGCAGCCCGCGGCGCGGAGGCGCGCGACGAGGGGGTCGGCATCGGTCACCGGCCCACCGTACGGCAGGGGAGGTCGGCGGCGACACCGCGCTCCTGAGAGGATCGGGGGGTGAGCTCTCCCGACCGCTATGTGCTGGCCACCGACGGCGCCTGCAAGGGCAACCCGGGCCCGGCCGGGTGGGCCTGGGTCGGCGAGGACGGCCACTGGGCCGCCGGGTCGCTCCCGAGCGGCACCAACAACATCGGGGAGCTGCTCGGGCTGCTCTACGCCATCCGCGACCACATGGATGTTCGCGAGCTCATCGTGCAGGCCGACTCGAAGTACGCGATCGACACCTACTCGTCGTGGATGGACGGGCACAAGCGCCGCGGCTGGGTCACGAGCGCGAAGAAGCCCGTGGCGAACCGCGAGATCCTCGAGCAGCTCATCGCGGTGCGCGACGCGCGGCGCGCGGCCGGACTCCCGGATGTGGTGCTCGAGCATGTGCGGGGTCACGCGGGGCACCGGCTGAACTCGTGGGCCGACGAGCGCGCCGTGCGGGCCTCGCATCACGCGGCGAAGGGCGTGGCCTCCGAGTGGTCGTCGCTCGGCGGCGCCCAGGAGCGTCTCGACGTCTCCGTCGACCCACCGCGCGGCGCGGGCGACCGCCGCTAGCGCGGCATCCGGATGCCGCCCGGCCCGCGTCGCCACGCACGCGGCGGTTAGGCTGGCGCCGTGGCACCTGGTGCACGACTCCCTGACCGGCAGGCGGACTGAACTGGCGGGCCTCACGCGCGCCGAGGTCGCGCAGCGCGTCGCAGCCGGGAAGACCAACGCCTACCGGCCGCCCGTGAGCCGCGGCGTGTGGAGCATTGTGCGGGCGAACGTCTTCACGCTCTTCAACGGCGTCATCGGGTTCTGCTTCGTGACGCTGCTCGTGCTCGGGCGGTGGCAGGATGCGCTCTTCGGCTTCTCCGCGCTCGGCAACCTCATCCTGGGCTCGTGGCAGGAGCTGCGGGCGAAGCTGACGCTCGACCGGCTGTCGCTGCCGTCCTCGCCGTGGGCGGACGTGGTGCGCGACGGCGACGAGGCGCGCATCCCCTCGGACGACATCGTGCTCGACGACCTCGTCGTGGTGCGCTTGGGGGAGCGGGTGCCGGCCGACGCGCGGGTCGTCGAGGCCGACGGCCTGCAGGTCGACGAGTCGCTGCTCACGGGCGAGTCGGATCCCGTGGAGAAGGTGCCCGGGGACCTGCTGTTCGGGGGTTCCCTCGTCGTGGGCGGGGAGGGCCGCGGCGTCGTGGAGCGGGTGGGGGAGGCCACCTTCGCGAACCGGCTCGCGGCGCAGGCGCGCCGGTTCTCGCTCGTCTCGAGCGAGCTGAACGCGGGGATCCGGCGGGTGCTCACGTGGGTCACCTACGCTCTCGGGCCGCTCGCGGCTCTCATCTTCCCGGCCCAGGTGGTGGCCCTCGGCGGGTGGTCGGCGCTGTCGTCGCCGGATGCCTGGGAGCAGGCGTCGGTGTTCGGGATAGCGGCGGTCGTGGCGATGATCCCGCTCGGGCTCGTGCTGATGACGAGCATCGCGTTCGCCGTCGGCGCGGTGCGGCTCGCGCGCGAGGGCGTGCTCGCGCAGGAGCTCGCGGCCGTCGAGGTGCTCGCGCGCGTCGACGTGATCTGCTTCGACAAGACGGGCACGCTCACGGCGGGCGGGGTGCAGTTCGACGAGCATGTGCTCCTGCTCGACGAGGGCGACGCGCCGCGCGGCTGGCGCGGGGTGCTCGGCTGGTTCGCGAGCGCCCCGGATGCGAACGCGACCGCGCGGGGGCTCGCCCCGGCGTTCGGGTCGCCCGTGGCCGACGAGCCCGCCGCCCGCGTAGCGTTCGCGTCGGAGCGGAAGTGGAGCGCGGTGGGGTTCCCCGAGGGCGCGCAGGCGCCGGGCTCCTGGGTGCTCGGCGGGCCGGATGTGGTGTTCCCCGATGGCCGGCTCGAGAGCCGCACCGCGCCCCTCACGGCGTCGGGTCGGCGCACCCTCGTGCTCGCGCACTCCGCGGATCCCCTGCCCGACGAGCCCGTGCTGCCCGGCGGGCTGCGCCCTGTCGCGCTCCTCGTGTTCCGTGAGCGGATCCGCCCGGATGCGGCGGAGACGCTCGCGTTCTTCGCGCGGGAGGGCATCGCGATCCGCGTCTTCTCGGGGGACGACCCGCGCACGGTCGCGGCGATCGCGCGGGAGGTCGGCATCCCGGTGGGCGAGCCGGTCGACGCGCGGGAACTGCCCGACGACCCGGCGGCGCTGCGGGAGGCTGCCGAGTCGCACCTCGTGGTGGGGCGCATCACGCCCGATCAGAAGCGCGAGCTCACGCAGGCGCTCCAGGACGCCGGTCACACGGTGGCGATGATCGGCGACGGCGTGAACGACATCCCGGCGCTCAAGGCCGCCGACATCGGGATCGCGATGTCGACGGGTGCGCCCGCGGCCCGCGCGGTGGCGCGGATGGTGCTGCTCGAGGGCAGGTTCTCGCGCCTTCCGCTCGTGTTCGGCGAGGGGCGTCAGGTGCTCGCCAACATCGAGCGGGTGTCGATGCTGTTCTTTTCGAAGACGGTGTGGGCGGCGCTGCTGACGCTGCTCGTCGGGCTGTCCGTGGTGGAGTTCCCGTTCCTCCCCCGCCAGCTCTCGGTGCTCGACGGACTCACGATCGGCATCCCCGCGTTCCTGCTCGCCCTCATCCCGAACAGCCGCCCCTACCGCCCGGGGTTCCTGCGGCGCGCGCTCGGCTTCGCGGTGCCCACGGGATGCGCGATCGCGCTGACCCTCGCGGGGTTTGCGGCCGCGATGACCTGGTCGGGCGTCCCGGCCGCCGAGATGCGCACGGGCGCGACGGTGGTGCTCGGGGTCGCGGGGCTGTGGGTGCTCGTGCTCATGGCCCGGCCGTTCACCCTGTGGAAGGCGTTCCTCGTTGCGGTGATGGCCGCGGGGCTCGTGGGGGTCTTCGTCGTGCCGCTCGTGAGCGACTTCCTCGTGCTCCGGATGCTGACCCCGGGCGAGTGGGCGGTGACGGCGGTGACGGCCGCGGGGGCGGTCGTGCTCATCGAGGCGGCGCGTGCCGTCGGGGCGCGGGTGGTCGCGGCGCGCGAGGCGCGCGGCTCGCGCCCGGGTGTGCACCGGCGGGGGTAGCTGCTACCGTCCATCCTCACGAGGAGAACGGAACCACCACCACATGTCCGACACCCGTCTGCGCATCCTGTCCGTCGTCGCTGCCGCCGCCGCGCTGTCGCTCGCCCTCGCGGCATGCCAGGGCTCGAGCCCGGAGGCGGCGCCCGAGTCGGCCGCGCCCGCCCCGCTCGTCCCCTACACCGTGGCGGACGACGCGGGCGTCATCGCCCCGTGCGTGCAGGAGGGCGACACCGTGCTGACGCTCGGCGACTCGCCGCTGCCGACGGAGGCGCTCGCCTTCGGCGCAGGGGAGCGTGCCGTGATCCTGGCCCACCAGGCGGGCCAGCGGCCGTGCGCGTGGGAGGAGTTCGGGCGCGAGCTCGCGGATGCGGGCTACCGGGTCTTCATCCCGAGTCTCAGCGGCACGCCGGAGGGCGTCATGGGCGCCGCCGTCGCGTGGCTCACGGACGAGGGAGTGAGGGACTACGCGATCGTGGGCGCGTCGATGGGCGGCACGTTCGCGCTCGCGGCCACGCCTTCGCTCTCGCCCACCCCGAGCCTCGTGGTCGCGATCTCGTCGCCCACGGTCTACGGCTCCTCCGACGCCCTCGCCGCGATCGAGGGCGTCGAGGTGCCCGTGCTGCTCATCGTCGGCGACGCCGACGGGGAGTTCACCGGGCAGGTGCGGCAGTTGGCCGAGGCTCGGCCCGCCGCGGAGCTGCTCGTCGTGCCGTCGGCGGCCCACGGCATCGATCTGCGCGCGAGCGACGCGGAGGCGGCGTCCCGGCTCGACGCCGCCCTCCACGACGCGCTCGGCTGACGCGCCGCGGCGTCCCGCCGATCCGAACGGGGACGGCACGGTGGGCCGAGTAGGGGGACACTCCAACAATTCCGACAGGGGTGCACCAAGCCTGGAGCAGCTGCAGAAGCTAGCTACTCTTGCCGCAGCAGCCCCATCGGAGGTTGCGGATCCACCTGAGCTGCAGCCCTGGGGGACTGCTGAGGGTCTTGGTGACTCTTCGTGTTAGGCCGCGGACGCGGCCGGTGTGGTCATGATGGCTTCGAACTCGACGGGCGTCAACTTGCCGAGGACGCGCTGCCGGCGGCGCCGGTGATAGG
>JAEYZI010000051.1 GCA_023428065.1 Actinomycetes bacterium | reverse complement strand
ACCTCGGCGGCGTGGACGGCCTCGTGCACGTCTCGGAGCTCTCGTGGAAGCACATCGAGCACGCATCCGAGGTCGTCGAGGTGGGCCAGGAGGTCACCGTCGAGATCCTCGAGGTCGACCTCGACCGTGAGCGCGTGTCGCTCTCGCTCAAGGCGACGCAGGAGGACCCGTGGCAGGTCTTCGCCCGCACGCACGCGATCGGCCAGATCGCCCCGGGCAAGGTCACCAAGCTCGTCCCGTTCGGCGCGTTCGTGCGCGTCGCGGACGGCATCGAGGGCCTCGTGCACATCTCGGAGCTCTCGGGCAAGCACGTCGAGCTCGCCGAGCAGGTCGTGTCGGTCGGCGACGAGGTGTTCGTCAAGGTCATCGACATCGACCTCGAGCGTCGTCGCATCTCCCTCTCGCTCAAGCAGGCGAACGAGGGCATCGACCCGCACAACACCGAGTTCGACTCGGGCCTCGCCGCGCTGTACGGCATGGTCACCGAGTACGACGAGCAGGGCAACTACAAGTACCCCGAGGGCTTCGACCCGACGTCGGGCGAGTGGCTCGAGGGCTTCGAGGCCCAGCGCGACGCGTGGGAGGCCGAGTACGCGGCCGCCCAGGCCCGCTGGGAGGCCCACAAGAAGCAGATCGTCGCGGCCGAGGAGGCCGAGGCGGAGCTCGAGGCTCGCCCCTCCGGCAACTCGTTCTCGTCGGAGGGCTCGATCGGCGGCACGCTCGCCGACGACGAATCGCTCGCGGCGCTGCGCGAGAAGCTCAGCAGCAACTCCTGAGCGATCCCGCTCGATCCGGATGGCCGGTCCCCTCGGGGGCCGGCCATCCGGCGTCTCAGCGCAGGAACTCGGGCGGCGTCGCGGCGGCCTCGGCGCGGGCACGCCGACGTCGGCGGACCGAGCGGGAGAGCACGACGAAGCCGACGACCATGAGCGCGAGCCCGAGCAGCACGAGCACCGGCGCGACGAGCGCGAGCACGACCATCCCGAGGCTCACGCCGTCCTCCGCGGTGCTCAGCACGGGAGCGGCGACACCGGCCGTCGCGAGGTTCGCGACGGGGCGCACGGCCATCTTGCCGAGGTGCACGAGCAGCGCGAGGCCGATGCCGATCGCGATCGGCACCCAGGCGCCCGATGAGAAGAAGCTCTCCGGGTCGTCGACCGCCACCGTCTCGGTGCCGATGCCGCCCGCGAAGACGATGCCGCCGGATGCGGGACGCACGACCGTCTGGACCCAGTCGTTGACGCTGTCGACCGCGGGCACCTTGTCGGCCACGATCTCGACGACGAGCAGCAGGCCGATGATGCCGAGCACCCATTCGTTCGAGAGCCACGTCCACGCCGCGGGCAGCCCGATCCAGTCGACGCGCGCGGCGAGCCCCATGACGAGCAACGGGATGTAGGCGTTGAGACCCGCGGCGGTCGCGAGCCCGGCTCCCGTCAGCAACTCCAGCATGCCGACATGCTATGTGCGCGCCTGCCACGATGGAGGCATGCTCGTCGCCCTCACGGGAGGCATCGCCTCCGGCAAATCGACCGTCGCCCGCAGGCTCGCCGCGCTCGGCGCCGTCGTCGTGGACGCGGATGCCATCGCCCGCGAGGTCGTCGAGCCGGGCACCCCGGCCCTCGCCCGCATCGCCGAGGAGTTCGGGCCGGATGTCATCGCACCCGACGGGCGCCTCGACCGCGCCGCCCTCGGGGCGATCGTCTTCGCCGACGACGCGGCGCGGCGCACGCTCAACGCCATCACCCATCCCGCGGTAGGGGAGCGGTCGCGCGCCCTGTTCGACGCCGCCCACGCCGCCGACCCCACCGCGATCGTCGTGTACGACGTCCCGCTGCTCGTGAACGAGCGCGGGGAGGGACGCGCGGACGAGTTCGCTCACGTCGTCGCCGTCTCGGCAGAGGAGGAGACGCGCGTGCGCCGCCTCGTCGAGCTCCGCGGCCTCGACGAGGCGGAGGCGCGCCGGCGCGTCGCGGCGCAGGCGCCCGAGTCCGCGCGGCTCGCGATCGCGGACATCGTGATCGACGCGAACGGGTCCCTCGAGGACACCCTCGCCCAGGTCGACCGGGTGTGGGCGAGCCTGCGAGCTGTCGGAGGCCGTGCCTAGGCTGGAGCCATGCAGCCGACGCGTTCCGTGCGTCCGTTCGAGGTCGTCTCCGAGTACACCCCGAGCGGCGATCAGCCCGCCGCCATCGCGGAGCTCGCGCACCGCGTCCAGGCGGGCGAGAGCGACATCGTGCTGCTCGGCGCGACGGGCACCGGCAAGTCGGCGACGACGGCGTGGCTCATCGAGCAGGTGCAGCGGCCCACCCTCGTGCTCGCGCACAACAAGACGCTCGCGGCGCAGCTCGCGAACGAGTTCCGCGAGCTCATGCCGAACAACGCGGTCGAGTACTTCGTGAGCTATTACGACTACTACCAGCCCGAGGCGTACGTGCCGCAGACCGACACCTTCATCGAGAAGGACTCGTCGATCAACGCCGAGGTCGAGCGGCTCCGGCACTCGACCACCAACTCCCTCCTCAGCCGCCGCGACGTCGTCGTCGTGTCGACCGTGTCGTGCATCTACGGCCTCGGCGCCGCGGAGGAGTACCTCGGGGCGATGGTCGCCCTCCAGGTCGGCGACCGCATCTCGCGCGACAAGCTCGTGCGCTCCTTCATCAACATGCAGTACGAGCGCAACGACGTCGACTTCTCCCGCGGAAAGTTCCGCGTGCGCGGCGACACGATCGAGATCATCCCCGTCTACGAGGAGCTCGCGGTGCGCATCGAGATGTTCGGCGACGAGATCGAGGCGCTCTACGCCCTGCACCCGCTCACGGGCGAGGTCATGAAGCGGATGGAGTCGGTGTCGATCTTCCCGGCCACCCACTACGCCGCGAGCCCCGAGTCGATGCAGCGCGCCATCCGCACCATCAAGGAGGAGCTCGCGGAGCGTCTCGCCGAGCTCGAGAAGCAGGGCAAGCTGCTCGAGGCGCAGCGCCTGCGCATGCGCACGGGCTTCGACCTCGAGATGATGGAGCAGATCGGCTTCTGCAACGGCATCGAGAACTACTCGCGGCACATCGACGGGCGCCTCCCGGGGCAGCCGCCCAACACGCTGCTCGACTACTTCCCCGACGACTTCCTCGTCGTGATCGACGAGTCGCACGTGACCGTGCCCCAGATCGGTGCGATGTACGAGGGCGACGCGAGCCGCAAGCGCACGCTCGTCGAGCACGGCTTCCGTCTGCCGAGCGCGCTCGACAACCGCCCGCTGCGCTGGGAGGAGTTCCTCGACCGCGTGGGTCAGAAGGTCTACCTCTCGGCGACGCCCGGCCGCTACGAGCTCTCGATGGGCGACGGAGTCGTCGAGCAGATCATCCGCCCCACGGGGCTCGTCGACCCGCAGATCGTCGTCAAGCCCTCGAAGGGCCAGATCGACGACCTGCTCGAGGAGATCCGGCTGCGGAGCGAGCGCGACGAGCGCGTGCTCGTCACGACGCTCACGAAGAAGATGGCCGAGGAGCTCACCGACTACCTCACCGAGGCCGGCGTGCGTGTGCGCTACCTCCACTCGGATGTCGACACGCTGCGCCGCGTGGAGCTCCTCACCGAGTTGCGCGCGGGGGTCTACGACGTGCTCGTCGGCATCAACCTGCTGCGCGAGGGCCTCGACCTGCCGGAGGTGTCGCTCGTCGCGATCCTCGACGCCGACAAGGAGGGCTTCCTGCGCAGCTCGACCTCGCTCATCCAGACGATCGGGCGCGCGGCCCGCAACGTCTCGGGCGAGGTGCACATGTACGCGGACCAGCTCACCGACTCGATGAGGTTCGCGATCGACGAGACGAACCGTCGCCGCGAGAAGCAGATCGCCTACAACGTCGAGCACGGCATCGACCCCCAGCCCCTGCGCAAGCGCATCGCCGACATCACCGAGGTGCTCGCGCGCGAGGAGGCCGACACGGCGAAGCTGCTCGCGGGCCGGCGCGGCCAGGACGGCTCGAAGCGCCGCGCGCCGACGCCGAATCTGCGTCGCGAGGGCGTCGGCGCATCCGGCGCCGCGGAGCTCGAGACGATCATCGCCGACCTCAACGACCAGATGCTGCAGGCGGCCGGCGAGCTCAAGTTCGAACTGGCCGCGCGCCTGCGCGACGAGCTCTCCGAGCTCAAGAAGGAACTGCGGCAGATGGAGTCGGTGGGCCACGTCCGCTGACGCCCGGCGGGATGTCAGGGCCCGCCGGTAGAATCCGTTCAGTGTCGATCACCCCTGTCCCCGGGAGCCAGAAGCTCAGCGTCCGAGGCGCACGCGTCCACAACCTGAAGGACGTCGACCTCGAGATCCCGCGCGACGCACTCGTGGTCTTCACGGGACTCTCGGGCTCGGGCAAGTCGAGTCTCGCGTTCGACACGATCTTCGCGGAGGGCCAGCGCCGCTACGTCGAGTCGCTGTCCGCCTACGCGCGCCAGTTCCTCGGTCAGGTCGACCGGCCCGACGTCGACTTCATCGAGGGCCTGAGCCCCGCCGTCTCGATCGACCAGAAATCGACCAACCGCAATCCGCGTTCGACGGTCGGCACGATCACCGAGATCTACGACTACATGCGCCTCCTGTGGGCGCGCATCGGGGAGCCGCATTGTCCCGTCTGTGGTGAGCGCATCCAGCGTCAGACCGTGCAGCAGATCGCCGACCAGCTCATGGAGCTGCCGGTCGGCACGCGATACCAGGTGCTCGCTCCCGTCGTCTCGCAGAAGAAGGGCGAGTTCGTCGACCTCTTCGCGGAGCTCTCGGCGTCCGGCTATTCGCGGGCGATCGTCGACGGCGAGGTCGTGCAGCTCTCGGACCCGCCCAAGCTCAAGAAGCAGTACAAGCACGACATCGCGGTCGTCGTCGACCGTCTCGTCGCGGCCGACGACCTGCTGACGCGTCTCACCGACTCCGTCGAGACCGCTCTCGGGCTGGCGGGCGGCGTGCTCGAGATCGACTTCGTCGACGAGCCCGAGGGGTCGAAGACCCGCCGCCGCAGCTTCAGCGAGAAGCTCTCCTGCCCGAACGGCCACCCGATCCAGCTCACCGAGATCGAACCGCGCACGTTCTCGTTCAACGCGCCGTTCGGCGCATGCCCGGAGTGCTCCGGACTCGGCACGAAGATGGCCGTCGACACGAGCCTCGTCGTCGGCGACCCCGACCTCTCGCTCAACGAGGGCGTCATCCTGCCGTGGAACCAGGGCGGCAAGGGGCTCTACAGCTACTTCCAGCGTCTCCTGCAGGGCCTCGCGCGCGACCTCGACTTCTCGCTCGACACCCCGTGGTCCGAGCTCCCCGAGGAGGTGCGCACCGCGATCCTGCACGGCAACGACTTCGAGGTCGTCGTGCAGTGGCGCAACCGCTTCGGCCGCACCATGAAGTACTCGACGGGGTTCGAGGGCGTCATGCCGTACATCGAGCGCAAGTACCAGGAGGCGGAGTCCGACTGGTCGCAGCAGCGCTACGGCGAGTACCTCCGCGAGGTGCCGTGCCCCGTATGCGCCGGCAAGCGCCTCAAGCCCGAGGTGCTCGCGGTGCTCGTGGCGGGTCGCAGCATCTCGGATGTCGCCGAGCTCAGCCTGACCGACTCGTACGCGTTCATGGAGGCACTCGAGCTCTCCGAGCGCGAGGCGCGCATCGCCGCTCAGGTGCTGCGCGAGATCCGCCTGCGCCTCGAGTTCCTCCTCGAGGTGGGGCTCGGCTATCTCACGATGGCGCGCGCGGCCGGATCCCTCTCGGGTGGAGAGGCGCAGCGCATCCGCCTCGCGACGCAGATCGGTTCGGGCCTCACGGGCGTGCTCTACGTGCTCGACGAGCCGTCGATCGGCCTCCACCAGCGCGACAACCGGCGCCTCATCGAGACGCTCGTGAAGCTCAAGAACCTCGGGAACACGCTCATCGTCGTCGAGCACGACGAGGACACCATCCGCACCGCCGACTGGATCGTCGACATCGGCCCGGGCGCGGGGGAGCACGGCGGGCAGGTCGTGCACTCGGGCGGCTACGAGGCCCTGCTCGAGAACCAGGGGTCGGTCACGGGCGACTACCTCGCGGGGCGGCGCGCGATCGCCATGCCGGAGACGCGGCGTCCGATCGACCCCTCCCGGCAGCTCACGGTCGAGGGTGCACAGGCCAACAACCTGCAGAACGTCACCGCGAGCTTCCCGCTCGGCGCCTTCGTCGCCGTCACGGGCGTCTCGGGGTCGGGCAAGTCGAGCCTCGTCAACGACATCCTCTACAAGGTGCTCGCCAACCAGCTCAACGGTGCGCGCCAGGTGCCCGGGCGGCACAAGCGCGTGACGGGCCTCGAGCATCTCGACAAGGTCGTGCACGTCGACCAGGCGCCCATCGGGCGCACGCCGCGGTCCAACCCCGCGACCTACACGGGCGTCTTCGACCGCATCCGCACCCTCTTCTCCGAGACGATCGAGGCGAAGGCGCGTGGCTACCAGCCCGGTCGGTTCAGCTTCAACGTCAAGGGCGGACGCTGCGAGAACTGCGCGGGCGACGGCACGATCAAGATCGAGATGAACTTCCTGCCCGACGTCTACGTCGTGTGCGAGGTGTGCCACGGGGCTCGCTACAACCGCGACACCCTCCAGGTGCACTACAAGGGCAAGAACATCGCCGAGGTGCTCGACATGCCGATCTCCGAGGCGGCCGAGTTCTTCGAGCCCATCACCGCGATCCACCGCTATCTCAAGACCCTCGTCGACGTCGGGCTCGGCTACGTGCGTCTCGGCCAGAGCGCGACGACCCTCTCGGGCGGCGAGGCCCAGCGCGTCAAGCTCGCGACCGAACTGCAGAAGCGGTCGAACGGCCGTAGCGTCTACGTGCTCGACGAGCCGACGACGGGCCTCCACTTCGAGGACGTGCGCAAGCTGCTCGAGGTGCTGAACGGGCTCGTCGACAAGGGCAACACGGTCATCGTCATCGAGCACAACCTCGACGTCATCAAGAGCGCCGACTGGCTCATCGACCTCGGTCCCGAGGGTGGCTCGGGCGGCGGCACGGTCGTCGCGACCGGCACACCCGAACAGGTCGCCCGGAACCCGAAGAGCCACACCGGGGTGTTCCTCGCCGAGCTCCTCGACGCGGAGGCCGCGGGGCAGGGCCGCCGGAAGGCAGGCTGAGCGTGGCCTCCGCGTCGCGCGCGGACGTGCTGCCCTGGCGCCCGAAGCCGGGGGAGATCCCGACCGCGCCGGGTGTCTACCGGTTCTCGGATGCCTCCGGGCGCATCCTCTACGTGGGCAAGGCCGTCAACCTCCGCCAGCGGCTCGCCAACTATTTCCAACCGCTCCGCAGCCTGCACGAGCGCACCCGACATATGGTGCTGTCGGCATCCCAGGTGGAGTGGACCGTCGTCGCGAGCGACGTGGAGGCGCTCCAGCTCGAGTACACCTGGATCAAGGAGTTCTCCCCGCCGTACAACGTCAAGTTCCGCGACGACAAGAGCTACCCCTACCTCGTCGTGACGCTCGCCGATGAGGCGCCGCGCGTCATGGTCACCCGCAACCGCCGCATCCCGGGGGCACGGTACTTCGGCCCGTACCCGAAGGTCTGGGCCGTACGGGAGACCATCGACCTCATGATCAAGGCGTTCCCGATCCGCACGTGCTCGGACGGCAGCTACAAGCGCGCGATGCAGACGGGCCGCCCGTGCTTCCCCGGGCAGATCGGTCGCTGCGGGGGCCCCTGCTCGCACAAGGTCTCGATCGAGGAGCATCGCGAGATCGTCGATCAGTTCGTCTCGTTCATGGCGAGCCACGACCGCAGCGTCATCGCCCTCCTGCAGCGGGAGATGAAGGACGCCGCGAACGCGTTCGAGTACGAGCGCGCCGCGAAGATCCGCGACCGCATCCAGGCGCTCGAGAACGTGCTCGACAAGAGCGCTGTCGTGCTTCCCGACGGGACCGACCTCGACGTTTTCGGCATCGAGGAGGACGAGCTCGCGGCCGCCGTCCAGCAGTTCACGGTGCGCGGCGGTCGCATCCGCGGTGTGCGCAGCTGGGTCGTCGACAAGGAGCTCGACATCACCTCAGGGGAGCTCGTCGAGTCGGTGCTCGAGACGGCATACGAGACCGAGCCGCCGCCGCGCGAGATCGTGGTTCCCGTGCTCCCCGACGACGCGGCGGCGCTCGAGCAGTGGCTCGCCGGGCGACGCGAACGCGGGTCCGTCACGCTCAAGACCGCGCAGCGCGGCGATAAGGCCGCCGTGCTCCAGACGGCGACGCTCAATGCGAAGCAGGCGCTCGCCCTGTACAAGACCCGGCGCACGGCGGATTACGTCGCACGCTCGCGGGCGCTCACCGAACTGCAGGAGGCGCTCGGGCTCGCCGAGGCGCCCCTGCGCATGGAGTGCTACGACGTCTCGCACCTCGGAGGCACGAACGTCGTCGCCTCCATGGTGGTGTTCGAGGACGGGCTCCCCAAGAAGAGCGACTACCGCAAGTTCGCGGTCAACGGAACCGTCGACGACACCGAGTCGCTCGCGCAGGTGCTGCGCCGTCGGCTCGTGCGCCTCGAGGAGGACGACGCCCCGGAGGGTGAGGAGGGCACGCGCCCGAAGCGCCGCTTCGCGTACCGTCCCGGCCTCATCATCGTCGACGGCGGGCAGCCGCAGGTGCAGGCGGCGGCCGCCGTGCTCGACGAGCTCGGCATCGACATCCCGCTCGTCGGGCTCGCAAAGCGCCTCGAGGAGGTGTGGGTGCCCGACGACGAGTTCCCCGTCATCCTCCCGCGCGGCAGCGAGGCCCTCTTCCTGCTGCAGCGCATCCGCGACGAGGCGCACCGCTTCGCGATCACCTTCCAACGGCAGAAGCGCCGCGCGGACATCGGCACGGTGCTCTCCGAGATCCCGGGGCTCGGCCCCGCGCGCTCCAAGGAGCTCCTGCGGCACTTCGGCTCGGTGCGCCGCCTGCGCGCTGCGACCGCCGAGGAGATCGCCGGCGTCCGGGGCATCGGGCCGCAACTCGCGGCCGCCGTCGTCGCTAGGCTGGGATCGGTGCCCGTCGAGGGCGCCGGCAACCCGGACGAGCAGGAAGACGAGGCATGAGCGACGCGAACGCACGCGAGATGCTCATCGTGACCGGCATGTCCGGGGCGGGTCGCTCGACGGTCGCCAACGCCCTCGAGGACCTCGGCTGGTACGTCGTCGACAACCTTCCGCCCCAGATGCTGCGCCCCCTCGTCGACCTCGGCGCCCACACGGGCGAGGCGATCCCCAAGATCGCGGCCGTCATCGACGTGCGCGGTGGGCGGCTCTTCGCCGACGCGCAGCACACCATCGAGGACCTCCGCGCCACGAGCGAGGCCCGTCTCGTCTTCCTCGACGCGACGGACGCCGCACTCGTGCGGCGCTTCGAGCAGGTTCGTCGCCCGCACCCGCTGCAGGGCGACGGCACCCTGCTCGACGGCATCGTCGCCGAGCGCACCCGCATGGCGGGCCTGCGCGAGCAGAGCGACCTCGTGATCGACACGACCGACCTCAACATCCACCAGCTCGCGACGCGCGTCGCCGAGCTCTTCGGCGAGGAATCCGCGCCGTCGCTCAAGCTCACGGTCATGAGCTTCGGTTTCAAGTACGGGTTGCCGCCCGACGCCGACATGGTCGCCGATCTGCGCTTCCTCCCCAACCCCTTCTGGGTGCCGGAGCTCGCCCCCCTCACGGGCCTCGACGAGCGCGTGAGCGACTACGTGCTGAGCCAGCCGGACGCACCCGAGTTCGTCGAACACTACGTGGCAGCCCTCACCGCGGTGGCAGACGGCTACCGGCGGGAGAACAAGCGTCACGCTACGATCGCCATGGGATGCACGGGCGGCAAGCACCGCTCCGTTGCGGTCGCCGAGGAGGTGGCGCGCCGCCTCCGCGCGCTCCCCGGGGTCTCGGTCACGGTGCGGCATCGCGATCTCGGACGCGAGTGACATGACGACGGCACAGGGACGAGGAACGAGGATGGGCGCGTGGCATTGACGGCGGACGTGAAGGACGAGCTCGTCGCCGTCGAGGTCGCCAAGACGAGCGTGCGCGCGGCGGAGCTCGCGGCGCTCCTGCGGTTCTCAGGGGGCCTGCACATCATCTCCGGCCGCATCGCGGTCGAGGCGGAGCTCGACTCCCAAAAGGTCGCGAAGCGCGTGCGCCGCGACCTCGCCGAGCTGTACGGCGTCCGCTCCGAGGGCAAGGTCATCAGCTCGGGTCCCGGCAAGGGAGCGAGCTACGTCGTGCGCGTCGTCGACGGCGGCGAGACCCTCGCCCGCCAGACCGGTCTCCTCGATGCACGCCGCCGCCCCATCCGCGGCCTCCCCAACCGCCTCACGACGGGCAACCGCGAGGACCTCGCCGCCATCTGGCGCGGCGCCTTCCTCGCGCGGGGCACGCTGACCGACCCCGGCCGTTCCGCCGCGCTCGAGGTCGTCTGCCCGGGCAACGAGGCCGCGATGGCGCTCGTCGGCGCCGCCGGTCGACTGCGCATCCCGGCCAAGGCGCGCGAGGTGCGCGGCGTCCACCGCGTGGTCATCCGCGAGGGCGAGGCGATCGCCGCGATGCTGCGCCTCATGGGCGCCGCAGAGGCGGTCGCCGCGTGGGAGGAGCTGCGTCAGCGCCGCGAGGTGCGCGCCACCGCCAACCGCCTCGTGAACTTCGACGACGCGAACCTGCGCCGATCCGCGCAGGCGGCCGTCGCGGCGTGCGCGCGCGTCGAGCGCGCCCTCGAGATCCTCGGCGACGAGGTGCCCGACCACCTGCGCTACGCGGGCGAGCTGCGCCTCGGCCACCGCGACGCGAGCCTCGACGAGCTCGGCCATTTCGCCGACCCGCCCATGACCAAGGATGCGGTCGCCGGCCGCATCCGCCGCCTGCTCGCAATGGCCGACAAGCGCGCCGTCGAGCTCGGCGTGCCCGGCACCGACGCGAACCTGCCGCCCGAGTACGACGAGTAGCCCGGGCGCGGACCTCACAGAAGGAAAGAAGGAGAACCCATGGCCGTCTACAGCCTCCCGGATCTGCCCTACGACTACGCAGCGCTCGAGCCGAGCATCAGCGCGCGCATCATGGAGCTGCACCACGACAAGCACCACGCGGCCTACGTCGCGGGCGCGAACACCGCCCTCGAGAAGCTCGAGGAGGCCCGCGACTCGGGTGACTTCACCAACATCCCGAAGCTCGAGAAGGACCTCGCCTTCCACCTGGGCGGCCACGTCAACCACTCCATCTTCTGGAAGAACCTCTCGCCGGACGGGGGCGACAAGCCGGTCGGCGAGCTCGCCGCCGCGATCGACGAGTACTTCGGCTCGTTCGACAAGTTCGTCGGCCAGTTCAGCGCCGCGGCGAACAGCCTCCAGGGCTCCGGCTGGGCCGTGCTCGCGTGGGACCCGGTGGGCTCCCGCCTGCTCGTCCACCAGCTCTACGACCAGCAGAACAACACGCCGCTCGGCATCACGCCCATCCTGCAGCTCGACATGTGGGAACACGCGTTCTACCTCGACTACGTCAACGTCAAGGCGGACTACGTCAAGGCCTTCTGGAACATCGCCAACTGGGCGGATGCGGCTGCTCGCTTCGAGGCCGCGCGCTCGGGCGCCGCGGGCCTGCTGCTACTGTCGTAGCCAGGCGACGCGGCCGGGGCCCGCGCCCCGGCCGCGTGCCGCTCTCACCCCCACACACCAGACACATCGAGCCCCGCGCTCACCAAGGAGAACTCGTGTCCGTCAAGATCGGCATCAACGGCTTCGGCCGGATCGGTCGCAACTACTTCCGCGCCGCCCTCGCCCAGGGGAGCGACCTCGAGATCGTCGCCGTGAATGACCTCACGGACAACAAGACGCTCGCGCACCTTCTCAAGTACGACTCGATCACGGGTCGTCTCGGTGCCGAGGTCGAGTACGACGACGAGAACATCGTCGTGAACGGCAAGGCCATCCGCGTGTTCGAGGAGCGCGACCCCGCCGCCCTCCCGTGGTCGGACTACGGCGTCGACATCGTCATCGAGTCGACCGGCCGCTTCACGAAGGCCGCCGACGCCCGCAAGCACATCGACGGCGGCGGCGCGAAGAAGGTGCTCATCTCGGCCCCCGCGACGGGCGAGGACGCGACGTTCGTCATGGGCGTCAACGAGGACAGCTACGACCCCGAGAAGCACAACATCATCTCGAACGCGTCGTGCACCACGAACTGCCTCGCGCCGCTCGCGAAGGTGTTCAACGACGCCTTCGGCATCGAGCGCGGCCTCATGACGACCGTGCACGCCTACACCGCCGACCAGAACCTGCAGGACGGCCCGCACAGCGACCTGCGCCGCGCGCGTGCCGCCGCGATCAACATCGTGCCGACCTCCACGGGCGCCGCGAAGGCCATCGGCCTCGTGCTCCCGGAGCTCGTCGGCAAGCTCGACGGCTTCGCGCTCCGCGTGCCGGTGCCGACCGGCTCGATCACCGACCTCACGGTCACCGCGACCAAGTCGGCGACCGTCGACGAGATCAAGGCGGTCTACAAGGAGGCGGCCGAGGGCAAGCTCAAGGGCATCCTCAAGTACACGGAGGACGAGATCGTCTCGAGCGACATCGTCACCGACCCGCACTCGTCGATCTTCGACGCCGGCCTGCTGCGCGTCATCGGCGACCAGGTGAAGCTGTCGTCCTGGTACGACAACGAGTGGGGCTACTCGAACCGCCTCGTCGATCTCACCGAGTACGTCGCCGAGCGCCTCTAAGCGATGACCCTCCGGACGATCGACAGCCTCGGAGAGCTGTCCGGCAAGGTCGTGCTCCTGCGGTGCGACCTCAACGTTCCTCTCAAGGACGGTGTCATCACCGACGACGGGCGCGTGCGCGCATCCGTTCCCACCATCCGCCTTCTCCTCGAGAAGGGCGCGAAGGTCGTCGTGATGAGCCACCTCGGTCGTCCGGAGGGCGCCCCCGACCCCAAGTACTCGCTCGCGCCCGTCGCGGTGCGGCTCGGTGAGCTGCTCGGCGTCGACGTCGCGTTCTCGCCGGAGACGGTGGGGGAGTCGGCCGCCGGCGTCATCGACGCAGCTCCGACCCCCGGCGTCGTGCTCCTCGAGAACCTGCGGTTCAACCCGGGCGAGGCGTCGAAGGACGCAGCCGAGCGCGAGGCCTTCGCGGCCCGTCTCGCGGCCCTCGGCGACGTCGTCGTGTCGGACGGCTTCGGTGTCGTCCACCGCAAGCAGGCGAGCGTCTACGAGCTCGAGAAGGCGCTGCCGAGCGCCGCGGGCCTGCTCATCGCCTCGGAGCTCGAGGTGCTCGACAAGCTCACGGAGAACCCGGAGCGGCCGTACACGGTCGTGCTCGGCGGCTCGAAGGTGTCCGACAAGCTCGGCGTCATCGGGCACCTCCTGCCGCGCGTCGACGCCCTGCTCATCGGCGGCGGCATGCTCTTCACGTTCCTCGCGGCCCAGGGCCACAAGGTCGCCTCGAGCCTGCTCGAGGAGGACCAGCTCGACACCGTCCGCGGCTACCTCGCCGAGGCGGCCGAGCGCGGCGTCGAGCTCGTGCTGCCGACGGATGTCGTGGTCGCGTCCGCCTTCTCGGCGGACGCCGAGCACGTCGTGGCTCCGGCCGATGCTATCGAGGACACGCCATTCGGCGCCTCGGGGATCGGCCTCGACATCGGCCCCGTCACCGCGGCCGCCTTCGCCGAGCGCGTGCGCGCCTCGAAGACCGTGTTCTGGAACGGTCCGATGGGCGTGTTCGAGTTCCCCGCCTTCGCGGCGGGCACGCGCGCGGTCGCCGAAGCGCTCACCCACGTCGACGGCCTCGGCGTCGTCGGCGGCGGGGACTCCGCCGCGGCGATCCGCCAGCTGGGCTTCTCGGACGACCAATTCGGACACGTCTCGACGGGCGGAGGCGCGAGCCTCGAGTTCCTCGAGGGCAAGAGACTGCCGGGCCTCGAGGTGCTCGGCTGGGAGAACTGATGACCACCCGTACCCCGTTCATCGCCGGCAACTGGAAGATGAACCTCGACCACCTGCAGGCGATCGCCTTCGTGCAGAAGCTCGCGTGGACGCTCAAGGACAAGAACCACGACTTCTCGGACGTCGAGGTCGCGGTCTTCCCGCCGTTCACCGACCTCCGCTCGGTGCAGACCCTCATCGAGGGCGACAAGCTCGAGCTCGGCTTCGGTGCGCAGGATCTCTCCCAGCACGACTCCGGCGCCTACACGGGCGAGATCTCGGGTGCGTTCCTCGCGGCCCTCGACGCGTCCTACGTCATCATCGGCCACTCCGAGCGCCGCCAGTACCACGGCGAGACGGACGAGATCGTCGCCGCGAAGGTGGCCGCCGCGCATCGTCACGGTCTCGTGCCCGTGATCTGCGTGGGGGAGACCGCGGAGGATCTCGAGCAGCACGGCCCGAGCGCCGTCCCCGTCGCCCAACTGCGCACGGCGCTCGAGGGCGCGGTCCCCGGCAAGCAGATCGTCGTCGCGTACGAGCCCGTGTGGGCCATCGGCTCCGGCCAGGCCGCCACGAGCGCCCAGGCGCAGCAGGTCTGCGAGGCGCTCCGCGCGCTCCTCGCCGAGGTGCAGGGCGACGAGGTCGCGGCTGCCACCCGCATCCTGTACGGCGGCTCGGTGAAGGCGTCGAACATCGCCGGCTTCCTCAAGGAGCCGGATGTCGACGGCGCGCTCGTCGGCGGAGCGAGCCTCCAGCTCGAGGAGTTCGCGAGCATCGTGCGCTTCAAGAGCCACGTCGGAACGCTCTGAACGGCGCCCTCGCTTATACTGAACGTCGGCCCTATGGCCGACCCGCAAGCCCGAAAGTCAGGAAGACACTCGTCATGGACGTTCTCTGGTCGATCGTGCAGGTCGCCTTCCAGATCCTGCTCGGCATCACGAGCCTCCTGCTGACCCTCCTCATCCTGCTGCACAAGGGCCGCGGGGGCGGGCTGTCGGACATGTTCGGCGGCGGTGTGACGAGCAATCTGGGCGCCTCGGGCGTCGCGGAGCGCAACCTCAACCGCATCACGGTCGCGCTCGGTATCACGTGGTTCTTCTCCATCGTGGTGCTCGGCCTTCTCACCAAGTTCGGCGTCGGCGTCTAGCCGCCGCCGCGACCACCACACGAGGAGAGAACTATGGCATCTGGCGGCAGCGCCATCCGCGGTTCCCGTGTCGGATCCGGCCCCATGGGGGAGCAGGATCGCGGCTACCACGCGGACCGCATCGCGGTCTCGTACTGGGACGCGCTCGGCAACGAGACCGTGCGCTACTTCGCGGCGAACCTCCCCGAGGAGGAGATCCCCGAGATCATCGACAGCCCCTCGACCGGGCTGCCCGCGGGTCGCGACAAGGACAACCCGCCCGCGCTTCAGAAGACCGAGCCCTACAAGACGCACCTCGCCTATGTGAAGGAGCGTCGCACGGAGGCCGAGGCGCAGCAGATCCTCGAGGACGCGCTGCAGCAGCTCCGCGAGCGTCGCGGCACCACCGCTCCCGCGTCCTGAGCCCCCTCGCGCCGACGTCGCGCCGAGGGCGGTGCGTCAGGGCTGGGGGAGTTCGTGCGCCGCGGTCCAGAACCGCTCACGCGTGAGCAGATTCTCCGGCACCTCCGCGGCGGCGGCGGCGTCGACGAAGAACACGGTGCGCAGCTTGCCGTGCACCCCCGCGACGGGTACGTCCGCCGGGTTCGCGTCGGCGAGGGCGAGTCCGAGCGCACCTGCCTTGTCGGCACCCGCGAGCACGAGCCAGACGCGCTCCGACGAGTTGATGACGGGGAGCGTGAGGGTCAGGCGCTCGGGCGGCGGCTTGGGCGACGAGGTCTCGGCGAGCACGACGTTGTGGCGGTCGCGCACCGCGTCGTGATCGGGGAAGAGCGAGGCGACGTGGCCGTCGGGTCCGACGCCGAGGAACGTGATGTCGAAGACGGGATGGGCGGCGCCCTCCGGCGCGGCGGAGGCGAGCTCCGCGGCGTACGCCGCCGCGGCCTCGTCGATCGAGGCGTGCTCGCCGTGGGCGGGGAACGGCCTGACCTGTTCGGCACGCAGCTCGAGGGAATCGAGCAGCGCGCGTCGCGCCTGCGTCTCGTTGCGATCGGGGTCGCCCTTCGGCAGGTAGCGTTCGTCGCCCCACCAGAAGGTGACGCGCGCCCAGTCGACCTTGTCCCGCAGCTTCGACGAGGCGACGTCGGCGAGGACGGCCTCGCCCATCGTGCCGCCCGTGAGGACGACGTGCGCCTCGGGCTTCTCGTCGAGGATGTCGCGCATCCGTCTCAAGAACCGGGCCGCGACGGCGGCGGAGAGCCCGGCCTTGTCGTCGTAGACCCGCACACGGCGATCGCTCACGGTCACTTCCCTTCGGGCGCGGCTCCCGTGACGGGCGCCTCGAGCAGCGCGAGCCCCTTCTGCACGACCTCACCGAAGAGGTCGTCGGGGTCGAGCCTACGCAATTCCTCGGCGAGGCAGTCGCGCAGGTTGCGGCGGGGGAGGGAGATGTCGTGCGTCGGCTGGTTCGGCTGTTCGAGTGTCGCGATGCCGGGCTGCGCACGCTCGAGACGGATGTCGCCCGAGGCGCGCGAGAGCGTGACGCCGTGGATGCCGGTCGAGCCCCGCGCGTCCGTCGTCTCGAGCTCGACGGGGGCGTCGAGCTGGAGCCGCAGCCACGCGGCGAGCAGCTCGGTCGAGGGGGAGTCTGATGACCCGCTCACGGCGATGCGCTCGACTGGCTCGTACGGGGGCTGGTCGAGCACGGCCGCGAGCTGCGCGCGCCACAGGGTGAGGCGCGTCCACGCGAAGTCCGTGTCGCCCGGGCGGTAGCCGCGGCCGATCGTGGCGAGCGCCTCGACCGGGTCCGAGTGCTCGGCCGCGTCGGTGATGCGCCGCTGCGCGATGCGGCCGAGCGCGGATGCGCTCGGCACCGCGGGCGCCTCGCGCGGCCACCACACCACGACGGGCGCGTCGGAGAGCAGGAGGCTCATGACGAGGCTCTCCTCGTCCGACGCCGCCGCTCCGTAGGCGCGCAGCACGATGACCTCGCTCGCACCGGCGTCGCCGCCGACGCGGATCTGGCCGTCGAGGCGCGCGTCCTCGTCGGTCGGCTCGGAGCGCCGCGAGAGCACGATGACGCGCATCGGGTGCTCGCGCGATGCGTCGTTGGCCGCCTCGATGGCCTCCTCCTCCTCGCCGAGGGTCGTCGCGATCACGAGGGTCAGCACGCGGCCCAGGGCGACCGCGCCGCCCTCCTCGCGGATCTTGACGAGCGCCTTCGAGATGGCGCTCGTGGTCGTGTCGGGAAGGTCGACGATCATGGTTCTCTCCGGATCAGGGACGACGCCAGGTGCGGCCGTCGCGAGCCAGCAGCTCGTCGGCGGATGCGGGACCCCAGGTGCCGGGCTTGTACTGCTCGAGCGGGCCGCCGAGCGAGGCCCAGTAGTCCTCGATCGGGTCGAGGATCTTCCAGCTGAGCTCGACCTCCTCGTGGCGGGGGAAGAGCGGCGGGTCGCCGAGCAGCACGTCGAGGATGAGGCGCTCGTAGGCCTCGGGGCTCGCCTCCGTGAAGGCGTGCCCGTAGCCGAAGTCCATCGTCACGTCGCGCACCTGCATGCCCGCGCCCGGCACCTTCGAGCCGAAGCGGATGGTGACCCCCTCGTCCGGCTGCACGCGGATCACGAGGGCGTTCGACCCGAGCGCCGAGGTCTGCGACTCGGCGAAGAGGTACTGGGGTGCGCGCTTGAACACCACCGCGATCTCGGTGACGCGACGGCCGAGCCGCTTGCCGGCGCGCAGGTAGAACGGCACGCCCGCCCAGCGGCGCGTGTTGATCTCGAGCTTGAGGGCGGCGTACGTCTCCGTGACGGAGTGCGGGTTCATGCCGTCCTCGTCGAGGAATCCGACGACCTTCTCGCCGCCCTGCCACCCGCCGGCGTACTGGCCGCGCGCCGTGGCGGTGGAGAGGTCCTTCGGCAGGTGGACCGCCGAGAGCACCTTCTCCTTCTCGGCGCGGAGGTCGGCCGCGTCGAACGACACGGGCTCCTCCATGGCCGTGAGGGCGAGCAGCTGCAGGAGGTGGTTCTGGATGACGTCGCGCGCGGCGCCGATGCCGTCGTAGTAGCCCGCACGGCCGCCGACGCCGATGTCCTCGGCCATCGTGATCTGCACGTGGTCGACGTAGTTGGCGTTCCAGATGGGCTCGTAGAGCTGGTTCGCGAAGCGGAGGGCCAGGATGTTCTGGACCGTCTCCTTGCCCAGGTAGTGGTCGATCCGGAAGACGCTGTCGGGCGGGAACACCGACTCGACGACGTCGTTGAGCTCGCGCGCCGACTGCAGGTCGTGCCCGAACGGCTTCTCGATGACGACGCGCCGCCACTGGCCCGGCACCTGCTCGGCGAGTCCCGAGCGGCGCAGCTGCTCCGTGACGAGCGGGAACGACTTCGGCGGGATCGAGAGATAGAAGGCGTGGTTGCCCATGGTTCCGCGATGCGCGTCGAGGTCGCGGAGCGTCTGCGTGAGGCGGTCGAACGCGCTGTCGTCGTCGAACTCGCCCTGAACGAAGCGGATGCCCTGCCGGAGCTGGCGCCACACGTCCTCGTCGAAGGGGGTGCGCGCGTACTGCTTGACCGCGTCGTGCACGACCTTCTCGAAGTCCTCGTCCTCCCAGTCGCGTCGCGCGAAGCCCACGAGACCGAAGCCGGGCGGCAGCAGGCCGCGGTTCGCGAGGTCGTAGACGGCCGGCATGAGCTTCTTGCGCGACAGGTCTCCCGTCACGCCGAAGATGATGAGGCTCGACGGGCCCGCGATCCGGTTGAGGCGACGATCGGAGGCGATCCGGAGCGGGTTGACGTCCCGCGTGATCTCCGCCGGCATGGTCAGCCGATCCGGTCGCGCAGCGTCGCGACGCCGTCGACCACGTGCGGGAGCGTGAGGGTCAGCACGGGACGCCCGTGCTCGGCGAGCACGCTCGCGTCACCCGCGGCCTGCGCCTGGATGAGCTGCCCGAACGTGAAGGGACGGCCGGGGATCTCGAGGTCGCGCTCGCCCGCGCCGACGATCTGGAGGAACACGCCGACCGCGGGACCGCCCTTGTGGTACTGGCCCGTCGAGTGCAGGAAGCGCGGCCCCCATCCGAAGGTCACCGGACGACCCGCGCGACGCGCGAGCGCATCGCGGATGGCGGGGAGACCCGGAAACGCCTGGCGGTCGAGGTACGCCTGCACCGAGACGTAGCCGTCCGCGGGAAGGGCGGCGATCAGCGCGTCGATCGCCCCGTCGAGGGTCTCGTCGGCGATCTCGAGGCCGCCTGCGGTGCGCACCTCGATGCCGTCGCTCGTGAAGAGCGCGGACGTGGGCTCGGGGCGCGCGTCGAGGAGTCCCCGGGCGGCGATCTTGGCCGACTCGACGTCGGGCTGGTCGAAGGGGTTGATGCCGAGGAGGCGTCCCGCGACCGCGGTGGCGTACTCCCAGACGAGCAGCTGGCCGCCGAGCGAGCCGGAGACCTCGACCTCGCCCTCGCGCACCTCGCGTGTCTCCCGCTCGTTCGCGACGAGACGCACGATCTGCATGTCGGGCAGTCCTGCGGTCACCTCGTACGAGTCCGGGTCGAGGACGACGGGGAGGATGCCGGTGCCCTCCTTGCCGGTCGACTCCGCGATGAGCTGCTCGACCCAGTCGCCGAACCCCACGATGTGGGTGCCGTCGGAGACGATGCCGAGCTTGTCGCGCAGGGGAGTGGTGCCGGCGATCGCGGCGCCCAGCACGAGACCGGGGTTCTGCTCGGAGTCGAGCGCGAGCTCGAGCGAGACGGCCTGCGCCTCGTCGAGGAGCTCCGCGATGTCGACGCCCGCGAGGCCCGTGGGAACGAGACCGAAGGCGGTCAGGGCCGAGTACCGACCTCCCACGTTCGGGTCGGCGTTGAAGACGAGGTAGCCGTCGGCCCGCGCCGACGCGTCGAGCGGCGAGCCCGGGTCGGTCACGACGATGATCCGCTCGGTCGGGTCGATGCCCGCGTCACGGAAGGCCTGCTCGTAGACGCGCTTCTGGCTGTCGGTCTCGACGGTCGAGCCCGACTTCGACGAGATCACGACGGCCGTCTCGGCGAGGCGGTCCTCGAGTGCCGAGCGCACCTGCGCGGGATCGGTCGAGTCGAGCACCGTGAGGGCGACGCCGTAGGTGTTCGCGATGACCTCGGGCGCGAGCGAGGAGCCGCCCATGCCGCCGAGCACGATGTGGGTCACGCCCTTCGCGCGCAGGTCGTCGCGCAGCGCGAGGATGTCCGCGACGAGCCCCTCGGAGACCGCGACGGCCTCCGTCCACCCGAGGCGCTTCGACGCCTCCTCCTCGGCCTCGGGGCCCCACAGGGTGGCGTCGAGCGTCGTGATGCGGCCCGCGACTCCGTCGATGACGAGCTGCGGGACGTGCCGCTCGACGGCCTCGGCCGCCGCTCCCGTCACGGCGACCGTGACGGTCACTTCGCCGCCTCCAGCGCCGCCGTGACCGTGTCGAGCAGCTCGTTCCACGAGACGATGAACTTCTCCACGCCCTCGCGCTCGAGCGTCGCCGTGACGTCGTCGTAGTCGACGCCGAGCGCGGCGAGGTCGTCGAGCACCTGACGCGCCTCGGCGTAGGAGCCCGTCACCGCGTCGCCGTGCAGCGGCGCGTGATCGTAGGTCGCCTCGAGGGTCTTCTCGGGCATCGTGTTGACGACGCCCGAGACGGCGAGCTCCGTGACGTAGAGCGTGTCGGGGAGCGCCGGGTCCTTGACACCCGTCGAGGCCCACAGCGGGCGCTGCAGCTTGGCTCCCGCCGCGAGCAGCGCCTTCGCGCGGTCGGTCGCGAACTCCTGCTCGAAGAGCTGGTAGGCGAGCTGCGCGTTCGCGACGCCCGCCTTGCTCTTGAGCGCGAGCGCCTCGTCCGTGCCGATCGCCTCGAGGCGCTTGTCGATCTCGGTGTCGACGCGCGAGACGAAGAACGAGGCGACGGACTGGATGGTCGAGAGGTCGATGCCGGCCGCCCGGGCCTTCTCGAGGCCGTCGAGGTAGGCGTGGATGACCTGGCGGTGACGCTCGAGGCTGAAGATGAGCGTGACGTTGACGCTGATCCCCTTCGCGATCGTCTCGGTGATGGCCTCGAGACCCTCGATCGTCGCGGGGATCTTGATCATCGCGTTGGGACGGTCGACCTTCGCCCACAGCTGCTCGGCCTGTGCGATCGTGCCCGCGGCGTCGTGGGCGAGGCCGGGCTCGACCTCGATCGACACCCGGCCGTCGACACCGCCGGTCGCCTCGTAGACGGGCCGGAAGATGTCCGACGCGGTGGCCACGTCGTCCGTCGTGATCTCGAACACGGCGTCCGAGACGCTCGCCCCGGTCGCCGCGAGCTCGGCGACCTGCGCGTCGTAGGCCTGGCCCTTGGCGAGAGCCGTCGCGAAGATCGTCGGATTCGTCGTGACCCCGACGACGTCGCGTTCGGCGATGAGCTTCTCGAGGCCGCCGGAGGTGATGCGCTCACGCGAGAGGTCGTCGAGCCAGATGCTGACCCCGAGCGCGGAGAGCTCGGCGGTCTTGGAGGTGTCGGACATGGGATCTTCTTCCGTGGAGGGGGTTCGGGTCAGTTGCTCGCGGCGGCGAGGGATTCCTTGGCGGCGGCCACGACGTGCTCGGTCGTGATGCCGAACTCGCGGTAGAGCGTCTTGTAGTCGGCCGACGCGCCGAAGTGCTCGATCGAGACGGCGCGCCCGTCGACGCCCAGGTAGGGGGCCCAGGTGAGCGCGAGACCCGCCTCGACGGAGACGCGCGCCGTGATGGACGAGGGCAGCACGGACTCGCGGTACTCCGCGTCCTGCTCCTCGAACCACTCCTGGCTCGGGAACGAGACGACGCGGGCCTTGATGCCCTCGGCGGCGAGCTGCTCGCGCGCCTCGAGCGCGAACTGCACCTCGGAGCCCGTCGCGAGCAGGATGACGTCGGGCGTGCCGCCGGGCGCCTCGGCGAGGACGTACGCGCCCCGCACGACGTTCGCGGCGGACGCGAGCGTGTCGCCGTCGGCCGCGCCCTCGCCCCGCGCGAACACGGGCAGGTTCTGGCGGCTGAGCGCGATCCCGGCGGGACCGCCGCGGCGCTCGAGGATCGTCTTCCACGCCCACGCGACCTCGTTCGCGTCCGCGGGGCGCACGATGTCGAGGCCCGGGATGGCGCGCAGGGTCGTGAGCTGCTCGATCGGCTGGTGGGTCGGTCCGTCCTCGCCGAGGGCGACCGAGTCGTGCGTCCACACGAACACCGACGGCACCTTCATGAGGGCCGCGAGGCGCACGGCGGGGCGCATGTAGTCGCTGAAGATGAGGAAGGTGCCGCCGAAGGGACGCGTGTTGCCGTGCAGGACGATGCCGTTGAGGATCGCGGCCATCGCGTGCTCGCGGATGCCGAAGTGCAGCACGCGCCCGTACGGGTCGCCCGACCACTCGTGGGTCGACCACTGCGCGGGGATGAACGACTTCGCCCCCTCGATCGTCGTGAGGTTCGACTCGGCGAGGTCCGCCGACCCGCCCCACAGCTCCGGGATGACGGCGCCGAGCGCGCCGAGGACCTTGCCGCTCGCGGCGCGCGTGGAGAGGTCCTTGCCCGCCTCGAACACCGGAAGGGCGTCCTCGACTCCCTCGGGGAGCCGGCCGGACTGGATGCGGTCGAAGAGCTCCTTCTTCTCGGGGTTGGCGGCCGCCCAGGCGTCGAACTCCTTCTGCCAGGCGGCGTGCGCCTCCTTGCCGCGCTCGACGGCCTTGCGCGTGTGCGCGACGACCTCGTCGGCGACCGCGAAGGTCTCGGCGGGGTCGAAGCCGAGCACCTCCTTGAGCGCCGCGAGCTCCTCGGCGCCGAGCGCCGAGCCGTGGATCTTGCCCGTGTTCTGCTTCTTGGGGCTCGGCCAGCCGATGATCGTCTTGAGGATGATGAGGCTCGGCTTGTCGCGCTCGCCCTGGGCCGCGAGGATCGCGTCGTACAGGGCCTGCACGTCCTCGACGTACTCGCCCGTCTTCTTCCAGTCGACGGTCTGCACCTGCCAGCCGTAGGCCTCGTAGCGCTTCGCGACGTCCTCGGTGAAGGCGATGTTGGTGTCGTCCTCGATCGAGATCTGGTTCGAGTCGTAGATCGCGATGAGGTTGCCGAGCTGCTGGTGGCCGGCGAGCGACGACGCCTCGGCGCTCACGCCCTCCTGCAGGTCGCCGTCGCCCGCGATGACGTAGACGAAGTGGTCGAACGGGCTCGTGCCGTCCGCCGCCTCCGGGTCGAAGAGGCCGCGCTCGAAGCGCTGCGCGTAGGCGAAGCCGACGGCGGATGAGATGCCCTGCCCGAGGGGACCCGTCGTGATCTCGACGCCGTCGGTGTGGCCGTACTCGGGGTGACCCGGGGTCTTGGAGCCCCACGTGCGGAGGGCCTTGAGGTCGTCGAGCTCGAGGCCGTAGCCGCCGAGGTAGAGCTGAACGTACTGGGTGAGCGAGCTGTGGCCAGCCGAGAGGATGAACCGGTCGCGTCCCACCCAGTGCGTGTCGGCCGGATCCTGTCGCATGACCTTCTGGAAGAGGAGATAGGCGGCGGGAGCGAGGCTCATCGCCGTTCCCGGGTGGCCGTTGCCGACCTTCTCGACCGCGTCCGCGGCGAGGATGCGCGCGGTGTCCACGGCCTTCTTGTCGAGCTCGTCCCAGGAGAGTGCTGCCAACTGAATGACCTTTCGCAGGCGGGGCAGCGTTCGCGCCCCGGGGTGGTGTCCGCTCGCCGAATCGGACTTCGACGGCGCACCGCGCGCGCCGATCGTCGTCGATGGATCGAGACGGGGGAGGCACGCGCAGCCGGCGAGCACGACCAGCATAGTCAGAACCCCATTCCGCCGTCGGATGGCGAGGATGCTCGCGTGCCCTCGCTTCCTGCCATCCCTCGATCTGGGGGTAGGGCGGCGGGTTGGATCTTGATGTTTTCCGTGGCGGAGCTCGGGGGTTTCTCATTAGTTTCTGAGCATTCGTGGTCGGGGGATCACGGGTTGCCCGAGTCTTGGAGTTCACCGCCATATGTTGCTGTCCTGGGGGGGCGGCTCGCGCCGCTGTTGCTGTCGTCGTGTCGGGTGTGATGGTGGCGGGGTTGCTGTCGTCGTTCGAGTTGGCGGTTGCTGACGAGGATGCCGGGTCGTTGCTGCCGGCGCCGGTGTCGACGCCTGCGGAGCCGGTGACGCCGACGATTCCTGAGGGCGAGTTCACGGTTGATCCATTGCCGGTTTCGGAGCCTGTTGAGAGCGGGCCGGAGCCTCTGCCTGAGCAGGTGGTTCCGGGTGATCTGGAGTCGGGCGAGGGCACGGTGGTGTCGCGCGATGAGTTCTCGACGATGTACGAGCTCGCTGATGGCCGTCAGGTGGCTGTGCTGGGTCAAGTGCCGCTGAACGTGGAGGCGGATGGCGAGTGGGTTCCCGCGGACGGGAAGCTGACGCGGGTTGTCGGGGGTTGGGAGGCGCGGGAGCACCCTCTGGCGCCGGAGTTCTCGCAGCGGTCGGATGGCGAGATCGTCTCGGTGAGTGCGGATGGGTATTCGCTGGGGTGGAGTCTGTTGGGCGCGGCGGATGTGCGCGGATCGGTGGGCATGTACCGGGACGGCGAGCAGGGTCCGCTGAGGTTCCGAGACGTGCTGGAGGGGGTCGATCTCGAGTACGAGGTGGAGCCCTCGCTGGTGAAGGAGGCGATGGTTCTGGATGCGGCGCCGGATGCGGCGCCGGCCTATCAGTGGCTGCTGGCGGCTCCGGGGCTGACAGTGGAGCCGGACGGGGCTGGGGGTTTCGAGCTGATCGATGCGGACGGGACTGTCCGCTTCAGCGTGCCGACCCCTGTGATGTGGGACTCGGCGGGTGAGACGGGGGAGCGCGAGCCGGAGATGGCGACGGTCGAGGCGAGCGTGGAACGTTCGGGGGACGACTGGCTGTTGACGTTGCGTCCGGACTTCGGGTGGTTGTCGGACCCGGCCCGGGTGTATCCGGTGACGGTGGATCCGTCGACGTACTGGGGGGCGAGCGCGTCCAAGTCCTACAAGTCCGACGGGACGGTGCAGAGCGGTGCGACGTGGTTTGGTAACCCCCAGCAGGCGAACACAGCGCTGTACTGGCGCGGGTTCGCCCAGTACGGGCTGTCGGCTGTGGCAGGGAAATACATCACCGGTGCCTATGTCGACCTCACGTACACCACGGGTCTGTCTTCTTGTTCGGTCGGCTTGATCGGTTCGGGGTCGAGCAACCCGACGGGGGTGAACAGTTACGGGTCGGACGTCACGGCTTTCGGACTGTGTGGGTCGTCGGCGTCGAGCACGGCGGCGACCGATGGTCTCGACAGCACGATCGCCGCGTGGGTGCGCAACGGCACGTACTCGAACTGGCTGGGGTTCCGGCAGGAGACCGAGCTCGGCGCTTACACGTACAAGGGAGCGACGACGACGCTGGTGGTCGGATACGCGTCCTACCCGTCGGTGACTGGCGTGACCGGGACCACTCCGACCGGTGGGCAGGTGGCGCCGTTGACGCCGAGGATGCAGGCGACCGGCTCCACCGACTCCGGCACGGCGTTGAAGTACCGGTACCAGTTCGAGAAGACCGGCGGCACCGGCAACGGGACCGGTGCGTTCACGGCGATCGCCTACGACACGGGGTGGGTGAACGCGGGGGACTTCCCGGTGCCGGCGGGGTCGTTGGAGCCCGGAACCCAGTACCGCTACAAGATCTGGGTGAAGGACGGCTTCGACACCGTCCTCGGCAACAACACCCAACGCACCGCGACGAACGCGAGTTGGTACTTCACGACCGCCGCTGCCCCCGTCGTCCTGCAGGCGAACGCCTCCCCGGCCGATGACGAGGTCGTCGTGACGACGACGCCGACGTTCTCGGCTCCCTATGCGGTCGATCCCGACAACCCCTCGCAGACCGTGAAGTACAAGTTCGTCGTGACCACCGGGCCGGATGGGCGAAGCGGTACCATCGTCACCTCCGGATGGCTCACTCCGGCCAGCACGACGGTCGGAGATCCGGTCACGTGGACGCCGGTCGACGGATCACTGCAAGACGGCGGGTCCTACACGTGGCGGGTATGGACCGACGACGCGACCGAGAAGTACGAGCAGAGCTGGGTGGGTCACTTCAAGGTGAACCGTCGGCTCGGCACCTCGGGTCCCTCCCCGTTCGACAGTGCCGGCCCGGCGACGGTCAACCTCGCCAACGGCAACCTGGCGCTGAGCTTCGCCTCCCCGACGGTCTCCACGCTCGGTGGCCCGATGGGCATGTCGTTCTCCTACAACTCGCAGGCCGATCCGAACGCCAACAAGGGCCTCGTCGCCTCGTACTACAACGCTCTCGACCAGGGGCAGACCTCGACCTCGACCTTCAGCTTCGCCGGTCGCGACCCGGTGCTGGTTCGAACCGAACCCATCATCAGCTTCTCCCAGACCACGCCATTGGCCGACGCGGTACCGGCTGACTACTGGATGGTCCGCTACACCGGGTACATCACTCCGCCGACCGCGGGCAACTACACCTTCGGTGTGCTGCGTGACGACGGGGCCCGGCTGGTGATCGGCACGACGACCCTGATCGATCAGTGGAGCACCTCGTTTGCGACGAACTGGTCCTCGGCGATCTCTCTGCCCAGCACCCCCACGCCCCTGCGCCTGGACTTCTACGACGCGACCGGCAACGCCCACCTCGAATTGTGGGTGAAGGGGCCAGGGCTCGCCGCGAACGGGCAGCCGGTTCCTGCCACCTGGTTCACCAAGAAGGTGAGCTTCCTGCCCGGCGGGTGGTCGGGCTCGGGGCCGATCAACGGGTCCGGTGGGTTCTACACCCTGGCGACGCGCTCGGATTCGGCGGTGACGATCACCGACGTCACCGGGTCTGTGCACACCTACACGAAGAAGTCGGCCGGTGGCTACGAGGCGCCGGCGGGAGAGTACGGCATCCTCGCGCTCGATGGTGCGGGACTGGTGACGTTGAACGATGGCGGAACGATCTACCAGTTCGACGGCACCGGCAAGGTTTCCTCGGTAACCACTCCGCAGGACGCCCTGAAACCGGCGACACCTCAGATCACCTACCGGTCCAACGGCCTCCCTGACCGGGTGACCGATCCGGTGGCGGGCGGATCCAACCGCAAGGTCCAGTTCGTCTATGCAGGTGACACCGCCTCCCAGGTCGGTTTGACCTCCGGCGACGCGGTCGGAGACGACCTGTGCCCGGTCCCGGCGGATCTCGGCTACACGGCGCCACCGACGGGCTTCTTGTGCCGCATCATCTACCCCGGCCATGTCGCACATTCCTCGCCCGATGACGGGGCGAACGACGACAGCACGCGACTGTTCTATTCGAACGGGATGCTCGCAGCCATCCAGGACCCCGGTGGTGAGCTGGTGCGGTTCGGGTACACGGACGGTGTGCTGACCAGCCTGTGGGATCCGCTGGTGAACGAGTGGATCGCCGCAAACGATCACCAGAGCGACACGGCGGTCAACGACCTTGTCGCGACTGACTTCACCTACGACACGGCCGGGAAGCTCACCTCGGTGACTCTGCCGGCCCCGGATGGTGCTACCGCGTCCCTGCGCCCGAAGAAGACCTACGTCTACGACTCGGCGCCGAACACCACCACGATCGAGGTCGACGGGCAGGCCCTCGCCTCCTCCAGCAACCTCAGCACGGTCAGCTACGACTACGGCTGGCGCACCATTTCGGCGACGTCGCCGATGGGGGTCACCAGCACTCAGACGTGGAGCCCGAAAGACCAGAAGCTGTCGGCGACAGACAACTGGGGTCGCATGACCACCACGATCTACGACGACTTCACCGACCTCCCCACCGACAGCTACGGCCCGGCCCCGTCCACCTGCTTCGGGGCGGACCGCCTCCCACTGCCCACCTGCCCGATAGCGGTCGCTCACACCCACACCGGGTACGACGAACTGCCGACCGTGAACGGGCTACAGGTGACCTACTTCAACACCAACAACTGGTCCGGACAGCCCGTCGACTCCAGCTACTCGCCAACCGGCGGCAGCGGAACCGTCGCGGTCTACAACTGGAGTGCCGCCCGTCCCACGACCCGGGTCGGCGTGGACAATTTCTCGGCCCGTCTCACCGGAACGATCACCTTCGAAACCCCTGGTGACTACCAGTTCCGCACCATCTTCGACGACGGCGGGCGCCTGTATCTGAACGACGAGAAGATCATCGACGACTCGGCCCTCGACGGTGCCGTGACCACATCTCTCAGCTCGATCATCAAGAACATCGGAGAGGGGGAGCGGCGGCACATCCGTCTCGACTTCCTCGAGATCGGGGAGGCCGCCGCCTATTCACTGAAGTGGAGCGTCAACGGCGGCCCCTGGACGACCATCCCGGATAGTGCGTTCACCCCCGATTACGGTCTCGCGACGAGCACCACGACCGACGATGCGGTGCCCAGCGGCAGCGGACTGCCGACAGATCTCGTCACCCCCCTCACCACCAAGACGGGCTACGGCAGCACTCCGTGGCTTGGCATGCCCACCGCCTCGACCGTCGACCCGAACGGGCTCGCCCTCACCACCACCGTCGGCTACGAGGCTCCCACCACCTCCTCGGGATCGTGGCTGCGCCGCCTCACCCGATCGATGCCATCCGGCACCTCGTCGACCACCACCAGCAGCTACTACGGCGACACCGAACAACTCGGCACCGCCCGCTGCGGGCTCGCCGCGAGCACCATCCAGTACGGCGGCCTCAAGCAGCTCACCGGTCCCACCCCGACCACCGGGGCCGCCGTCTCGACGCAGTATGTGTACGACGTGCTGGGGCGCCTGGTGGGAACCCTCACCACCGGCAACACCAACTGGGCATGCACCAGCTACGACCTGCGCGGCCGCGTCACCCAAACCACCGACGGCGGCACCCCCGCCCGCACCACCACCTTCGACTACGCCGTCGGCGGCAACCCCCTCGTCTCGAAGGTGTCCGACGACACCGGAGACATCACCACCACCATCGACCTGCTCGGCCGCGTCGTCTCCTACCGAGACGTATGGGGCACCCTCACCGTGCCGGTGTACGAGGCCAAGACCGGTCGCGTCACCGCGTCCACCACGACCCCGGACGGCGGGCAAACGTTCCGTTCGGGATACAGCTACGACGACGACGGCAAGCTCACCGAGGCGACCCTGAAGGTCGGCGCCGGGGATGTACAGGTGCTGGCAACGCCCAGCTACACCGACAGCCAGCTCGCCTCCGTCTTCTACAACGGCAACAAGACCAGCCTCGCAGCGATCACCCGCGACCCGACCGGTGCCACCATCGGCATCCAATGGGCCTTCCCCGATCCGGCCAACCCCACCGTGATCGA
>JAEYZI010000025.1 GCA_023428065.1 Actinomycetes bacterium | reverse complement strand
CAATGGCGCGGCTGCGCCTCAACGACGCCAGCTTCTCCTTCGAGATGGAAAGCTCGGCGGCGCTCGGCTTCGGCTTCCGCTGCGGCTTCCTCGGCCTTCTGCACCTCGAGATCATCACCGAGCGTCTGAGTCGCGAGTTCGGCCTCGACCTCATCACGACGGCGCCGAGCGTGCCGTACCAGGTGACGACCGACGACAAGAAGACCGTGACGGTGACCAACCCGTCCGAGTACCCGACGGGCACGAAGATCGCCGAGGTTCTCGAGCCCATCGTGAACGCGTCGATCCTCGCGCCGAAGGAGTACGTCGGCGCGATCATGGAGCTGTGCCAGCAGCGCCGCGGAACCATGAAGTCGATGGACTACCTCGGCGAGGACCGTGTCGAGCTCAAGTACACGCTGCCGCTGGGTGAGATCGTGTTCGACTTCTTCGACCAGCTGAAGTCGAAGACCCAGGGCTACGCGTCGCTCGACTACGAGCCCGCAGGTGAGGCGCCCGGCGACCTGGTGAAGGTCGACATTCTGCTCCAGGGTGAGACGGTCGACGCGTTCAGCGCGATCGTCCACAAGGACAAGGCCTACGCATACGGCACCATGATGGCCACGCGCCTGCGCGAGCTCATCCCGCGCCAGCAGTTCGAGGTGCCCATCCAGGCGGCGATCGGCGCCCGCATCATCGCGCGCGAGAACATCCGCGCGATGCGCAAGGACGTTCTCGCCAAGTGCTACGGCGGCGACATCTCGCGCAAGCGCAAGCTCCTCGAGAAGCAGAAGGAGGGCAAGAAGCGCATGAAGATGGTCGGTCGCGTGGAGGTGCCCCAGGAGGCGTTCATCGCCGCGCTCTCGGGCGACGTCGAGAAGGCCAAGGACAAGAAGTAGCGCCGCGTCGGCGGCGGATGCCGTGCAGCCCTGCGATCATGGTGGGGTGGGTGTGACAGGGGCCGAGGTGCCGGACGGCGACGCGGCGGCGCCCGCGGGGCAGCCGCTCCGCGGCATCCGGAGCCTGCGGCGGCGCCTCGTGGGGGAGAGCCCCGCGCACGTCGGCGGGATCGCGGAGCTCGGCTACGGCATGGGACCGCCGCCGGGTCGCTTCGACCGTCCGCCGAGCGAGCCCGTGGAGCTCGACGATGACGAGCTCCCATGGGAGCTGAGAGAACGCTGAGACGTTGACCAGGCGGCCCTGGGAGAATCAAGGCGTGACGACTGCGTCAGCGCCCCCCGGCGACGCCCCTCGACGGTCGACGGCTCCCGCCCCGACCGCCGTCGGCGAACTCGCGGAGCTGTGGCGTGTGCCCGTGACCTACGGGGCCGTCGGCGCGACGCAGGCGCCCGACCTCCTGCGCTACCCGCCGCGCGGCTACCGGCCCTACGAGCGCACCATCCGCGTCGGCCACGGCCCGGAGCGCTGGGAGTACGCGTGGATGCGCGTCATGAGCTGGGGCGTCCAGCGCGGGGCGGGCCTCGAGGTGACCCCTGTCGACGCGCCCGCCGCGGCGACCGAGGCGAGCTACGTGCCCGTCGCGTTCGACGCCGACGGCACGCCGATCGCGCCCGCCACGGTCGGTGCGGGCGGCGAGGCGCTCTTCACGCCCGAGGGCGATGCGATCGTGCGCGCGGGCGACACAGGGCTGCTGCGGGCGCCGTTCTGGCCGAAGGCCTTCCCCGTGCGGGTCGTGTACATCGTCGACGAGCCCGCGCGGCGCGGCGCGGCGTTCGGCACCCTTCCCGGGCATCCGCTCGCGGGCGAGGAGCTCTTCGTGGTCGAGCGTCGCGACGACGACTCGGTGTGGCTCACCGTGCGCCTCTTCTCGCGCCCGGCGAACGCGTTCTGGGCGGCCACGCTGCCCGCGCTGAAGCTCGTGCAGGCGCTCCTCGTCCGCCGCTATCTGCACGAGCTCACGGGTCCCCTCCCGGGCTGAGCGCGGTGGCTCCCCGCCGGGGGAGAATGGACGGATGCCGAGCGCCCTCCCGATCGCGGACCCCGCCCCCGCCGACGGCGCGCTCCCCGCATCCGCCGCCGAGGGCGCCGACCGGCGGGACCTCGGCGTCTACCTGCACGTGCCGTTCTGCCGCGTGCGCTGCGGCTACTGCGACTTCAATACCTACACGGCCTCCGAGATCCGCGGCGTGCGGCAGAGCGACTACGCCGCCCAGGCGTCCGCCGAGGTCGGCTTCGCACGGGGCGTGCTCGCGGAGGCCGGACTTCCCGGGAGGCTCGTCTCGACGGTCTTCTTCGGCGGCGGCACGCCGACGCTGCTCCCGACGAGCGACCTCGTCCTCATGCTCGACGCCGTCCGCGGCGCGTGGGGGCTCGCGCCGGGCGCCGAGGTCACGACCGAGGCCAACCCCGACTCGGTGACGGAGGCGGGCCTCGCCGAGCTCGCGGAGGCGGGCTTCACGCGCGTGAGCTTCGGCATGCAGTCCGCCGTGCCGCACGTGCTCCGCACGCTCGAGCGCACGCACGACCCCGCCCGCGTCCCGCTCGTGGTCGAGTGGGCGCGCGCCGCGGGCCTGCAGGTGAGCCTCGACCTCATCTACGGCACGCCCGGCGAGAGCCTCGACGACTGGCGGCGCTCCCTCGAGCTCGCGCTCGCGCAGGCGCCCGACCACCTCTCCGCCTACGCGCTCATCGTCGAGCCAGGAACGAAGCTCGCGCGGCAGATCGCACGCGGCGAGGTCGCCGAGCCCGACGAGGAGCTGCAGGCGGACCAGTACGAGCTCGCCGACGAGCTCCTCGCGGCGGCGGGCTACGACTGGTACGAGGTCAGCAACTGGGCGACGGACGCCGCGCACCGTTCACGCCACAACCTCGCCTACTGGACGGGGCAGGACTGGTGGGGCGTCGGTCCGGGCGCCCACAGCCACGTGGGCGGCGTGCGCTGGTGGAACGTCAAGCACCCCGCGGCCTACGCCGAGCGGATCGCCGCGGGGCTCTCGCCCGCCGCGGGCCGCGAGACGCTCGACGCGGAGACGCGGCGCATCGAGGACGTGCTGCTGCGCAGTCGCATCGCCGACGGGCTCCCGACGGAGCTGCTCGGCGCATCCGGGCGCTCGGCCGTCGCGGGGCTCATCGCCGACGGCCTCGTGGAGGGTGCGGATGCGATAGCCGGCCGCGTCGTGCTGACACGACGCGGCCGGCTGCTGGCCGACGCGGTGGTGCGTCGGCTGACGGACGAGGACTAGCTGACGAACTTGATGCTGAGCGGGTAGGTGTAGAACTCGCCCTTGTTGGCGGCGATCGCGGCCATGATGCCGAAAATGATCGACAGCACCCATGCGGCGAAGATCACGAGGTAGCCGATGAGCAGCAGCGACAACACGATGCCCACGATGTAGGCGATGAGCAGCGTCAGCTGGAAGTTGAGCGCCGTCGCGGTGTGCGCGCGCACGAAGGCGCCGCGGTCCTTGAGCACGAGGTACGCGATGAGCGGCGCGAGCCAGTTGAAGAGGATGCCGCCGATGTGGGTCAGGGTCGCCCAGAGGCGCTGGTCGGCGGGGGACATCTCCTGCCCGGCCTGCGGCGCGGCGTCGGAGGGCGGGGGAGGAGGCGGTGTGGCAGTCATGCCGCCATTAAACCAAGTGCGCCGGGCCCGAAGGCCCGGCGCACCGCAGTCAGTCGCTCGTCACTTGATGAAGCGGATCGACACGGGGTAGCGGTAGCTGCCCCCGTTGTTGACCTTCACGAATCCGAGGATCGAGAAGATGATCGACGCGACCCAGACGAGGAACGGCAGGAAGAACAGGATGCCGAACGAGATCCCCGCGAGGATGAGCGACGCGACGTAGGCGATCGCGACCGTGATCTGGAAGTTGAGGGCCTCCTTGCCCTCGACGTTCGTCTTCGGACCGCGGTCCTTGAAGACGAGCCAGATGATGAGCGACGGCAGGATGAACAGGATGCCGCCGAGGTGAGCGAAGGACGCCCACTGCTTGTCCTCCGCCTCGGTGAGAGGGGCGGCGGGCTGCGGCTGAGCCGGCTGCGTGGGGTCGGTCATGGTGGTGGTGCCTTTCTCTTGTAAGCAGACTCGGGGGGAGCAGACACTCACGGTAGCGGTCGGCCGATCACCCGTGCAACGGGCTCGCCGAGGTCGTGGCGAGTAGAGTTGTTGGCAGTCACTTACCCGGAGTGCCAGACCCGCTGGCCGCGACCTCCGGGCCTCGCGGAAGGGGATGCCATGGTCTCGGACCGGAGTCTCGCCGTGCTGCGTGTCATCGTGCAGGACTATGTCGCCACGAGCGAGCCCGTCGGCTCGAAATCGATCGTCGAACGCCACTCCTTCGGGGTCTCGAGCGCGACGATCCGCAACGACATGGCGCAGCTCGAGGAGGACGGCCTCATCACGGCGCCGCACACCTCCTCGGGGCGTGTGCCGACCGACAAGGGCTACCGCGTCTTCGTCGACCAGCTGAGCGAGCTGCGCCCCCTCTCGAGCGCGCAGCGCAACGCGATCGAGACGTTCCTCGGCGAGAGCGCCGACCTCGACGAGGTGCTCGGACGCACCGTGCGCCTCCTCTCGCAGCTCACGAACCAGGTCGCGCTCGCGCAGTACCCGTCCTTCGGCACGGCGCGCGTGCGCCACGTCGAGCTCGTCGCGCTCGGCCCGCAGCGGGTCATGACCGTGCTCATCACCGACACGGGCCGCGTCGACCAGCGCATCGTCGACAGCACCGCGGCCGCCGACGCCGAACAGCTCGCGCGCCTGCGCGAGCGCATCAACGGCGAGCTCGGCGGCGTCGCGCTCGCGGATGCGGGCGCCGCGCTCGGCGACATGCTCGACCACATCGAGCCCGGCGACCGCCCGGCCGCGGCGCCGCTCGTCACGAGCCTCGCGGAGCAGGTCGCCGCGAACCGCCAGGACCGCCTCGTGATGGCGGGCGCCGCGAACCTCGCGCGCACCGAGCGCGACTTCAGCGGCTCGATCTTCCCGGTGCTCGAGGCGATCGAGGAGCAGGTGACGATCCTCAAGCTCTTCGGCGAGATCGATCTCGAATCCGACGAGGTGCGCGCGAGCATCGGGCGCGAGAACGCGGACTACGGCCTCGCCGAGACGAGCGTCCTGGCATCCGGGTACACCGCCCCGGGCGGATCGCTCGCGCGTCTCGGCGTGCTCGGCCCCACGCGCATGGACTATTCGGGCAACATGGTCGCGGTGCGTGCCGTCGCCCGCTATCTCTCACGCCTTCTGGGCGACGACAACGGACAAGGGGAACGTTGAGCGACCATTACGAGGTGCTCGGGGTCGAGCGCACCGCCTCCGCCGAGGAGATCAAGAAGGCCTACCGCCGGCTCGCGCGCGAGCTGCACCCCGACGTCAACCCGTCGGACGAGGCGGCCGAGCGCTTCAAGCTCGTGACCCACGCCTACGACGTGCTGAGCGATCCGGAGCAGCGCGAGCGGTACGACATGGGCGGGGCGGGCGGCTTCGGCGGCCAGGGCTTCGGCTTCGGCGACATCTTCGACAGCTTCTTCGGCGCCGCGGCGGGCCGCACGGCCGGTCCGCGCTCGCGTACCGAGCGGGGGCAGGACGCCCTGCTGCGCATCGAGATCGACCTCGACGAGGTCGTCTTCGGCACGAAGCACGAGCTCGAGATCGACACGGCCGTGCTGTGCGCGGCGTGCGAGGGCTCGTGCTGCGCGCCGGGCACGAGCATGGCGACGTGCGACATCTGCGGCGGAACCGGGCAGATCCAGCGCTCCGTGCGCTCGCTCCTCGGCAACGTCATGACGTCGAGCCCGTGCGGCACGTGCCGCGGCTACGGCACCGTCATCCCGAACCCGTGCCCGACGTGCGCGGGTCAGGGGCGCGTGCGCGCCAAGCGCAAGGTCGCGGTCGACGTGCCCGCCGGTGTCGACACGGGCATGCGCCTGCACCTGCCGGGCGAGGGCGAGGCCGGCCCCGCGGGCGGCCCGAACGGCGACCTCTACCTCGAGGTCAAGGTGCGCCACCACGACATCTTCAGCCGCTCGGGCGACGACCTCCTCGCGACGCTCGAGGTGCAGATGACGGATGCCATCCTCGGCGCACAGGTGACGCTCGACTCCCTCGACGGCCCCGTCTCGATCGAGATCAAGCCCGGCACGCAGTCGGCCGACGTCGTGACCGTCAAGGATCGCGGCATCACGCGCCTCCGCGGCGGTGGCCGCGGCGACCTGCGGGTGGGCATCCACGTGCAGACGCCCGTGCGCCTCAACTCGAGCGAGACGGAGCTCATCAAGCAGTTCGCGTCGAAGCGCCCGCCCGCCAAGCCCCAGTTCTCGAAGTTCCAGCAGGGCCTCTTCGCGAAGCTCCGCGACCGCTTCCTGGGCTGACCCGGAGCCATGGCGAGCCTCTACCTCACCGCGGGGCTGACGGATGCGCGTGTCGGCGCGCGCGTCGAGGTCACGGGCGACGAGGCGCGGCACGCCCTCCAGGTCGCCCGCATCCGGCCGGGCGAGCGGATCGCGCTCGGCGACGGACACGGCACGCTCGTGCGGGGGACCGTCGTCGCGGGGGAGCCCGGGGTGCTCGCCGTCGAGGTCGACGAGGTCGCCCACGAGCCGGCGCCCGTCCCCGCCCTGTGGCTCGCCCAGGCGCTCGCGAAGGGCGACCGCGACGAGCTCGCCGTGCAGGCGGCCACCGAGCTCGGGGTCGCGGGCGTCATCCCGTGGGCGGCCGAGCGCTCGGTGACGCGCTGGGAGGGCGTCAAGGTCGCGCGCAACGAGGAGCGGTGGCGCACGATCGTGCGGGAGGCGAGCAAGCAGGCGATCCGCCCGTGGGTGCCCGAGGTCGCCCCGCTCGCGACGACGGCCCAGCTCGTGAGCCTGCCGGGTCTCGTCGTCGTGCTCGAGCCGTCGGCGGAGACCCGGCTCACGGGCATCGCCTTCGACGGCGTGGAACGCGTCACCCTCGTCGTCGGTCCCGAGGGTGGCATCGCCCCCCGCGAGCTCGACCGCTTCGCCGAGGCGGGCGCCGTGCTCGCCCGGCTCGGCCCGGAGGTGCTGCGCACCTCGACGGCGGGCCCCGCGGCGCTCGCGGTGATCGCGGGCCGCCTGGGGCGCTGGTGACGCCGCTCGCCTCGGCTCCCCGCGGCCCCGTCGAGGTGCCGGATGCCGTGCGCGCGCGTGTGCGCGACCCGGAGGCCGTGTGGCGCAACGAGCTCGGCGGGCTCACCTTCCGCGACTCCCGCGCGGGCCGCTACCTGAAGTGGAACCCCGTCGGCACGGGCATCTCGCTCGCGGCCGAACGCGATCGGCTGGTGTGGGCCGTGCGCTTCCATCCCGTGCCCGAGGTGCTCGAGTACGCGGCGGATGAGCGCGGCGAGCTGCTCGTGACGCGCGCCATCCCCGGCGAGAGCGCCGTCGCGCCCCGGTGGGTGCGGGAGCCGCGCGCGGCCGTCCGCGCGATCGGCGAGGGCCTGCGCGCGCTCCACGAGGCGCTTCCCGTCATCGCCTGCCCGTTCTCGTGGTCGTCGGAGAGCCGCCTCGCGAGGCTCGACCCGGTCGTGGGCGATGAGCTCGGGGATCCGCCGCCCGTCGACCGCCTCGTCGTCTGCCACGCCGACGCGTGCGCACCCAACACGATCGTCGGCCCGGACGGCCGCTGGTCGGGCCACGTCGACCTCGCGGCGCTCGGGGTCGCCGACCGCTGGGCCGATCTCGCGGTCGCGGCGATGAGCCTCGGCTGGAACTACGGCGAGGGCTGGGACGACGAGTTCCACGACGCCTACGGCGTCGAGCCCGACCGGGAGCGCATCGCGTACTACCGCGCGCTCTGGAACGCCGGATGAGCCCGGCACGGGCGACCCCGCCCGCCCTTCCGTAGACTGGAGGCATGCCGGACGCCCCCACGATCTTCGAGCGGATCATCGCGCGCGAGATCCCCGCCGACATCGTCTACGAGGACGATCGGATCATCGCGTTCCGCGACATCGCACCGCAGGCGCCCGTGCACCTGCTCGTCGTCCCCAAGACGAGCGCGTACCCCGACGTCGCATCCCTCGCGGCGGGTGACCCGGAGCTGCTCGCCGCGGTCGTCGCCGTCGCGAAGCAGCTCGCCGCCGAGCACTCCGACGGCGACTACCGACTCGTGTTCAACTCCGGCCCGAACGCCGGGCAGACCGTGTTCCACGTGCACGCCCACGTGCTCGCGGGGGGACTCGCGGAAGGCACCCTTGGCTGACGGGCTCCCCGACGGCGGCACGCCTCCGCGTGTCGAGAACGACCACGCCGAGTTCGAGGTCGACGGTGTCGCGATGGTGCGTCTGCTCGGCCCGCAGGACCGGCTGCTGACGACCCTCGAGCACCAGTACCCGGATGTCGAGGTGCTCGTGCGCGGCAACCGGGTGAACCTCGACGGCCCCGCCGACCAGGTCGCCGCGGCGACGCGACTCGTGGGCGAGCTCGTCGAGCTCGTGCGCAAGGGCGTCGACCTCGGGCCCGCGGAGGTCGCGACCTCGCGTCGCATCCTCGAGGGGGGAGGGGCGCCCGCCGAGGTGCTCAGCCAGGCGATCCTCACGGCGCGCGGCAAGGCCATCCGCCCCAAGACCCTCGGCCAGAAGGCCTACGTCGACGCGATCGACGAGAACACGATCACCTTCGGCATCGGCCCCGCGGGCACCGGCAAGACCTACCTCGCGATGGCGAAGGCGGTGCAGGCCCTGCAGCGCAAGGAGGTCGACCGCATCATCCTGAGCCGACCCGCGATCGAGGCGGGCGAGCGGCTCGGCTTCCTCCCGGGCACGCTCACCGACAAGATCGACCCGTACCTGCGGCCGCTCTACGACGCGCTCAACGAGATGATGGACCCCGAGCTCGTGCCGAAGCTCCTCGCGTCGGGCACCGTCGAGGTCGCCCCGCTCGCCTACATGCGCGGCCGCACGCTCAACAACTCCTTCGTCGTGCTCGACGAGGCGCAGAACACGACGCCCGAGCAGATGAAGATGTTCCTCACGCGCCTCGGCTTCGGCACGAAGATGGTCGTCACGGGCGACATCACGCAGATCGACCTGCCCGCGGGGGCCTCGGGCCTGCAGCTCGTGACGCGCGTGCTCGAGGGGATCGACGACATCCACTTCTCGCGGCTCACGAGCGAGGACGTCGTGCGCCACAGTCTCGTCGGCCGCATCGTCGACGCCTACACGAAGTACGACGCCGAGAAGCAGGTGCGCGCCCATGAGCGGCGCGAGGCCGCCGAGTTCGCGAACCGCGCCGAGCGCAGACGGGGCATGAGGAAGAGCTGATGTCGATCGAGATCAACAACGAGTCGGGGGTCGAGGTCGACGAGGCCGCCCTCGTGCGGCTGTCGGCGTACGCGCTCGACTTCCTGCACGTGCACCCGGATGCCGACCTCGCGATCGTGCTCGTCGACGAGGCCGCCATGGAGCAGCTCCACGTGCAGTGGATGGACGAGCCCGGACCGACCGACGTGCTGAGCTTCCCGATGGACGAGCTCCGCCCCGGATCGGAGGACGAGCTGACCCCCGCGGGGCTGCTCGGCGACATCGTGCTGTGCCCGCAGGTCGCGATCGAGCAGGCGAAGACGGCGGGCCACTCGACGCAGGACGAGCTCCAGCTGCTCACGGCGCACGGCATCCTGCACCTGCTCGGCTTCGACCACGCGGAGCCCGACGAGGAGCGCGAGATGTTCGGACTGCAGCGCGACATCCTCGTGGGCTACGCCCACTCCCAGCGACGACGGTAGGCGGCGATGATCGGGCTCTTCATCGCCGTCGCGGTGCTGGCGGTCGCCTTCGGCGGCCTGCTCGCCGCGGTCGACGCCGCCCTCTCGGTGCTCTCGCGCAACGACCTCGTCGAACTCGCGGCGCACCATCGCGCGAAGCGCTCGCTCATCGCGATCTCGGAGGACATCGGCGCGCACGTCAATGCCGTCAACTTCATGCGCGTCTTCTCGGAGTCGCTCGCGGCGGTGCTCGTGACCCTCATGTTCGCGGCCGTCTTCCGCGAGTGGTGGTGGGTGCTGCTCGCCTCGGTCGTCGTCGTCACGGGCACCTCGTTCGTGCTCGTCGGATCGAGCCCCCGCAGCGTCGGCCGCGCCCACGCGAAGGGGATCGTGGCGTTCTCCGCCCTCATCGTGCGCGCCATCCGGGTGGCCCTCGGCCCGCTCGCGGCGGGGCTCGTCGCGCTCGGCAACCGCGTGACACCCGGGCGTCCGAAGACCGCGGTGACCTTCTCGAGCGAGGAGCAGCTGCTGTCGATGGTCGACGAGGCGACCGAGCTCGAGGTGCTCGAGGAGGACGACCGCGAGCTCATCCACTCGATCTTCGAGTGGGGCGACACGGTCGTGCGCGAGGTCATGGTGCCGCGCACCGACATGGTCACGATCGACCACGACGCGACGCTCGGCGCCGCGCTCGGCCAGTTCTTCCGCACGGGCGTCTCGCGCATCCCCGTCATCGGCCGGGACGCCGACGAGGTGCTCGGCGTGCTCTACCTGCGCGACGTCGCGCGCGTGCGTCACGAGCAGGCGCTCGAGGGCGCGCCCCTCACGGTCGCGGATCTCGCGCGGCCCGCGACGTTCGTCCCCGAGTCGAAGAAGGCCGACGACACGCTGCGGCAGATGCAGCGCGACTCGACGCACCTCGCGATGGTCGTCGACGAGTACGGCGGTATCGCGGGGCTCGTGACGCTCGAGGACCTCATCGAGGAGCTCGTGGGAGACATCTCCGACGAGTACGACCGTGAGACGCCGGATGTCGTCGAGCTCTCCGAGGGCGTCTACCGCGTGAGCGCGCGCCTGCCGATCGACGAGCTCGGCGACCTGTTCGACCTCGAGCTCGAGGATGACGACGTCGACTCGGCGGGCGGCCTGCTGACCAAGGCGCTCGGGCGGCTGCCCGTGCCCGGCTCGACCGCGACCGTGTCGGGCCTCGTGCTCACGGCCGAGCGCACGGAGGGCAGGCGCAAACGCCTCGCGACGGTCGTCGTGGAGCGTGATGCGTCGCTCATCGCGGCCGAGGACGCGTTCGAGAGCGAGGAGCGGCGATGACCGATGCTGACGGATTCCGTTCGGGGTTCGCGACCTTCGTGGGGCGCCCGAACGTCGGCAAGTCGACCCTCACGAACGCCCTCGTGGGCGAGAAGGTCGCGATCACCTCGCCGAAGCCGCAGACGACGCGCTCTGCGATCCGCGGCGTCGTCCACACGCGCGACGGCCAGCTCGTGATCGTCGACACCCCCGGCATCCACCGGCCGCGCACGCTGCTCGGGGAGCGGCTCAACGCCGTCGTCACCTCGATCCTCGGCGACGTCGACGTCATCGGCTTCTGCGTCCCGGCCGACGAGAAGATCGGACCGGGCGACCGCTTCATCAACGAGCAGCTCGACCACTTCCCGCGCGCGAAGAAGGTCGCGATCGTCACGAAGATCGACGCCGTCCCGCGCCCCGCCGTCGCCGAGCAGCTGCTCGCCGTGAGCGAGCTGCGCGAGTGGGAGGCGATCATCCCCGTGTCGGCGACGAGCCGCATCCAGCTCGACACGCTGCTCACCCAGCTCATCGGCCTGCTGCCGGAGTCGCCGCCGCTCTACCCCGACGACGCCGTGACCGACGAGACCCTCGACCACCGCGTGGCGGAGCTCATCCGCGAGGCGGCGCTCGACGGCGTCTCGGACGAGCTGCCCCACTCGCTCGCCGTGACGATCGACGACATCGTCGAGCGCGACGACAAGGACCTCGTCGAGGTCTACGCGAACCTGTGGGTCGAGCGGGACTCGCAGAAGGGCATCGTCATCGGCAAGGGTGGCGCGCGTCTGCAGGAGGTGGGCGCTCGGGCGCGCGAGGGCATCGAGCAGCTCGTGGGCCGCAAGGTCTTCCTGTCGCTGCGCGTCAAGGTCGCGCCCAACTGGCAGCGCGACCCGAAGTACCTCTCCCGCCTCGGTTTCTGAGGCGTACATCCCGCGGATGATTTCGCCGCCGCGCGGCGGACGCGCCCGCGGCGGACGCGTACCGTGAGAGGCATGTGGAGGACGCTCACCCGGGGGCAGCTCGCGATCGACATCGCCGCGCCCACCGCCGCGTTCGTCCTCCTGCTGCTGCCGTACATGACCCTCGGCGCCGTCGACACGCTCGTGCTCTTCGGGATGTGCGCGGCGCTCGTCTTCCGCCGGCTGAGCCCCGCGTTCTCGCTCTCGATCGCGTGGTTCACGGCGATCGTGCAGATGTCGCTCGGGGGCACCCCGACGCCCGCCAACATCGCGATCTTCGGCGTGCTCTACGCGACGGCCGCCTATGGGACGCGCCCGGTGCTGTGGGCCGGGCTCGCATCCGTCCTCGTCGGTTCGCTCACGATCACCTTCTACGTGACCCTGAGCCCCAACCTGCGCTCGGGGGAGTGGATGGGGTGGCAGGGCGATCTCGTCTCGGCCTTCGGCGTCGCCGCGCTCGTCTCCTCGCTCGTGAGCTTCGGCCTCTCGTGGTCGATCGGCCTCCTCGTGCGCACCCTGACGCGCGCACGGCAGAGCCGCGCCGCCGCGATCGCGGCGGGGCAGGAGGTCGCCGCCGAGCAGGAGCGCACCCGCATCGCGCGTGACATGCACGACGTCGTCGCCCACTCGCTCGCCGTCGTCGTGGCGCAGGCGGACGGGGCCCGTTACGCCGCCCGGAGCGACCCGGCCGCTGCCGAGGAGGCGCTGCGCACGATCGCGACGACCGCGCGCGAGGCCCTCGCCGACGTCCGGGTGCTGCTCGCCCAGCTGCGCTACCAGCAGGAGGACGGCCCGCAGCCCACCCTGGACGACCTCGACCGGCTCGTCGACCAGGTGCGCGCCTCGGGCGTCGACGTGCGGCGGGAGGACAGCGGCGTCCCGCTCCCGCTCGGCACCGCCCAGCAGATCGCCGTGTACCGCATCGTGCAGGAGTCGCTCACGAACGCCCTGCGGCACGCCGATGTGACGCGGCCCGTCACGGTGCGGCTCGACTGGAGCTCGCACGGCGTCGGGCTCTCCGTCGTGAGTCACCTCGTCGAGGCGCGCCCGCGCACGGGCCTCATCCCGCTCGCCGTCCCGCCCGTCGGGCACGGCATCGCCGGCATGACCGAGCGCGCGACGCTCGGCGGGGGCTGGCTGCGGACGACCGCCGATGAGAACCTCTTCACGGTGACCGCGTGGCTCCCCGCCGCGCCCGCCGGAGCCCAGCCGACCCTCGCCCTGGAGGAGCCGACCGCATGACCGAGAAGATCCGCGTCGCTCTCGTCGACGACCAGGCCCTCTTCCGCACCGGGATCCGGATGCTCGTGAGCTCCCAGCCCGACCTCGAGTTCGCAGGGGAGGCGGGCGACGGTCGCGCGGGCGTCGAGCTCGTCGAGCGGGAGCGCCCCCAGGTCGTGCTCATGGACATCCGCATGCCGGGCGTCGACGGCATCGAGGCGACCGAGCGCATCCTCGCGGCGGCCGACGCGGCCCGGCGCCCGGCGCCCAGGGTCATCGTGCTCACGACCTTCGATCTCGACGAGGCGGCGACGCGCGCCATCCGGGCGGGGGCGAGCGGCTTCCTGCTCAAGGACTCCGACCCGGAGTTCCTGCTCGCGGCGATCCGCACGGTGCACGCGGGAACCGCCGTCATCGCTCCGTCGGCGACCCGCGAGCTCTTCGAGCACTTCGACTCGCGCGCCGTCGCGGGCGGCGAGCCCGCCGAGTTCGCGGCGCTCACCTCGCGCGAGCGCGACATCTTCCTGCTCGCCGGCAGGGGGCTCTCGAACGCCGAGATCGCGCGCAGCGAGTTCGTCTCGGAGGCGACCGTCAAGACGCACATCTCGCGCATCCTCGCGAAGCTCGGGCTCCGCGACCGCGTGCAGCTCGTCGTCTACGCCTTCGAGAACCGGCTCCTGTAGAGCGCCCGTCGTCCCCGGCGGCGAGCGGGCGTCATCCTCCAGGCGGACGGGATGACGCGCGCAGGCGGACGCGGCGCGCGGCACCTCGTCCCTAGCGTCGAAGCATGGACACCACCAGTAACCCGAACGCTGCCGAGCAGCACACCCCGGGCGGTCTCGTCGCCCGCGTCGAGAACCTCACCAAGAGCTACGGGGCACACGGCGCGCGCGTCGACGCCCTCCGCGAGGTGACCCTCGGCATCCGCCGCGGTGAGTTCACCGCGATCATGGGCCCCTCGGGCTCGGGCAAGTCGACGCTCATGCACATCATGGCCGGACTCGACTCGCCGAGCTCGGGACGCGTGTGGCTCGGCGACACGGAGATCGGGGGCCTCGGCGACGAGCAGCTCACCCTCCTGCGCCGCCGCCGCGTGGGATTCGTCTTCCAGGCCTTCAACCTCGTGCCGACGCTCGACGTCGAGGGCAACCTCCTGCTCCCGTTCGAGCTCGACGGGCGCACGCCGAGCGTGCGAGAGCGCGAGTGGATCGACGAGCTCGAGAACGTGCTCGGCCTCGAGCCGCGACTGAGCCATCGCCCGCACGAGCTCTCGGGCGGGCAGCAGCAGCGCGTCGCGATCGCGCGAGCGCTCGTCACGCGGCCCGAGCTCGTCTTCGCGGACGAGCCGACCGGCAACCTCGACTCGCGCACCGGTCGCGAGGTGCTGCAGGTGCTGCAGGCGGCGACCCGCAGCTACGGGCAGTCGATCGCGATGGTCACCCACGACCCGGTCGCGGCGAGCTACGCCGACCGTGTCGTGTTCCTCGCCGACGGCCGCGTCGTCTCCGACCGTGCGCGCATGGAGGCATCCGAGATCGCCTCGTTCATGCTCGCGATCGAGCAGGTGGCGTGATGGCCGCCGGCTCCACCTCGACGGGGCTGCGCGAGCACGCGTCGTCGATTGTCGTCGCGCTGCTCTCCTCCGCCTTCGGCGTCGCCCTCCTGCAGGTCACGGGGGTGCTCGGCGACGCCATCATGGCCGACCCTGTGACGGGCGCGAGCGGCACCGTGGGCGTCATGCTCGCGGTGCTCGCGTGGGTCTTCATCGTCATCGCGATCTACGTCGGGTCGATCGTGACCGCCAACACCTTCGCGACGATCGTCGCGGGTCGTGCGCGCACGATCGCCCTCCTGCGCCTCATCGGGTCGAGCGCGCGTCAGCAGCGCCGCGCCGTGGCGCGCGAGGGCCTCGTGGTCGGGATCGTCGGCTCCATCGCGGGCGCCGCCGTCGGCACGGGCCTCGCGTTCGGGCTCGAGCGGCTCGCCGTGCTCCTGCGCTGGATGCCGGACCTGCCGCACGACTGGGCGGATGTCGGGCTCGTCTTCCCCGTCGTCGCCGTCGTGCTCACGACATGGCTCGCCGCGTGGGTGGGGTCGCGGCGCGTCCTCACCGTCACCCCGCTGCAGGCGATCGGCGGCTCGCAGCCGCTGTCGCGCGAGGAGCTCCGGGCGCGTCCCGGCCGCAACGCGACCGCGATCGCGCTGTTCGCGGTGGGCACGGTCATCCTCGTGCTCTCGATGCTCCTCGGCCTCATGACGCCCTTCGCGGTGCTCATCGGCGTCGTGGGCGGCATCCTGTCGTTCACGGGCGTCGTGATCGGGGCGCACCTCGTGATGCCGCCCGCCCTGCGGATCGTCGGCCGGATGCTCGGCCGCTCGCCCGCCGCGAAGCTCGCGGCCGCCAACGCCCTCCGCTACCCCGAGCGCTCCTCGCGCACGACGATCGGCGTCGTCATCGGGGTGACCCTCGTGACGATGTTCGGCGTGACGGTCGCGAGCTTCCGCCTCCTCATCGAGCAGGCGAGCGCCGCCGAGCCGGAGTTCTACGCGGGCACCCAGCAGATGCTCGACACCGTGACGACCGTATTCTCCGTGCTCATCGGCGTGAGCGCGCTCATCGCGGCGGTCGGGCTCGTCAACGCCCTCTCGCTCAGCGTGCTGCAGCGCACCCACGAACTCGGGCTGCTGCGCGCCCTCGGGTTCTCGCGCGGGCAGCTGCGCCGCATGATCCTGGCCGAGAGCGTCCAGCTCACGGCGACCGCGGTGCTCGTGGGGCTCGTGCTCGGCGGCTTCTACGGCTGGGTCGGAGCGCAGTCGCTGCTCGGCTCCGCGCGCGGGATGCCCGGCATCGTGGCGCCCGGCGTGCCGTGGACGATCCTCGCGATCGTCGTCGTCGCGGCCGCGCTGCTCACGATCGTGGCGACGATCACGCCGACGCGACGCGCGACGCGCGTCTCGCCCATCACGGCGCTCGCGGTCGAGTGAGACCCGCAGGGGTCGCGGCACACCCGCCGCGGCCCCTGCGTCGCGGGATGCGCCGACGCTCAGCGCACGGTGCTACCCTTTTCCCGTGCGCTTCGGCCTGCTTCTTCTTAGCCGCCGCGACGGGGCCTAACTCTCAGGCCTTCCCCGTCGCGGAGTTCGTCGTTGGCTGACCATCCCGACCGGAAGACGCAGAGACCATGAAGAACACCCAGCAGCCCTCCTCGATGCCGATCCATCGGTATCGGCCGTACCACGAGCAGTTCCGCGTCGAGCTGCCCGACCGCACCTGGCCCGACAAGCACATCGATACGGCCCCCATGTGGTGCGCCGTCGACCTGCGCGACGGCAACCAGGCGCTCATCGACCCGATGAGCCCCGAGCGCAAGCGCATCATGTTCGACCTCCTCGTGCGCATGGGCTACAAGCAGATCGAGGTCGGCTTCCCCTCGGCGAGCCAGACCGACTTCGACTTCGTGCGACTCCTCATCGAGGAGGACCTCATCCCCGACGACGTCACGATCCAGGTGCTCACGCAGGCGCGCGACCACCTCATCGAGCGCACCTACGAGGCGATCCGCGGCGCGAAGAACGTCATCGTGCACCTGTACAACTCGACGAGCGTGCTGCAGCGCGAGGTCGTCTTCCGCACCGACAAGCAGGGCGTCATCAACATCGCCCTGCACGGTGCGCGCAGGTGCCGCGAGCTCGAGGCGACCGTGCCCGGGACGAACGTCTTCTACGAGTACTCGCCCGAGAGCTACACGGGCACCGAGCTCGAGTTCGCCGTCGACGTCTGCAACCAGGTGCTCGAGGTGTTCGAGCCCACCCCCGAGCGCAAGGTCATCATCAACCTGCCCTCGACGGTCGAGATGGCGACGCCCAACGTCTACGCCGACTCGATCGAGTGGATGAGCCGCCACCTCAACCACCGCGAGAACGTCATCCTGAGCCTGCACCCCCACAACGACCGCGGCACCGCGATCGCGGCGGCCGAGCTCGGCTACCAGGCGGGGGCCGACCGCATCGAGGGGTGCCTGTTCGGCAACGGCGAGCGCACCGGCAACGTCGATCTCGTCGCGCTCGGCATCAACCTGTTCACGCAGGGCATCGATCCGCAGATCGACTTCTCCGACCTCGACTCGATCCGGGTGACCGCCGAGTACTGCAACCAGCTCAAGGTGCACGAGCGCAGCCCCTGGGCGGGGGACCTCGTCTACACGGCCTTCTCGGGGTCCCACCAGGACGCCATCAAGAAGGGCTTCGAGGCGATGGACGCCGAGGCCGCGCGCCGCGGTGTGCCCGTCGAGGAGCTCGAGTGGGCGGTTCCCTACCTGCCCGTCGACCCGAAGGACCTGGGCCGCGGCTACGAGGCCGTCGTGCGCGTCAACTCCCAGTCGGGCAAGGGCGGGGTCGCCTACCTGCTGAAGACCGACCACGCCCTCGACCTGCCGCGCAAGCTGCAGATCGAGTTCTCGGGTGTCGTGCAGGCGAAGACCGACGCCGAGGGCGGCGAGGTCACGAGCGAGCAGATCTGGGAGATCTTCCAGGACGAGTACCTTCCCGCCGCGAACGACGACGACAAGTGGGGCCGCTACGAGCTGCTCTCGACGCGCACCGCGAGCGACATGACGGGCGTCGTGAGCCTCGACCTGCGCTGGCGCGTCGGCGAGGAGGTCGCGGAGGCCCACGGCGAGGGCAACGGCCCGATCGCGGCGTTCCTCGGCATCCTCGAGCGCGAGGGTCACGCCATCAAGCTCTACGACTACGTCGAGCACACCCTGAGCGCCTCGGGCGATGCGCAGGCGGCCGCCTACGTCGAGCTTCAGGTGGGCGATATGCGCCTCTGGGGCGTCGGCATCGACGGGGACATCTCCACGGCCTCCCTCAAGGCGGTCGTGTCGGCGGTCAACCGCGCCGTGCGCACGGCATCCGACGAGCGCGAGCTCGCGGCGGTCTGATCGCCGCCTTTCAGACCCCCTCGGGGGGACGGCTCGACGTGCCCGCGTCTCACGAGGACGCGTCGGCGGCGTGACGTCCCCCCGAGGGCATCAGTCGGTGGTGCGCCGCGGACGGCGCACGATCCGGATCGCGCCCGTCGGCAGGTGCCGCTGCTCCGGCAGGGTCCAGTGGAACGCGACGGCGAGCACGCGCACGCCGAAGGTCACGGCGACGCACACGATGCCGGCGATGAGCGGATCGGCGCCGAGCGTGTGCAGCACGACGAGCGTGGTCGCGCCGACGATCGCGGCGACGGCGTAGAGCGACCCCACCTGCATGATGGAGATCGGCAGGTTGAGCAGCAGATCCCGCAGCGCACCGCCGCCGACCGCCGCGACGACGCCGACGAAGATCGACGGCACGACGGGGAGCCCCGCGGCGATCGCCTTCGTCGTGCCGAGCGCGCAGAACATCCCGAGCATCGCCGCGTCGAGGATGTTGACGGTGACGCCGAGCCGCTGCACGAGCCGCTGCAGCAGCATGCCCACGAGCGCCGCCCCGATCGCGGTCGGCACGTACCAGTTGCTCTGCAGCGTGAGGGGCTCCTGGTTGAGGAGGATGTCGCGCAGCAACCCGCCGCCGATGCCCGTCGCGATGCCGACGATCGCGACGCCCAGCAGGTCGAGCCTGCGATCACGGAACTGCGCCGCGAACGCCGCCCCCTGCACGCCGCCGGTCCCCACGGCGATGAGGTCCATCCAGAGCGGGATCGTGAAGGAGTCGGTCACGTCCCATTCGTAGCACGCCGAGCACGATGAGCAGCAGGCCCACGGCGGCGCTTGCGGCGTTCCCCAGCACGAGGAACACCGCCTCCGCGTCGCTCGCGTGCTCCAGATGCGCCGCGTGGAACAGGAAGTGGGGCACGCCGAACGCCGAGTAGGCGAAGCCCGCCACGAGGGCGAGCATCCCGCTCGGCGCGATGCACGCCGCGAGGAGCACGACGGCGATCCCGAGCGTGGCCCCGCCGAAGTCGCGCGCGTAGTGCTCGCTGAACGGAGGCGTGAGGTGCACGGTCGGGAAGTCCGTGTAGAAGCTCTCGGGCCAGAAGAGGTTCCACGCGCCCACGACGAGCTCGTTGATCGCGAGGACCCCCGCCGCGATGCGGATGAGGGCCGTCATCGCGCGCTCCGGGACGCGAGGTGCTCGCGGAAGGTCCTCCGACCCGCCGCGGGAAGGCCCGCCGTGAGCCCGCCCCCGCGCACGGCCGTGCCCGTCTTGCCAGGCAGCGGCGCCGTCCAGATCGGCCGCCGGACGCCGGCGGCCTGCTGCCACTCCCGCGCGAGCTCGGCGAGGCTGCGCACCTCGGGGCCCGCGAGATCCGCGACGCGCCCCGAGGGGCCGGCCTCGACGAGCTCGACGAGCCGGCGCGCCACATCCGTCACGTCGATCGGCTGCACGAGGGCCGGGATGACGAGGGTCACCGGGAGTCGTCGCTGGGGATCGAGGAACATGGTCACGAAGTCGTGGAACTGGGTGACCCGGATGACGGTGTGGGCGAGGCCGGACGCCGCGATCGCGCGCTCGGTCGCGAGCTTCGAGCGGTAGTATGCGAGCGGTACGCGGTCGACGCCCACGATCGAGACGAAGACGAGATGCCGACCCGACCCCTCGAGCGCGTCGAGCAGCACGCGCGTGTGCCGCTCGTCGTTCCGCGCCGTCGTCGCGAGGTGCACGACCGTGTCCGCGCCCTCGAGCGCCGGATCGAGGCCCGCACCCGTGTCGAGGTCGCCGACGGTGCGGCCGGGCCCCGGTCTGCGGCTGAAGACCCGCACCTCATGGCCGCGCTCCTGCAGCGCCGCGACGGTGGGGCGTCCGAGTCGGCCGGTGCCGCCCGTGACGAGGATGGTCATGGTGGTGTCCTTTCGTGAGGTTCACCCCCTCTGACCGGACACCGCCTCGATTCGTGACAGCTTCGCCGGATTGAGCACGTTGTAGAGGCCCCGGACGCTTTCCGAGCCGATGTCGAGCGTCAGGACGGCCATGGGAGCGCCCCCGCGGAGCCCCACGAAGGCGGGCGCGCCGTTGTACTCGGCGATCGCGACGTCGACATCGGAGGCGAACTTCTCGAGCACGCCGAGCAGGAAGCCTGCGACGCGCTCCCGCCCCCGCACGGCCTTGCGGGCGGCGGTCACGACGCCGCCGCCATCCGAGAGCGCGACGACGTCCTCGGCGAGCACGGCTTCGAGCGCCTCGAGGTCGCCCGCCTGGGCTGCCGCGAGGAACGCCGCGAGCAGGCGGTCGCGCTGCGCGGTCGAGGCGGATGCGCGGGGCGCGCCCGCGAGGTGCGCCCGCGCCCGGCTCGCGAGCTGCCGCGCGTTCGCCTCGCTCGTCTCGAGCACCTCGGCGATCTGCCGGTAGGGGTAGTCGAACGCCTCGTGCAGCACGTAGGCGGCGCGCTCGGCGGGTGAGAGCCGCTCGAGCAGCAGGAGCACCGCCACCGAGAGCGCCTCGGCACGCTCGGCCCCGAGTGCCGGGTCGGCGGAGGTGTCGACGGGTTCCGGCAGCCACGGCCCGACGTACCGCTCACGGCGGGCGCGCGCCGAGTCGAGCTCGTTGAGCGCGAGCCGCGTGACGGTCGTCGCGAGGAAGGCTGCGGGCTCCCGCACCTCGGTGTGATCCGCGCGCTGCCAGCGCAGCCAGGCCTCCTGCACGAGGTCCTCGGCCTCGGCGACGGTGCCCATCATGCGGTAGGCGATGCCGAAGAGGCGCCCTCGCGCGTCCTCGAAGACCGCGAGTGCATCCGTCGCCACGCCCTCATCATGACATCCGGGCGGATGTCAGCCGGGCGGGGGAGAATGAACCGTGCCCACCTACCGTGACGAAGCCGTCGTGCTGCGCACCCACAAGCTGGGTGAGGCCGACCGCATCGTCACGATGCTGAGCCGGCAGCACGGCAAGATCCGCGCCGTCGCGAAGGGTGTGCGCCGCACGGGCTCGCGGTTCGGCGCCCGCCTCGAGCCCTTCATGGTCGTCGACGTGCAGTGCTACATCGGGCGCAGCCTCGACATCGTGCAGCAGGCCGAGATGCTCGGCCCGTACGGCGGCGACATCATGGGCGACTACGCGCGCTACACGGCCGCCAACGCGATGGTCGAGACGGCCGATCGGCTCACCGACCACGAGGCGGGCCTCCAGCACTACCTGCTGCTCATCGGCGCCCTGCGCTCCCTCAGCCGCGGCGAGCACGCACCCGGGCTCACGCTCGATTCCTACCTGCTGCGCGCGCTCTCGATCGCGGGCTGGGCGCCGAGCTTCGTCGACTGCGCGGTCACGGGCGAGGCGGGGCCGCACAGCGCCTTCGTCGTCCAGCTCGGCGGCGTCGTCTCGGATGCCGCCGCCCCGCCGGGATCCCCGCGGCTCGACCCCGCGACGCTCGAGCTGCTCGCGGCGCTCCTCGCGGGCGACTGGGCGACGGCGGAGGCGGCCGACGAGCGCACGCGCGCCCAGGCATCCGGGGTCACCGCCGCGTACACGCAGTTCCACCTCGAGCGCGGCCTGCGCTCACTCGAGCACGTCGACCGCACGACCGCGTAACGCCGGCTTCAGCCCGCGGCGCCTTCCAGGACCCGGGCGAGCTTGTCGAGCCCGGCGGCCCAGCGGAGGAGCTCGGGGTCGGTCCAGTAGCGGAACACGGCCTCGGGCGTCGCGGCGATGCGTCGCGTGAGGGTGACGTTGCGTGCGGTCATGGGTGGGGTCCTTCCCGTTCGGTGATGAGGACGTCGAGCGCGCCGAGCCGGGTCTCCCAGCGTCGGCGGCGTTCCTCGATCCATGCGGCCGTCGCGTCGAGGGGAGCCCGCTCGAGGCGGCACATCCATACCCGCCCTCGCTTCGTCGAGCTGACGAGTCCCGCGGCCGAGAGCTGGGCGATGTGCCGGGTGGCGGTCGGCAGAGTGATCGCGAACGGCCGCGCGAGCTCGCTGACGGATGCTGGCCCCTCGGACAGACGCTCGACCATCGCGCGGCGAGTCGGGTCGGCGAGCGCGGCGAACACCGCATCGACCCCGCTCGAATACTTAGCCGGATCGCTAAGTGTCGTTGCCGAGGGCCGCGGTGTCAACGCCCACGGGAGAGAACTAGGGTCGAGGTGTGACACCGGTGCCGAAGACCCATCGCGACGCGGTCGACTTCGTGCCGCTCGACTGGACCGGCCAGTACCCGCCCGCGATCCCCGCAAGCGCGGTGCCGAGGCACGTCGCGATCGTCATGGACGGCAACGGCCGCTGGGCGAACCGGCGGGGTCTCACGCGCGTCGAGGGGCACAAGGCGGGGGAGGCGGCGCTCCTCGACGTCGTCGCGGGCGCCATCCAGATCGGCGTCGAGTACCTCTCGGTGTACGCCTTCTCGACCGAGAACTGGAAGCGCAGCCCCGACGAGGTGCGCTTCCTCATGGGCTTCAACCGCGACGTGCTGCATCGCCGCCGCGACCAGCTCAACGAGTGGGGCGTGCGTGTGCGCTGGGCCGGGCGCCGACCGAAGCTCTGGCGCTCCGTCATCGACGAGCTGCAGTTCGCCGAGCGGCTCACGGCGCACAACTCGACGCTCACCCTCACGATGTGCGTCAACTACGGCGGCCGCACCGAGATCCAGGACGCCGTCCGCGGCATCGCGCGCGAGGTCGCCGCGGGGCGGCTCCACCCCGAGCGCATCAGCGAAAACACGATCGCCCGGCACCTCTACGTGCCCGACATGCCCGACGTCGACCTCTTCGTGCGCAGCTCGGGGGAGCAGCGCACGAGCAACTTCCTGCTGTGGCAGTCCGCCTACGCCGAGCTCGTCTTCCTCGACACCCTGTGGCCCGACTTCGGGCGCGCGGAGCTGTGGCGCGCGATCGAGCTCTACGCGTCGCGCACGAGACGCTTCGGCGCGGCGGTCGACGCCCCCGAGGCCGCCACGCCGGGCGGGGAATCCGGGCTGCGTTAGGGTCGCTTCGTGGATCTCGTCCCGCTGCTCGTCGTCGCCCTCCTCCTGCAGACCTCGATCCTCGCGCTGCAGGTCGGCGACGCCATCACGGGCTTCATCGACGCCCGTCGCGTGCGCGACACCGACGACCCCGAGGTCATCACGCGCAACACCGTGCGCGAGCTCACCTGGACTATGGCGGTCGCCGCGGTGACGGCCGTGCTGCTCGCCTTCGCGATCGACGTCGCCGCGCGAGTGCTGCTCGACGACCACCGCCCCCTCACGGCGTTCCTCATCCTCGTGGGCGTCGCCGCGATCGCCTTCGGGATCGGCACGCTCGCGGTGCTCGTCGTCGTGCGGCGCGACCGCCCGACCTACGCCCGCATCCGGCGCGATCTGCGCGACCGGGCGGTGCTCCAGCTCGAGCCCGAGGAGCTCGCGGCCTTCGACGCGCGCCTCGCGGAGGCCGATCGCTCGCGCGCACGGCGCTCCGCCGCCGCGCCGACCCTGCGCCTCGTGGCGCTGCTCGCCGTGCTCGGCATCGGCGTCGCGGCCGCCATCGCGGCCTTCGCGGACGGCGAGGCCGGGTTCGCGGTGGGGGCGATCGTCGCGGCGGCGCTCGGTGTCGCGGCCTTCATCGTCGCCGTTCGTGCTGCCGTCGTGCGTCAGGAGGCGATCGACGCGGTGCGTGCCGCGCAGCGCGCGGAGGTCGTCGCCTTGCTCGAGCGGGCGCGCATCCCGCAGCGCAAGAACGTGCCGGGTCTGCGCGATCGCGTCTCGCGTGCGCTCGCGATCCTCCGCGAACAGCAGAAGTAGCTCCCCGTTCGGTGCCCTCGCCGTCGATAGGGTGACGGCATGTCCTTCGAAACCACCACCGACCCGACGGCACCCCAGCCGGCCGCCGCGCCCGTCGAGGTGCAGGCCCAGACCCAGACGCCTCCCCAGCCCGTGCTCGCGCAGCAGGTGAAACCGCGCCCCAGCCTCCTCGGCTGGGCCATCGCGGGGTTCATCGTCATCGGGCTCTTCGGCGTCGCCCTGCTCGCCTACCTGCTCCTCGCGCTCGGCCCGACGCTCCTGCTGCTCGGCGGCGTGCTCGCCGTCGTCCCGCTCGTCATCGTCATGCTCGGCGTCGCCTGGATCGACCGCTGGGAGCCGGAGCCGCGCGGCCTGCTCGTCTTCGGCTTCCTGTGGGGCGCGGTCATGTCGGTCGCCATCGCGCTGCTCGTCGACGTCGGCATCCAGCTCACGAGCTACTCCGCGGGGGTCGACGCCGACGCGCTCGACGTGCTCGGCACGGTCGTGCAGGCGCCCGTCGTGGAGGAGATCGCGAAGGGTCTCGGCGTGCTGCTCATCTTCCTCGTGGCCCGCCGGTACTTCGACGGCCCGGTCGACGGCATCGTGTACGCGGCCGTCATCGCGGGCGGTTTCGCCTTCACCGAGAACATCCTCTACTTCTCGCAGGCGATGGCGTACTCCGGCCTCCTGTCGGTCGACGCGCTCCTCACCTTCTTCGTCCGCGGCGTCATGTCCCCCTACGCCCACGCGATGTTCACCGCGATGACGGGGCTCTTCATCGGACTGTGGGGCCGCAAGAGCGTCGCGGGCGGCGTCGGCGGGTTCCTCGTGGGCCTCCTTCCGGCGATCAGCCTCCACGCGCTGTGGAACGGCACCTCCTACCTCGGCCTCCTCGGCTGGTTCCTGCTCTACCTCGTGCTGCAGATGCCGCTCTTCGCGGCGTCGATCGTGCTCGTCGTGCAGCTGCGCAAGCGCGAGACCAAGCTCACACAGGAGCGTCTCGCGGAGTACGCGAACGCCGGATGGCTGAGCCCCTACGAGGTCGCGACCCTCGCGACGGGAGCGGGCCGGGCGCACGCCATGCGGTGGGCGCGCGCGAACGGGCTCGGGCCCGTCATGAAGGCGTACATCCGCGATGCGACGACCCTCGCGTTCACGCGCCAGCGCATCGTCGCGGGCCGCGACCGCATCGGCGCGCCGCGCGACGAGCAGGAGCTGCTCGGCAAGCTCACCGCCTCGCGGCAGGCGCTCCAGGTGGCGACGCGTCCCGCCGGGTAGGCCGCGAAAGACTCATCGCCCAGTGGCGGGTCGATGACTCCGGCTCTTCTGGGCGATGAGTTGAACTGCTTCCAGGGTGCACCCGGGCGCCGCGACGCGTCAACCCCGCGCGTGTCGGGGGCGTGGGCTACACCGGTGGCATGACGGATCGCACACAGATCGAGAACTGGATCGACCGCTATCGGGTGGCGTGGGAGTCGAACGACCCCGACGACATCCGCGCGCTCTTCACGCCCGACGCCGAGTACCGCACGGGGCCGTCGGATGCGCCCTGGGCCGGTCACGAGGCCATCGTCGCGGGGTGGCTCGAGGCCGCCGACGAGCCGGGCACGTCGAGCTATGAGAGCCGCGTCATCGCCGTCGACGGCGACCTCGGGATCGCGCAGCTGCGGGTCGACTACACGGAGGGGCGTCGCTACGACAACCTGTGGCTCATCGAGCTCGACGACGACGCTCGCGCGCGCCGCTTCACGGAGTGGTATATGACGCGTCCCGAAGGCGACTGAGCGGATCAGCCTGCGATGCAGTGCCCGGGCTCCACGGGCGCGGTGAGCGACTCCGCGCTCGTGAGCAGGGGCGCGAGCTGGCCGAGCGTCGTGACGTAGCCGAGGTTCGCGAGGTCGGCGTTGCGAGCGAACACGATGCCCGCGACGCGGCCGTCGAGGGTCACGAGGGGGCCGCCCGAGTTCCCAGGCTGCACGTCGGCGGCGATCGTGGCGACCTCCCGCACGCTCGAGCTCTCGCCGTAGATGTCGGCGACGCGTTCGTCGGTGATGGCGAGCACCTCGGCGGGCGACGAGATGAACGGGCCGCCGTGCGGGTAGCCGTCGACGACGCCGCGGTCGCCGATCGCGGCGTCCGCGAGGCGCAGCGGCGCGGCATCCATCCCCGGAACGGCGAGCACGGCGACATCGCCGTCGGGATCGAACCACACGACGCGGGCGTCGAGCGTGTCGCCGTCCGGCAACTCGACGACGGGCGAGGCGACCCCCGCGACGACGTGCGCGTTGGTCACGATGCGTTCCGGCGCGACGACGAAGCCGCTGCCCGACTGGTTCTGGCCGCACGCGAAGGCGGTGCCGCTGATGCGCACGACGGAGCGTGCGGCCGCCGCGAGGGGATCGGAGGAGGTCTCCACGTCGGGCGGCGCCTGGCCCGCCGTCACGCCGCCGAGCGCCTCGTCGATCGTGGGGATGCCCTGCTCGAGGATGGCGGAGCGCACGCGCGCGAGCGACTCGGCGACCGGCCCCGGCGTGATGCGCTCGATCGTGCCGATGACGACCGAGCGGTTGACGGCCTGGGAGAGCACGGGAACGCCGAGCTGGGAGACGCTGCCCGCGACGAGAGTCGCGACGAGCGCCGCGGCCACGACGTTGGCGACCGCGCCGAGCAGCCGCTCGGCCGTCGTGAGATCGCGGTCTCGGCGCGGGTCGTCGCTCCGACGGCCGCGGAGGGCCCTCCCGATCGCGACGCCCAGCAGGTGACCGCCCGCGAGCAGCAGCACGGCGAGGCTCACCGACACCCCGAGCCGCCACTCGGGGGAGGGCACGAGGGCGGCGAGCAGGGGCACGGCGAAGAACGCGGCGATGCCGCCGGCCGCGACGCCGAGGATCGCGCTCAGGCTGCGCAGAACGCCGTTGCGCCAGCCCTCCCCGAGGTAGACGAGCAGCACGAGCACGAGCAGCACGTCGAGCAGGCGGGCGGCGATCACCGATCCAGTCTCCCAAACGGCGTGCCGGTGGCCGGTCGCGCCACCCTCCCAGTCTCCTGAGCGTCGCCGGGCGTGTCTTGCCGCGGCTCGACGGGTGCCCCCACAATGGGGGGCATGACGGTCGCCGCCCCCTCGACCCGCGCCGCGTTCGGCACGGAGAACTCGAGGCGGGGTCTCGCGTGCGCGTCGTGCGGAACGCGTGGCACCACGTCAGAGCCGTTCTGCGCACACTGCGGCGCGCGCGTCGTCATCGCGGAGGCGGGGCGGCGGCCGGCCGACGTCGCGGCGACGCGGAGTCTTCAACTCGCGCTCCTGCTGGTCGTCGCGAACGTCGTGCTCGGCTCGCTCACGCTCGGTGTCGTCATCCTCGTCGCCGACGCGGCGCACCTGCTCGAGGCGGCTCTCTTCCTCGAGGGCATCAAGCTCCTCGTCGTCGCGGGGCTCGCGACGGTGTCGCTGCGCTTCGGCGTGCGCGGCATCCGCGAGACCGCGGACGGGATGCTGCGCCGTCGCGGGTGGGCGATCGCGGGCGTCGTCATCTCGTCGTGCTTCGCGCTCCTCGTCGTGCTCTCCTTCCTCCTCACGCTCGTTCTCGCGGTGCGCTGACCGACCGGGCCTTCGGGTCCGGTCTGGTAGAGTGGGCAGGTTGCCGTCCAACGGCCGCGGATCGAGAGAGCCCCCGCATCGGGTGGGGTGCACCGCGCAACGAGAGAAAGGGGATCCCTCTATGGCACTGGATGCAGACGTCAAGAAGGCGATCATCGACGAGTACGCCACCGCCCCCGGAGACACCGGATCCCCCGAGGTCCAGGTCGCTCTTCTCACCAAGCGCATCAAGGACCTCACGGAGCACCTCAAGGAGCACAAGCACGACCACCACTCGCGTCGTGGCCTGCTGCTCCTCGTGGGCCAGCGTCGTCGCCTCCTGGGCTACCTCCAGGATGTCGACATCAACCGCTACCGTTCGCTCATCGAGCGCCTCGGGCTGCGTCGCTGACGTCGATCGACACCGAACTTCTTGCGAAGGCCGTCACCTGCGGGTGGCGGCCTTCGTCGTTCGGTCGAGCCTGACAGCACCCCCGAGCGGGGGTGAGGGCGAGGCGGCATCTGATCGGTAACGTCGATGCCGCTGGGTATGAGCCGAGGGAGTCCCATGCAGCCGAGTCGTCTCGACCGAATCCGATACCGCTTCGATGTGTGGATGTCGAAGGGCACGATCGCGCTCATCGGATTGCTGGGGGCCGCCTCCTTCGCATTCGTGTCGATCGTCGCCCTCATCGTGTGGGCACTGCCGCTGCATCCTGAGGATGAGCCGGAGGCGGACTTCCTCGACATCTTCTGGGGCAACCTCATGCGCACCCTCGATCCGGGCACGATGGGCGGGGATCGGGGCTGGGGCTTCCGCATCGCGATGCTCGTCGTCACGATCGGCGGGCTCATCATCGTCGCGAGCCTCATCGGCATCGTCTCAAGCGGCTTCGACGCGAAGATCGACGAGCTTCGCAAAGGCCGCTCGCGAGTGCTCGAGACCGACCACACTCTCGTCCTGGGGTGGAGCGAGAAGGTTTTCTCGATCATCCGAGAGCTCGTCCTCGCGAATGAGTCGCGGGCGAGAAGCGTCATCGTCGTGCTCGCGCCGCGCGACAAGGTCGAGATGGAGGATGAGATCCGACTTCATGTCGGAGACACCGGGTCGACGATGGTCGTCTGCCGCTCAGGTGACCCCATGTCGCTCGCCGACCTGGCGCTCGGGAGCCCGCACATGGCCCGGAGCGTGATCCTCGTCTCGCCGGAGTCGGAACCCGATCCGGATGCGGCGGTCATCAAGACGGCGCTCGCGGTGACGCGATCCGCCGAATCTCCCGCGCGTGGCCTGCACGTAGTGGGGGAGCTGCGAGACCGGTCGAATCTGGAGGCCGCGCGGCTCGTGGGCGGCGATGACGTCGAGTGGGTGATCGCGAGCGAGCTCATCAGCCGACTTGTCGTGCAGACGTGCCGGCAGTCCGGGCTGAGCGCCGTGTTCGCCGAGCTGCTCTCGTTCCGCGGTGCCGAGGTGTACATCGTGGAGCGGCCGGAGCTCGTC
>JAEYZI010000013.1 GCA_023428065.1 Actinomycetes bacterium | reverse complement strand
TCGTGCCGCGCACGATCGAGTCGTCGACGATGAGCACGTTCTTGCCGCGGAACTCGCTCGACATGGCGTTGAGCTTCTGCTTGACGCTCTTCGTGCGCTGCTCCTGCCCCGGCATGATGAAGGTGCGCCCGACGTAGCGGTTCTTGTAGAACCCCTCGCGGTACTCGATGCCGAGCTTGCGCGCGACCTGCATGGCGGCGGGGCGCGAGGAGTCGGGGATCGGCATGACGACGTCGATCGCGCCGGAGGGCGTGTACTTGGCGATCGTGTCGGCGAGACGCTCGCCGAGGCGCAGGCGGGCCTCGTAGACCGAGATGCCGTTCATGATCGAGTCGGGGCGCGCGAGGTAGACGTACTCGAACGAGCACGGGATGAGGCGCGGGTTCTTCGCGCACTGGCGCGCGTAGAGCTCGCCCGACCGGGTGATGAACACGGCCTCGCCGGGCGCGACATCCCGCACGACCTCGTAGCCGCCGTGCTCGAGCACGAGCGACTCGGACGCCACGATCCACTCCTCGCCCACGAGCCCCGCGCTGCGCCGACCGAGGATGAGGGGGCGGATGCCGAACGGGTCGCGGAAGGCGAGCAGGCCGTGGCCCGCGATGAGCGCGATCGCGGCGTAGGAGCCCTCGACGCGCTCGTGCAGCGTCTCGATCGCGTCGAACACCTGGTCGGGGTCGAGCTCGGTGCCGCGCATCTGCGCCTGCAGCTCGTTCGCGAGCACGTTGACGAGCAGCTCGGTGTCGGAGTTGGTGTTGAGGTGGCGGCGGTCGGTGTGGAAGAGCTCCTCGGTGAGCTCGCGCGTGTTGGTGAGGTTGCCGTTGTGCACGAGCACGATGCCGTAGGGCGCGTTCACGTAGAAGGGCTGCGCCTCCTGCTCCTTCGCCGCGTCCCCGCGCGTCGCGTAGCGCACATGCCCGAGGCCCATCGTGCCGAGGAGGGTGCGCATGTCGCGCGTGCGGTACGCCTCGCGCACCTGGCCCTTGGCCTTGAACATGTGGATGATCGAGCCGTCTGCGGTGGCGATACCGGTCGAATCCTGGCCGCGGTGCTGGAGGAGGGACAGGCTGTCGTACACCTGCTGGTTGACGGGGCTCGATGAGACGATGCCGACGATGCCGCACATGCTGCGGGCTGCTCCTGGGGTTCGGGGGCGCGCACCGGATGAGGTACGCCCCATCCTCCCACACGCACCCGGATACCGGCTGGGCCTCCTGCGGATCCCGTCGGGGCGTCGCGGGTCGCCCGGGTACGCTGGGCGGGTGACGAGCGCGCCCCCCGCATCCGGTTCCGCACACGGCGACGCGAGCTACGCGGCGGCGGGCGTCGACACCGCCGCGGGCGACCGCGCGGTCGAGCTCATGAAGGCCTCCGTCGCGCGCACCCACGGCCCGGAGGTGCTCGGCGGCGTGGGCGGGTTTGCGGGGCTCTTCGACGCATCCGCGCTCACCGGCTACCGGCGCCCCCTGCTCGCGACGAGCACCGACGGCGTCGGCACCAAGATCGCGCTCGCGCTCGCGGTCGACAAGCACGACACGATCGGCCAGGACCTCGTGGCGATGGTCGTCGACGACATCGTCGTGGTCGGCGCGAAGCCGCTCTTCATGACCGACTACATCGCGACCGGCAAGGTGCACCCCGAGCGCATCGCGACGCTCGTCGCGGGCGTCGCGCGCGCGTGCGAGGCGACCGGCACGGCCCTCGTGGGGGGCGAGACGGCCGAGCATCCGGGCCTCATGGCCCCCGACGACTACGACATCGCGGGCGCCGCGGTCGGCGTGGTCGAGGCGGATGCCGTGCTCGGCCCGGAGCGCGTGCAGCACGGCGACGTCGTGGTGGCGATCGAGAGCTCGGGGCTGCACAGCAACGGCTTCTCGCTCGTGCGCCACATCCTCGACCAGCGGGGCCTCGCCTACACCGACACCTCCGAGGAGCTCGGCGGCGTCGTCGGCGAGGTGCTGCTCGAGCCGACCCGCCTCTACACGGCGCCCCTGCTGCGCGTCATCGACGAGCTTCCGGGCGCCATCCACGCCCTCAGCCACGTCACGGGCGGCGGCATCGCGGCCAACCTCGCGCGCGTGCTGCCGAAGGGCGCGTGGGTCGAGCTCGACCGCTCGACGTGGAGCCCGCATCCCGTCTTCCGCACGCTCGCGGCGTGGGGCGGGCTGACGCTCGGCGAGACCGAGTCGACGTGGAACCTCGGCGTGGGGTTCTTCGCGGTCGTCGCGCCGGATGCCGCGAGCTCGGTCGTGCGGGCGCTCGAGGCCGCGGGCCTGCCCGCCTGGGTGGCGGGGCGTGTATCGACCGCACCGCATGATCTCGACGGCTTCGAGCAGGGGGCCAAGGGCGTCGACGGCGGGGCCGTGCGCCTCGTCTCGGCCTACGCGTCCTGACGTCGAACGCGGGGTGCGTAGCCCGACTCTCGGGTGGGGGTGCGCCCGGGGGCGGCGCCACCCCGTTGATAGGGTCGCCGCGTGGGGGTGCCTCGGTATGCGTCGCGAGCCGTCGAGGCGGCTCTCGTCGCACGCGCCGAGTATCTGCTGAACGACGCGGGGGACGCCGCGCCGAAGGTCGTCGTGCTCGTCGGCCCGCCCGGTAACGGAGCACGGGCGACGCTCCTGCGCGGCGTCGCCCCTCGTCTGCCGGTCGCCCCCGCCCAGGTGCGCGGGACGTGGGACCTCTCGTCTCCCGTGCAGTTGTGCGCCGCCGTGGAGGACGTTCCCGCCGCGCCCCCGCCCGCCGACTCCGGCGTCCGTCTCGTGCTCGTCGCGGCCCCCGCGCTGCGCGCCCTCCCGCGCTGGGCGACCGTGTCGCGCGCACCCGACGTCTTCACGGTCGGCCCGCTGTCACTCGGCGAACTCGACGGCTTCCTGGAGGCGCGGCTCGGCGACCCCGTCGAGGCGGCGTCCGCGGCGGCCCTCGCACACGCGGCGGGCTCTGTGCCCGGCGTGCTCGCGCGGGAAGTCGAGGCGCTGCGGGCGGCGGGCCGACTCGAGCGGCACGAGGGCGTCTGGGTGCTTCAGGGCTCGCCGCACACGGACGACGTGCGCGAGGAGGTCTCCGCGCGTCTCGGCGCACTGCCGGACGAGGAGCGGACGCTCGTGCACACGATCGCCCTCGCCGAACCCTGGAGCATTCCGGCGGATCGCAGCGGCGTCGACCGTCTCATCGCGGGCGGCGTCGTCGAGGAGGTCGCGGGCGGCCGCGTCGCGTTCCGCTCGCCGCTCGTCGCGGAGGCGGTGCGCCGTACGGCGCCGACCGCCCTCGCCGAGCGCATCCACGGTCGCAGTCTCGACCGCGGACCCGTCACGCCGCAGGCGATGCTGTGGGCGTTCGAGCACGACCGGCCGGTGCGCACGCGCGCGGTCGAGGAGGCGATCCAACGCGCCCTCGACCAGCGGGACGGCGCGGGGGCGCTGCGCCTCGCCGAGGCCGCGCTCACGCTCGGCGACGCGATGCGCGCGACGGGCGGCTTCGGCACCACCCAGGTGGCGTGGCTGCACCTGCGCGCCGCGCACGCGGCCCGCCGCCTACCCGACCCCGACCGCGCCGCCGAGCATCTCGCGACTGCGACCGAACTCGTCGGGCTCCTCCCCGCCGACTCGCCGCTGGGACTCGACCTCGCCGCGACCACCGCCGAGGTTCGCGGCTTCCTCGACGGCGACACGGATGCCGCGCTCGCCGCATTGCGCGCATGCCCCGCGCCCGACGCCCGCGCCGCGGCCGACCTCGGCGCCCTCGCCTACCTGCAGCTCGTGACCGCTGCGCGGCTCGACGAAGCCGCGGAGCTTGCGGCACGCCACGGCGGGGACTTCCGGGGCGCCCGCCCCGAGCTCCGCACGCGCACGCGCCTCGCCGGTCACATCGCACTCGTGGCCCAGGGGCGCCCGCACGCGGCCCTCCGCCGCACCGTTCCGGTGCTCGCGCGCCAGTCGCTCTCGCCGAGACCGCATCCGGAGGTGCTCGGCGAGGCGCAGATCGCCTACGTCGTGGCGGCGCTCGGGAGCGACGGCCCCGCCGCCTACCCCGCGCTCGCCCGCCAGTTCGACGCCCGCCACGAGGACGGCTACCGCCCGGACGTGGTCGGCTTCGCGTGCACGCGGGCCACCTGGACGCTCGCGTGCGGCGATGTCGCGGGCGCTCGTCGTATCGCCCTCCCGGCGCTCGGCGCGAGCGAGCACACCGACGCCTCCGGCATCGGCCCGCTGCTCACCGCGCTGCTGCTCGAGTGCAGCGCCCTCCTTGGCGACCGCGACACCGCGGGAGTGCTCGCGACGCGGCTCGCCCGCATGGATGCACGCGCGAGCCGCATGACCCAGGGAGCCCGCGACGCGCACGAGGTCGTCGCGGCGTTCTGCCTCGGCGAGGACGGGTCGGGCCTCGCTCGCGAGCGGGCCGAGGCCCACCTCTCCCGCGGGCACCTCGGGTTCGCGGCCGAAGTGCTGCACGCCGCCACCCGCTTCGGCGCTACGGATGCGGCGATCGCGCTCGCGGACCTCGGCGACCGGCTCGACGGCAATCTGCACCGCATCCGGGTGGCTCACGCGAGCGCGCTCGTCGCGGGCGACCCCGTTCGACTCGTCGAGGTGGCCGAGCAGTTCCGCCGCGCGGGCCTGCTCCTGCTCGCCGCCGAAGCGGCGCGGCAGGCGCTCGCGCTCGGCTCGGCTCCCGAGTCGCTCGAGCGTCGCGCGCGCCGCTACGCGGCCGCGCTCGCCTCGCCGCCGCCCGCGCACCCGCTGCTCGCGACGACGGGTCCGGAGGTCGCGACAGCCGTGCCGCTGCCGCTCACCGAGCGCGAGGCCGAGGTGCTGCGGCTCATCGAGGCGGGGCTCTCGAACGTCGACATCGCGTCGCGGCTGCACCTCTCGCCGCGCACCGTCGAGGGGCACATCACGCGGCTCTACCGCAAGATCGGCGCCACGCGGCGGCCCCCCGCGCGTCGGCTAGATCGAACCTGAGCGGCGCCGCAACGCCCACACGCCCGCGGCGATGAGCCCCGCGGTCGCGAGCGCGACGAGCACCCAGATCCACCACGTGGTCGCGACATCCGCGTCGCTCGCCGGCTCGCGCTCGTCGGCAGCGCCGCCGACCGAGTCCGCGTCGTCGGGCGACGGGCTCCCGCCGACCGCGATGCCGCCGTCGTCCGGTTCGCCGTCGCCCGCGCCAGGGGCCGTTGTCGGGCCCGCCGGCGGTGTGACGGAGGCAGGGGCCGGCGTCGGCGGGAGTGCGGCGACGCGCACCTCGGCGACCGCGGTGACCGCGCCGAGGGTCACCGTGACGTGGCGCGTACCCGCGCCCCGGAACGTCACGCTCGAGCCGGAGACGCGGTCGGCGCCGTTCGATGTCGTGAGAATCGCACCGGAGGCCGACGCCGCGTTGCCGTGGGCGTCCGCGCCTGTCACCGCGAAGGTGTGGGTGCGGCCGTCGAGCGTATCGACGCGCGCCGGGGTCACGGTGAGAGTGCTCACCGCCGCCGGGGCGACGGTCCACGTGCGCGAGCTCTCGAGCTCGAGCCCCCAGAACGTCGTCGCCGCCGTCTGGGTGTGCGTCCCGGCGCGCGTCTCGACGCCCGTCTCGTCGCCGCTGTCGAGGAGCGAGCCCGAGGTCGAGGTCCAGATCACAACGGTCGGGTCCACGGCGTCGGTCTCGGTGGTGGCGGTGTCGCGCACGACGACGCGCAAGGGGATGGCGTCGCCCGCGACCGAGGAACCGGGGCCGTCGACCAGTTCGAGCACGGTCGTGTCGGGGTCCGGCCGCACGGCGAGCGTCGCGTTCGCCGTGAGCTCCCCGAGCGTCGCCTGCACCGTCACATCGCCGAACTCATGAAAGCCGAGGGTGCGCTCGGTCGTGCCGGGGGTGCCGGCCGTGAGGTCGTGCAGCTCGGCGTCCCCCGTGTCGACCGGGTTCCCGTGAGCGTCCGCTCCCGAGATCGTGAATGTCACCTCATCGTGGCGGTGGATGACGCTGGTAGCGGGTGAGAGCTCGAGCACGGTGGGCTCCCCCGGCACGACGAGGATCTCCGTCTCGGTGCGGAAGGTGTGGCCGCGGTACTCGATCTCGGCGTCGATCGTGAGGGCCCCCGCCTGCGTCACGCTCCACTCATCGCCGTCCCCGCGGGTCGCGGTCCGGCTCATCGTGATGGTCGGCGAGGGGTGGTCGGCGACCTCCGCGTCGTCCTCCATGCGGTCGAGCAGGGCGGCCCGCACCTTGAAGGGCTCGCCCGCGGTGACGGTGCCGTCCACGGAGAGACGCACGTCGTAGCGTGTCGAGACCTCGAACACCTGTACCCACGTGCTCGTGAGCCCCCGGTCGGGCAGGCGAGCGTACACCGATCGAAGGCCGGGGCCCGCGAACGTCACCTCGAGTCCGTCGACCTCGTCGCCGGGGAAGTCGGACTCGAGGTGCAGCTCGGCGGGTACGGCTGTCGGGTTCCCCCAGGTGTCGCTCGTCGTGACGGTGAACGTGACCGTGTCGCCGACCTCGGCCAGGACCTGGCCCGGGGTGAGGACCGCCCGGGTCGTCTGGCCCGGCTCGACGCGGAGGGGCCGGCTCGCCTCGTAGAGGCGCCCCGCGTAGACCGCCGATGCCGTCAGCTCGCCGTCGCCGGCGCGCGTGACCTCGTACTCACCGCGCAACGGATAGAGGGGGGATCCGCCATAGCGGTACGAGATCGAGGCCGACACCGCCGCACCCTCGATGGGGTCCCAGAGCGTGGCCGTGATCGGGAACGCGACCCTCGCGGTCACGCTCTCCGGCGCCTCGAGCATCAGCACGTACCGGTCATCGGGAGCCGAGGCCTCCCAGAGCTGCACGGGAGTCGCACCCGTGTTGTCCAGCCACGCGGACTCCGACATGAACTCCGGCACGATGGCCGCATTGCGCGCGAGCCATGCGCCGCTTCCGTCCGCGGCCGAGTTCCAGCCGCGTCCACTGGCGAGGGCGGGGAGCGCCGCCCCCGCGGCGACGACGCTCGGTGCGTAGATGCGCAGGTCCTCGGTCCCCCCGCCGGGCCGGTGGAATCGCAGGAGGAAGTTGTTGCGGGAGACGCCCACCGTCACCGTCTTGGCGACGATGACGCCGTCATTGACGATCCGCCCCGCCCCGTCCAGGACCGCCGTCGCGCCGACGAGGCGCCCCGTCGGACCCACTTCGAACGATCCGCCGGTGACGCTCAACCGCGTCGAGTTCACCGTGAGGGTGCCGTCTATGCGTGCCGTGCCTCGTCCGAGGATGAGCACAGAGGCGTTCGTGCTCCAGAGCTCGAGCGAGCCGCCCTCGTGCACGACGAGGCTCATGTCCTCGCTGTCGTTGTTGGCGCCGAAGCGGCCCGTGCCGAATCCGCTTCCGGAACCGTCGGCGATCGCCCTGACGACGGCACCGGCGCGCACCTCGAGGCTCCCGCCATGGGCGCCGACATCGGAGGAGTCGCCCCCGCCGATCGCCGCCGCGCGAGCGCTCACCGCATCCACGGTCGCGTTCTCGATCACGACGGTGCCGCCGCGCCCGCCGTAGGTCGTCCCGTAGCCGGTGCCCGTGCCGCCGCCGATGCCCGCGCCGCGATACGACGTCGCCTTGACCCGCGCGCCGTCGGTGATGGTGACGCTGCCTCCGAGCCCCCCGCGGCCCCCCGACGCCGACGAGTTGATGCCGTCGCCGTTACCGCCGCCGATGCCGGCACCGAGGCTGCTCCAGGCCTCGACGTAGGTGCCCTCCCCGGAGATCAGGAGGTTCGCCCCCGGGCCGCCTCGCCCGACACCGTCGTCGCCGGAGGTCCCGGTGCCGCGGCCGCCGGCTCGCGCGGAGCCGCCGCCGATGCCCGCTCCTCGGTTGTAGCTCGACGCGTAGACCTGCGCCCCGTTGATGATGGTGATGGTGCCGCCGGACTCCCCCGTCCTGACGCCGTAGCCGACGACGCCGCCGCCGCCGATGCCGGCACCCTGGTCCGCGCCCGTGGCCGACACGTAGACGCCGTCGATCGTGAGCTTCGCGCCGCTGGTCCGGATGCCCGGGTGGTTCGGATCGACGTGGTAGTCCGCTACCGCGATGAGTTTGCCGTTCGGTCGAGAGCTCATGAGGTGCATCGAGGTGCCGTCGCGCAGCGCGATGGTCCCGCTGCTGAGGGTGTGGCCGTTGAGGTCGAGACGCACGTGGCACGAGACATAGGCGACGGAGTCCAGGGTGAACCCGAAGGAGTTCTGGACCACGATGACCCGCGGGTCGGCCTCGGTCGCGCCACCGCACGGCGAGGCGAACGCGGCGAGCAGCTGGCTCCGGTTGCCGACCGTGACGGTGTCCGCGCGCGCCGGTGCCGCCGGAAGGACGACGGCCGCCGCGGCCACCAGGAAGGCGGCGACTCCCGCCGTGAGCGCGCGGGCGTGCGGGCGAGGGGGTGGGACGGTGACGGGTGCGCGGCTCACGGCGGAACCTCCTCGGGCGTGCGGCATCCTCGCGTGGTGCGATGACGCCCAGTGTCCGCGGGCTCGCGTGGCCGCACTAGAGGGGTAGACCCCTGATCGGGTGCGGAGAAGGCGCGCTCAGGCGCGCAGGATCACGGCGTCACGCCGTCTTGACGTCGTCCTCGTCGAGGTCGTCGTCGTCACCGTAGGTGTCGGCGTACTCCGGCCACTTCTCGAGGTCCTCCTCGAGGCGGGGGTTGCCACCGAGTTCGCGCTCGAGCGCGTTGTAGTTGGTGTCCGGGCTGAAGTACTTCAGCTCCCGAGCGACCTTGGTGTGCTTTGCCTTCTGACGGCCGCGCCCCATGCGTGACCCCCTCGTTTCAGAGCTGCGATGAATGACGGAAAAACTCCGAGGGAGTCTACCACGCGCGCCCAGTTCCGCCCTGGTCGCGGGGCGGCTCGATCGACGGCCGTGGACGCGGCTGCGACCCCTCCCGCCGGGCACCTGCGGGGGCAGGCGCGCGGCGTGCCGCGCACGAGATCGCCTGCCCCTTCCCCGGCCCCGCCGGGTAACGTGGGGCGGGTGACCGACCGCCCGACCGACACCTCCGTCGTGATCATCGGCGCCGGTCAGGCGGGCCTCTCGGTGGCCTACTACCTGCGCAAGCTCGGGCTCGATCCGGGGAACGACTTCGTGCTGCTCGACCGCGGTCCGGGTCCGGGTGGTGCATGGCAGTTCCGCTGGGAGGCGCTGCGCCTCGGCTCGACCCACCGCGTCAACGACCTGCCCGGCATGGACGAGCTCGGGTTGAGCTTCGACACGGCCGACCGCACCCTCCCCGCGCGCGAGGTCATCGCCGACTACTACGAGCGCTACGAGCGCCACTTCGACCTCAAGGTCGTGCGCCCCGCCGACGTCACCCGCGTGCGCGCGACCTTCGACGGGTTCGAGGTCACGTTCGACGACGACTACGGCGACCAGACGTTCTCGACGCAGGTGGTCGTCAACGCGACGGGCACGTGGGGGGCGCCCTTCGTGCCCTGGTACCCCGGCATGAACGACTTCGGGGGCCGCCACCTGCACACGGTCGACTACACGGATGCGGAGTCGCTCCGCGGACAGGACGTCGTCGTCGTCGGCGGCGGCACGAGCGCGATCGGCTTCCTCATGGAGCTCGAGGGCGTCGCGGGAAGCCTCACGTGGGCCACGCGGCGCCCGATCGAGTTCCTCGAGGAGCAGGAGCTCAACATCGAGGGCGGCACGCGCGCCGTCACGCTGCAGGATGCGGCGGCACGCGAGGGTCGCGCCCTCCCGTCGATCGTCTCGACGACGGGCGTGCCCCGCACGCGGCGCATCCAGTCCGCGATCGATCGCGGCCTGCTGACCCCGCGACCCATGTTCGCCCGCATCGAGGCGGACGGCGTGCGGTGGGCGGACGGCACCTTCCAGCGCGCCGATGCAATCATCTGGGCCACGGGCTTCCGGCCGGAGCTGCGACACCTCGCGCCCCTCAAGCTGCGCGAGCAGGCGGGCGGCGTGACCGTCGCGGGCGGTGCCGCCTACCGCAACGCCAACGTCTTCTTCGCGGGCTACGGCCCGACCGCGTCCACGATCGGCGCGAACCGCGCCGGACGCACGATCGCCCGCCAGGTCGTCTCGGCGCTCAGCGCGCTCGGCTACTGACCGATCGCCCGGGCGATCGTCAGCGCCGACGCGCGGGCGGCTGGGGCGCGCGCAACGGCGGACGCACGGGCTCGCCGCGACGGTCCTGGCCGGGCAGGGGCCGCGAGCGCCGGCCGTAGATGAGGTCGGACGAGTCGAGCAGCCACGGGACGAGCGCGACGACGACGCCGTGCACGAGCATGAGCTTGTGCCGGATGCGGCGGGCCTTGTGATTGTGCAGGAGGTTCTCCCACCAGTGGCCCACGATGTACTCGGGCAGGTACACCGTGACGACGGATGAGCCGTTCTGCTCCCGATACGCCTTGATGTACTTGATGAGCGGCAGCGAGATGTCGCGGTACGGCGAGGCGATGATGCGCAACGGCAGGCGGATGTTGTGCTCCTCCCACTGCCGCTCGAGCGCTCCGCTCGCCTCGTCGTCGATCGACACGTGCACGGCCTCGATCGACTCGTGGCGGGCGGCGATCGCGTAGTCGACGGCCTTCAGCACGGGCTTCGACAGGCGGCCCACGAGCACGATGGCGTGGTCGCCCGACGAGCCGAAGACGGTCGTGGCGTCCGGCGCGATCTCCCGATCGACGTCGCGGTAGTAGCGGTTGATGCCGATCATGAGCAGGATGAGCACCGCCATCACGACGAACACGATCCAGGCGCCGTGGGTGAACTTCGTGACCGTCACGATGACGAGCACGGAGGCCGTCATGAGCGCCCCGAGCGCGTTGATGAGCAGGCCGCGCCACACGGCGCCCGGCGGTTCGGAGCGTGCGCGGAGCACCTGCATCCAGTGCCGCACCATCCCGATCTGGCCGAGCGTGAACGAGATGAACACGCCGATGATGTAGAGCTGGATGAGCACCGTCACGTTCGCCTGCGCCCCGACGAGCAACACGACCGCGACCGCCGAGAGGGCCAGCACGCCGTTCGAGTAGATGAGGCGGTCGCCGCGCGTCGCGAGCGCCTTGGGGGCGTAGCCGTCCGTCGCGAGCACGGACCCGAGCAGCGGGAAGCCGTTGAAGGCCGTGTTGGCGGCGAGCAGCAGCACGACGGCGGTCGCCGCCTGCACGATGAAGAACAGGATCGTGTTGTTGCCGAAGGTGGCGGAGGCGATCTGGGCGATGAGGCTGCGCTGCGGATCCGTCGCGCACTGCGCCCAGCCGATGAGGTCGCACGGGTCCTCGGAGTACCGCACGCCCGTGATGAGGGCGACGGCGGTGAGTCCGGAGAACAGCACGATCGCGATGGCGCCCATCGCCACGAGCGTCTTCTGCGCGTTGCGGATCTTCGGTCGGCGGAACGCGGGCACGCCGTTCGAGATCGCCTCGACGCCCGTCAGGGCCGCGCATCCGCTCGCGAACGACCGCAGCAGCAGGAGCACGAACGCGGCCTGGGTGAGCTCGTGCGCCCGCACCTCGAACCCCGCGCTCTCGGCGACGGGAGCGTCGCCGAGAGCCGTCCGCACGAGCGCCGTGACGACCATGACCCCGATCGATCCGATGAAGAGGTAGGTGGGGACGGCGAACGCCTTCGACGCCTCGCGCACCCCGCGCAGGTTGATCGCCGCGAGCAGCACGACGAAGCCGACCGCGAGCTCCACGCGCCAGGGGTTGAGGCCGGGGAGCGCCGAGATGATGTTGTCGACGCCCGAGGCGACCGACACCGCGACCGTGAGGATGTAGTCGACGAGCAGGGCCGCCGCCACGACGACACCGGCCTTCTCGCCCAGGTTCTTCGACGCGACCTCGTAGTCGCCGCCGCCCGAGGGGTAGGCCTTGATGAGCTGCCGGTACGACGCGACGACGACGATGAGCAGCACCACAACGCACGCCGCGATCCACGGCCCGAGCAGCAGCAGGCTCGTGCCGCCGAGGAGCAGGATCATGAGCAGTTCCTGCGGCGCGTAGGCCACCGAGGAGAGGGGGTCGCTCGCGAAGATCGGCAGTGCCAGGTGCTTCGGCAGCAGTTGCCCCTCGAGCTTCTCGGTGGGCAGCGGATCGCCGATGAGCCAGTTCTTGGCGGACCTCGGCGCGTCGGGTGGGGTGCTTCGCCCCTCGTCAGTCACGGCGGGCAAGCATACGCCTCACGCCGCGCGCGTCAATCGCCTTCCGGCCCTTCGCCCGCGAAGAGGCTGCTCCAGGTCTCCTGGGCGAGGGCGGCGGCCCGTTCGGCGTCGCCGGAGGCGCACAGCGCGATGAGCTCGGCGTGACGGGCGAGCGAGCCCCAGCTCTCGGGGGAGGCGAATCGCAGCCGCACGGCGCGCTCGACGAGGGGGTCGAACTGGTCGAGCACGGTCGCGACGATCCCGTTGCCCGCGACGCGTACCGGCACGCCGTGGAGCTCCTGGTCGGCGCGGAGCGCGGCATCCGTGTCGTGCTCCGCGATGGCGGCCGCGAAGCGCTCGTTCGCGGCGCGCATCTCGGAGACGTCGGCGGGCGTCATTCGCGGCACGGCGGTGCGCACGGCGAGAGCATGCATGGCGGCGACGACGTCGCGGGCCTCACGGACGAGGCGCAGGTCGAGGGTGCTCACGACCGTGGAGCGCCCGGGTCGCGTCACGACGAGGCCGCTGCGCGCGAGCTGGAGGAGCGCCTCTCGCACGGGAGTGCGGCTCACCCCGAGCCAGGCGGCGAGCTCTGCGTCGCGCAGCTGCTCGCCGGGCGAGAGGGTGCCGTCGATGATCGCCGTGCGGAGCGTTCCCAGGACGTCGTCGCGGAGCAGGGTGCGCCCGGGTCGAGGGCGGTTGGTGGGGATGGGCATCGGCATATCTTGCGCACACTCGGACGCGGTGCGCGATCACGCGTTGACGGGGCAGAAGCCTGCATGCAATATATCGCGTATCGCGCGCGTTGAGGTGCGTGACGCCCGCGTCGCGGGCCTGACGGAAGGAAGAGACCATGAGCACCCCCACCCCCCAGACGATCGTCTTGGTGCACGGCGCCTTCGCCGAGTCGGCGAGTTGGTCAGGCGTCATCCCGCTGCTCCAGGAGGCCGGCCACCGCGTCGTCTCCGCGGCGAACCCCCTGCGCGGGCTCGCATCCGACGCCGCGTATGTGCGCAGCCTCCTCGAGAGCATCGACGGCGACGTCGTCGTGGCCGGCCACTCCTACGGCGGCAGCGTGCTGTCTGTCGCCGCCGCGGGCCTGCCGAACGTCACCGCGCTCGTCTACATCGCGAGCTTCCTCGTCGAGCCCGGCGAGAGCACGGGCGACCTCGCGAGCCGGTTCCCCGGCAACCTGCTCGGCACGGCGACCGTCCCCGTGCCCTACGTCACCGCCGCCGGCAGCGGAGTCGACGTCTACATCGACCAGGAGAGGTTCAACGAGGTCTTCGCGGGCGACCTCGACCCTTCGACGGCCGCGGTGCTCGCCGCGACCCAGCGCCCGCTCGACTCGAACGCCCTCGCCGAGATCGCGGAGGCCGCCGCGTGGCAGGAGATCCCCTCCTGGAGCCTCATCGCCCGCCAGGACCTCGCCGTGCCGCTCGAGGCGTCGCGCTTCATGGCGCAGCGCGCGGGAGCGACCACGGTCGAGGTCGACGCGTCGCACGCCGTGGCGGTCTCCCAGCCCGCGGCCGTCGCCGACATCATCCTCGACGCGGCGCGGAGCACCGCCCGCTGAGCACCGCGCCGTCGCCCGTCGCAGCTCGGCGGCGGGCGACGGCTACCCTCAGCCGGCGCTCGTATGATCGACCGGTGACCACAACCCGACGGGCACGGCGATGGCCCTGGATCGTCGCGGCGATCGCGCTCGTCGTGCTCGTGCCCGCGGCGGTGCTCGGCCTTCCGATCCTCCTCCACCAGGACGGCGGCGCCTCGAACCAGCAGGCGCCCGTCGAGGACTGGCCGACGACCGTGCAGGCGAAGGGTGACGACGGTCGCGAGCGGACCCTCTCGGTCGTCTCCCCGGATGCGGGCGGCACGGTCGACACCTCGGCGCTCCGGGTGGGCGATCACGTCGTCGTGAGCGGAACCGGCTACGACGCGGGCCAGGGCATCTACGTGGCCATCTGCGTCATCCCCGAGGACCCCGCGACCAAGCCCGGCCCGTGCCTCGGCGGGGTGCCCGATCAGGAGACCGACGGCTCCGCGGAGACCTCGGGCGAGATCCAGTGGGCCCCGAGCAACTGGATCAACGACGACTGGGCGTGGAAGCTCTTCGGCGCCCGCGCCTACGACGACGTCGAGACGGGCACCTTCACGGCGTACCTCGAGGTCGTCGACCCCGTGGGCGAGGGGTTCGACTGCACGAAGGAGCGCTGCGCGATCTACACGCGCAACGACCACACGGCGCTCGGCGACCGCGTGCAGGACCTCTACATCCCCATCGGCTTCGCCACCGCCGAGGGCTGATATTCCGCGAGTCCCGGATCAGGCTCTGAGGGTCGCCGTCACCTCCCGCAGCACCTCGTCGAGCCGGCGCGTCACGAGCTCGAGCGTCTCCTCGGTGAGCACGCGCCCGGCCGCGACGTGGCCACGCAGCTCGCTGCGGAGCTCGGCCCGGAACGTCGTGAGCGCGGCATCCGCCTCGTGCAGGCGGCGACGGCTCTCGACGCGCGCGTCGGGGACCGGATCGGCGCGCACGCCTCCCGTCGAGGTGCGCGCCTCCCGCGCAGCGGATGCCAGGTCGGCCTTGAGGGACCGCATCGCGTCGTTCACCGAGCTGCGCACCTCGTCGGCGAGCCGTCGCACCGAGTCGGTCACATCCGTCTCGATGTCGGCGAGCTCGTCCTGTCGGGAGGCGAGCTCGGCGCGGCCCGCATCCGTGATCGCGTAGACCGTGCGGCGCCCGTCGGACTCCTTCGTGACGAGCCCCTCCTCCTGGAGCTTGGCGAGTCGGGGGTAGACCGTGCCGGCGCTCGGCACGTACGTGCCGCCGAACCGCTCGCCGAGCGACTGGATGAGTTCGTAGCCGTGCTGCGGCCTCTCGTCGAGGAGGCTCAGCAGGTAGAGCCGCAGGTGGCCGTGGGCGAAGACGGGCGGGGTCATGCGCGCACGCCGTGAAGGATCGAGACGTCGCCGCCGACGGTGTTCACGCGCACGTCGGCCCAGCGACCGTCGAGCTCGCCGTGGCGGGCGGTGTAGCGGCCGCGCACGACCGAGATGCTCTGCGCGTCGAGCTGCAGCTTGCCCCCGACCGTCTGCACGGTGTAGCTCGCGGGCGTGTCGGGCTCGAAGCGGGCGGTCACGGCGCCCGAGACCGTGTTGACGCGCACGGCATCCGGGATGCCGGTCGCATCGAGCATGACCTCGCTCGAGACGCCGTCGACGTCGAAGCGCGTGATGGCTCCGGATGCGATGACGTCACCCGAGACCGTGTTGATGCCCACGGCGCCGGCGTGGTCGCGCACCGTGACCTCGCCGCTCACCGAGTTGGCGGTGAGCTTGCCCGTGAGGCCGTCGGCGACGAGGTCGCCCGACACGGTGTTGAGCTGCGCGTCGGTCTCGAGCCCGGCGACGAGGGCGTCGGCCGAGACGACGCCGAGGGTGAGGGCGATGTCGCGGGGGACGAGCACGCTCACCTCCGCCTTGATCGACGAGCCGAAGTTCTTGAAGACGTCGATCCAGTTGTCCCAGCGCAGTTGGGGATGGTCGATCTCGAGGCGGTCGCCGTCGAGCTGCACGAGCAGGTCGCGTCCCGTCACCGAGTGCACCTCCACCCGCACACCGGGCTCGTCGTGCCCGACGATGTCCACGTGCCCGCCGACGAGGCCCACCTTGAGTCGGCGCACGTTCTCCAGGTCGATGACCTTGGGCCCGTCGACGAGCCACTTCTCCTGAGCCATCACGGCCCCCTTCGATTCGAGATATATCGCGTCAGCTGAGAGTCACGATATATCGCGTCTGAGGAGGATGCAACCCCTCGGGCTTGCGGTTGACGCGGCGTCAACCTCTACCGTCGAGGGCGGAAGGAGGAGCGGGGATGGAACGCACGATCCAGGAGGTCGCGAGACTCACCGGGGTCACGAGTCGCACCCTGCGCCACTACGCCGACATCGGCCTCGTGCGACCGAGCAGCGTCGGAGCCGGCGGCATCCGCCGCTACGACGCCGAGGCGCTCGTGCGACTGCAGCGCGTGCTGCTGCTGCGCGAGCTGGGCCTCGGACTGCCCGCGATCGCCCGCGTGCTCGAAGGGCGCACCGACGACGCCCACGCGCTCCGCGCCCACCGCGCGTGGCTGGGGGAGGAGCAGGACCGCCTCGCGCGGCAGATCGCGAGCGTCGAGGCGACCCTCGAGGCACTGGAGGGAGGTGAGGAACCCATGGCAGAGAGCATGTTCGACGGCTTCGACCACACGCAGTACCGGGCCGAGGTCGAGGAGCGCTGGGGCGCCGAGGCGTACGCGCGATCCGACCGATGGTGGCGCGGCCTGGGCGACGCCGAACGTCGCGACGGGCAGGAGCAGAGCACCCGGCTCGCGGCGGATTGGATGCGCGCAGCGGGTTCGGGCGTCGCGCCCGATTCCGACGAGGCGCAGGAGCTCGCACGCCGCCACGTCGCGTGGCTGGCCGGTATCCCGGGCACCCCGGATGCGCTGAAGGACTACGTGACGGGCCTCGGCGAGCTGTACGTCGCCGACCCGCGCTTCGCCGCCAACTACGGCGGCGCCGAGGGCGCGGCGTTCGTGCGCGACGCGCTGCGGGTCTACGCCGACGCGCACCTGTAGGTGCGCCCGGCGTGACGGCGCGCCCGCGCATCCGTCTTCACCCGGATGCGCGGGCGTCGCCTCACTGCGGCTGTCGGGCGCCGCGCCCGTTGCGGACGACGGCGACGACGGTCGCGACCGCACCCCACAGGGCGAGCGCGGCGAGCGCGAGCATGAGGAGCGTCATGCGATCACCTCCCCTGCGGGTGCGGGATCCGCGAGGGGGCGTCGAGGCGACGCCTCCGGCACGCGGAAGAACGGGAGCGAGAGGCCCACGAGGGGTCCGATGAGGAGCGCGAAGGCGACCGTGCCGATGCCCACTTGGCCGCCGAGCAGCCAGCCGATGGCGAGCACCGTGACCTCGATGCCCGTGCGCACCGCCCACACGGGCCATCCCCAGCGCGCGTTGACGCCGGTCATGAGGCCGTCGCGCGGCCCCGGTCCGAGTCGCGCGCCGACGTAGAGCCCCGTCGCGGCGGCGAGCAGCACGAGCCCGCCGGCGAAGAGCAGCCCCTGCGCCCACCACTCGTGCTGTTGCGGGATGACCGCGAGGCCGACGTCGGCCGCGGGGCCGATGAGCAGGATGTTGAGGACGGTGCCGACGCCCGGCTTCTGCCGGATGGGGATCCACAGCAGCATGACGATCACGCCGACCCCGATCACCACGATGCCGAACGAGATCCCGGTCTGGGCGACGATGCCCTGCGTGAGCACGTCCCACGGCCCGACGCCGATGCCGGCGCGCACCATCGCGGCGATCGCGATGCCGTAGAAGAAGAGGCCGACGACGAGCTGCGCGATGCGTCGGGTCCAGAGCAGGGGCGGGGTCACGGTGACGAGTCCACCGCGAAATTGGCCCTTGATCAAGAGTCCAATCTCGCTACACTGGCCGCATGAACACGCTCTCGGCCCGGGCATTGGCCTTGCTGATGGTTGATTGGCGCTCAGGTGGACCCGCCTACCTGGCCCTCGCCGACCGCATCCGCCTGCTCGTGCTCGACGGCCGCATCCCGCTCGGCACGCGCCTGCCCGCGGAGCGCGAGCTCGCGAGCCACCTCGGCCTCAGCCGCACGACCGTGTCGGCCGCCTACGCCGAACTGCGCGAGAGCGGCTACCTCGAGAGCGTGCGCGGCTCGGGCAGTACGGCCCGCCTGCCGCACGACACGTCGATCGACCTCGACCTGCTCGCGGATGCGCCCCTCGACTTCTCGAAGGCGTCGCTGCCCGCCCTCCCCGCCGTGGCCGAAGCCGCGGCTGCGGCGGCCGCGCGCCTCCCCGGCTTCCTCACCGACACCGGGTTCGACCCGTTCGGCCTCCTCGTGCTGCGCCGCGCCATCGCCGAGCGCTACAGCGAGCGCGGGCTCGCGACCGACCCCGAGCAGATCATGATCACGGTGGGCGCGCAGTCGGCCATCCACCTCGTGTCGCGCACCCTGCTCGCCCGCGGCGACCGCGCGATCGTCGAGTCGCCCGGGTACCCGCACGCCTTCGAGGCGCTCAAGGCCGGGGGCGCCCGCCTCGTGCCCGTGGCCGTCACGACCGACGAGGGCTGGGACGAGGCCGGCCTCGAGCAGGCGTTCCAGCGCACGAGCCCCACCGTCGCCTACCTCATGCCCGAGTTCCACAACCCGACCGGGCGCACCATGGACGCCGCGCTCCGCGCCCGCGTGCTCGAGCTCGCGGCCCGCGAGGGTACGACCCTCATCGTCGACGAGACGATGACGGGCCTCGGCCTCGACGGCCAGCCGCGGCCCGCCCCCTTCCCCGCCGCCTCCAACGTCGTCATCATCGGCTCCGTCGGCAAGTCGATCTGGGGCGGGCTGCGGCTCGGCTGGATCCGCGCCGAGCGCGACCTCATCCAGCGGATCGCGCGCGTGCGGTTCGCGAGCGACCTCGGCACGCCCATCCTCGACCAGCTCGTCGTCGCCGAGCTCGTGCCCGACTACGAGCAGATCCTCGCGGGGCGTCGCGCCTACCTGCGCCAGGGACGCGACCACCTCACGAAGCGCATCCGGCAGCAGCTGCCCGAGTGGCGGATGCCGCACGTCGAGGGCGGGCTCGTCGCGTGGGTCAACATCGGAGCGCCCGTGAGCTCGCAGCTCGCGCTCGCCGCACGCACCGAGGGGCTCGTGATCGGCGCGGGGCCGCGCTTCGGACTCGACGGGGTCTTCGAGCGGTTCCTGCGCATCCCGTTCGGCATGCCCGCCGACCAGCTCGACCGCGGTGTCGAGGCGCTCGCGGCGGCCTGGAACTCGGTCACGCGCCGCGGCATCCGTCTCGACGACGCCGAGCTCGCCCACGTGGTCTGAGGCGCCGCCCTCAGGGGATTGAAAGGCTCGCGACCGCCGCGACTGGGATACTGACCCCGGGGCACGTGGCCGTGCGCCACCGGACCGCGCTCGCGGCACCCGACCACCCACAGCATCCGGGAGAACCGTGTCTCTGCTCTCCGTCTTCAGCCTCCGCAACCGTGCGCTCATCGCCCTGCTCACGATCGTGGTGGCGCTCTTCGGCGGTTACGCGCTCACGGCCCTCAAGCTCGAGCTGTTCCCCTCGCTCACCCTGCCGAACGTCACGATCGTCACGACCTACCCCGGCGCGAGCCCCGAGGTCGTCGAGAACGACGTCTCGACGCCCATCGAGACGGCCATCCAGGGCGTCGAGGGTCTCGACTCGACCTCCGCGACGAGCTCCTCCGGCATCTCCACCGTGCAGGCGAGCTTCACCTACGGCACCGACCTCACGCGCGCCGAGCAGAAGGTCGAGCTCGCGGTGGGCCGTATCCAGTCGCAGCTCCCGAGCGGGGTCGATCCGCAGGTCGTGACGTTCTCGATCGGCGACTTCCCCATCCTGCAGCTCGCCGTCACGAGCGACCTCGAGCCGGCCGAGCTCGCCTCCCGCCTCGAGACGCTCACGGTGCCCGCGCTCGAGCAGACCGACGGCGTGAGCGCGGCGACCGTCTACGGCGCCACCGGGCAGCGCATCACGATCACGCCGGATGCCGCGGCGCTCGCCGCGGACGGGCTCAGCACGCAGGCGATCCGCGACGCGCTCTCGGCCAACGGCGTGCTCATCGCCGCGGGGACGGTCGACGAGGGCGACAAGACGCTCACGGTTCAGGCGGGCGTCAAGATCGCCTCCGCCGAGACGCTCGCGCAGCTGCCGCTCCTCGGCGGCGCGGCGCCCGCGACGATCGGAGACGTCGCGGAGGTCGCGATCGTCGACAACCCCATCCAGGGCATCTCGCGCGTCGACGGCGACCCCTCGCTCACGATCGCCATCACGAAGACCCCGGCCGGCAACACCGTCGACGTGTCGCACGCCGTCACGGCCCAGCTCGACGACCTCGCCGCGCAGCTCGGCGGCGACACCCGCTTCACGGTCGTCTTCGACCAGGCGCCCTTCATCGAGCGCTCGATCGAGTCGCTCGCGACCGAGGGGCTCCTCGGCCTCGGGTTCGCCGTGCTCGTGATCTTCGTGTTCCTGCTGTCGATCCGCTCGACGCTCGTCGCGGCGATCTCGATCCCCATCTCGGTGCTCATCACCTTCCTCGCGATGCTCGCGACGGGCTACTCGCTCAACGTGCTCACCCTCGGCGCGCTCACGATCGCGATCGGACGCGTCGTCGACGACTCGATCGTCGTCATCGAGAACATCAAGCGGCACCTCAGCCTCGGCGAGGAGAAGCGCGAGGCGATCCTCACGGGCGTCAAGGAGGTCGCGACCGCGATCACCGCATCGACCGTCACGACCGTCGCCGTCTTCCTGCCGATCGCCCTCGTCGGCGACATCACGGGCGAGCTCTTCCGTCCGTTCGCCCTCACCGTCACGATCGCGCTCGCGGCCTCGCTCTTCGTCGCGCTCACGATCGTGCCCGTGCTCGCGTACTGGTTCCTCAAGGTCAAGCCGCATCACGCGCACGACGCCGCCGACCCGGACCCCGGGCATCCGGTCGACGAGCTCGAGCGCCCCACCGCCCTGCAGAAGGGCTACCTCCCCGTGATCCGGTGGACCGTCGCGCGCCCCGTCGTCACGATCGTCGCGGCCGCCCTCGTGCTCGTCGGCACCCTCGCGCTCGTGCCCGTCGTGCCGACCAACTTCGTGGGCGACTCCGGGCAGAACACCCTCTCGCTTCGCCAGACGATGCCCGCCGGCACGAGCCTCACCGCGAAGGACGCCGCCGCGAAGCAGCTCGAGGAGGCGCTCGCCGAGGTCGCCGGCATCGAGACCGTGCAGGTGTCGGTCGGGTCGGCCGGCGGTGCGAGCGCGGCGCTCGCGGCGCTCTTCGGCGGCGGCGGTGCCACGACGTTCTCGATCACGACCGACGAGTCGGTGGACCAGGACGAGTTGCGCTCCGAGGTGCAGAAGGTCATCGACGGCCTCGACCCCGCGCTCGTCGGCGAGGTCAGCGTGTCGTCCGGCGCGGGCGGCGGCGGGTTCTCGAGCGACATCGAGATCGAGATCACGGCGCCCGACGCGACGACGCTCCAGGACGCGTCGACGCAGATCCTCGAGGCCATGCGCGACCTCGACGTGACGCGGCAGGCCGAGTCGAACCTCTCCGCCACCCAGCCCTACATCGCGATCGAGGTCGATCGCGCGAAGGCCGCCGGCGTCGGACTGAGCGAGGTCGCGGTCGGCGGCATCGTCGCCGAGGCTATGCTGCCCGCCCCCGTCGGATCGGTCGAGCTCGACGGAACGACCCTCTCCGTCTACATCGACAACCCGCTCGCGCCGACGACCGTGCAGGAGCTGAAGGACTTCGTGATCCCGACGTTCGCCGGCCCCCAGCCGCTCAGCGCGCTCGCGACCGTCGAGGAGGTCGAAGGCCCGGCGTCCATCTCGACGCAGCGCGGGGTGCGCACGGCGACCGTCTCGATCACGCCCGACACGGCGGATGTCGGCACGGCATCCGCGACCGTGCGCGCCGAGCTCGACGCGCTCGACCTGCCGGACGGGGTGACCGCCGAGCTCGGCGGCGTCACCTCGCAGCAGACGGACGCGTTCCAGCAGCTCGGTCTCGCGCTGCTCGCCGCGATCCTCATCGTCTACACCGTGATGGTCGCGACGTTCCGGAGCCTCCGTCAGCCGCTCCTGCTGCTCGTCTCGGTGCCGTTCGCGGCGACGGGCGCGATCCTGCTGCAGCTGGCATCCGGCATCCCGCTCGGCGTCGCGTCGATCATCGGCCTGCTCATGCTCATCGGCATCGTCGTGACCAACGCCATCGTGCTCGTCGACCTCGTCAACCAGTACCGCGACAAGGGGATGGGTGTCGTCGACGCCGTCGTGCACGGCGCGAGCCGACGCCTCAGGCCCATCCTCATGACGGCGCTCGCCACGATCTTCGCGCTCGTACCGATGGCGGTCGGGCTCACGGGTCAGAGCGGGTTCATCTCGCAGCCGCTCGCGATCGTCGTGATCGGCGGCCTCATCTCGTCGACCGTGCTGACGCTCGTCGTGCTGCCGTCGCTCTACACGCTCGTCGAGGGTGCGCGCGAGCGCCGCGAGGCTCGACGCGCGGCGGCAGCGCCGGTCGAGTAGCCGGGCGACGCTAGCCGACGGCCACCGGATCGTCGGCCGCGCCCGGATCGTCGGTCGCGGGGTCGACGGGGAGGTCGCGCGGCGCGAGCGTGCGCGCGAAGAAGTCGAGGATGCGCTGCTTGAGGTCGTCGTCGACCATCGCGAGCGAGTGCAGGCGCCCCTCCACCTCGACGAACGTCGTGTCGACGCCCGCCCCGCGCAGGGCGCGCACGAGGATGCGGGCCTGCTCGAGCGGGATCATCTCGTCGGTCGAGTGCGCCACGAAGAACGGCGGATCGCTCGCGTCGACCCACGTGTTGGGCGACGCGCTGGGGGCGGCGGGGCACGCGACGCCCGCCACGCATCCGAGGTACGAGGCCTGCACGGGAAGGAAGTCGTCCATCGCGGCGACGCCCGTGAGGTCGATCGGCCCGGACAGCTCCGCGACCGCGGCGACGCGCGTGCCCTCATCGAGCGGCCCCTCCTCCCGCGTGCCGAGGAGGGCCACGAGGTTGCCGCCCGCCGAGCCGCCGAACGCGCCGATGCGTGCGGGATCGATGCCGAACCGGGTCACCTGCTCCGGCTCCCGCAGCCACGCGACGGCGGCGGCGACGTCGTCGATCGCCGCGGGGTACGGGTTCGCGGGGGCGAGCCGGTAGTCGATCGCGAAGGCGGGGTAGCCGGCCTTGCCGAACCATTGGCACACGGCCCGCCACGCGATGTCGTCCTTGGAGCCGCGCGACCAGCTGCCGCCGTGCACGACGAGCACCGCCGCCCGTGCGGGTCCCGTGAGCGGGTCGAAGCCGGGCGGCATGCACGCGTCGAGGAAGAGCGGCTGCCCGTCGATCGTGCGGTACGGGATGTCGACCGTCGTCGGCACGGTCGGATCCGTCGCGAGGTTGGGGTTGCTCGAGACGACGACCCCCTCCACCTCGACGTTCGCGTCGTCGCCCGTCGCCGCGCATCCCGCGAGCCCCAGCGCGCCCACGATTACGACCGCGAGGGCGGCGCGGGTCGGGCGGGCGGGGCGCATGATCGCACTACCGTAACCCCGCCGTCGCGCCACTCCGCACCGCGTTCACGGCGGATGCACGGGCGCGACCGCTATGCTCGTGCGGTCGGCTCTCGACGGAACGCGGCTCATCGCCGCGTCGTATGCACTGTGTAGGTCGAGCGGGCCGGATCGTCCACGCATCCGTGGTCGAGGAATTCCTTGAGGAAAACGGCCCCGGCCCTACTGTGTCCGGGTTCTCGTCGCGTGCGTTCGCGCGCGGCGCACACTCACGAACACCGGAGACACATCCATGGCGTACAACGCCCGCGCGCCCCAGGGCGCCAAGAAGAACCACGCGTCCAAGGCCACCCGGAAGGTCGGCGGACCGTCGCCGAAGCACCGCGGATACCAGCCCGAGGCGGATGCCGGCCGCGGCGGCAAGAAGCCCCGCTGGACGAGCGAGCAGCGCGTCGCGCAGGGTCGCGGCGTCGAGCGTCCGCGCGGCAAGCGCCCCGAGCGCGCCGAGGGCGGACGCCCCAACTGGGAGCCGCGCGGCAAGGACGCGCGCGCTTCCGTCGAGCGCGCCCCAGCCGCGCGCATGCGCGACGGCGGCTCGTCCGACCGCACGCGTGACGAGCGCCCCCGCGGTCCTCGCAGCACCTACGCGGGTGACCGCCCGCACCGCATCGCGGGCGACCGTCCGCAGCGCCGCTTCGGCGAGGACCGTCCGCAGCGCGACGAGCGCCGCGTCGACGGCGAGCGCCCCCGGTACGACCGGGACGACCGTGCGCGTCGCGAGGAGCGTCCGCGCTATGACCGCGATGATCGTCCGCGTCGCGAGGAGCGTCCGCGGTTCGAACGGGACGACCGTCCGCGTCGGGAGGAGCGTCCGCGGTATGACCGCGACGACCGTCCGCGTCGCGAGGAGCGTCCGCGGTTTGACCGCGATGATCGTCCGCGTCGGGAGGAGCGTCCGCGGTTCGAGCGGGACGACCGTCCGCGTCGGGAGGAGCGTCCGCGCTATGACCGCGACGACCGTCCGCGTCGCGAGGAGCGTCCGCGCTTTGACCGCGATGATCGTCCGCGTCGGGAGGACCGTCCGCGGTTCGAGCGGGATGACCGTCCGCGTCGGGAGGAGCGTCCGCGCTACGACCGTGCGGACCGCGACGAGCGCGCCCCCCGGCACCACGTCGACGACGTCGTGCTCGAGCGCCTCGAGGCGCAGGCCGTCGAGGCAACCGAGGTGGAGGGCGCGTCGTTCGCCGACCTCGGCCTCGGCCAGAACATCGTGCGCGCGCTCGCCGAGCTCGGCGCCGAGAGCCCCTTCCCGATCCAGGCCGCGACGATCCCGGATGCGCTCGCTGGTCGCGACGTGCTCGGTCGCGGCCGCACGGGGTCCGGCAAGACGATCGCGTTCGGCGCGCCGCTCGTGGAGCGCCTCCTGCAGATGCAGGCGGGTGACCAGAAGCGCCGCCAGCCGGGCCGCCCGCCGCGCGCCCTCATCCTCGCGCCGACGCGCGAGCTCGCGCTGCAGATCGACCGCACGGTGCAGCCCATCGCGCGCAGTGTCGGCCTCTTCACGACGCAGATCTACGGCGGCGTGCCCTACGCGCGCCAGCTCGGCGCGCTCGACCGCGGCGTCGACATCGTGATCGGCACCCCCGGCCGCGTGCAGGACCTCGCCGACTCGGGTCGCCTCGACCTGTCGAACGTGCAGATCACGGTGCTCGACGAGGCCGACCACATGTGCGAGCTCGGCTTCGCGGAGCCCGTCACGGCGATCCTCGACCACACGTCCGACGGCGGTCAGCGGCTGCTCTTCTCCGCGACCCTCGACAAGGGCGTCGCCGAGATCGTCGAGAACTACCTCAGCGAGCCCGCGGTCTATGAGGTCGCGGGCGAGGACCAGGCGAGCTCGACGATCGAGCACCGGGTGCTGCTGCTCGACCAGCGCGACAAGCAGGACGTGCTCGTGGAGCTCGCGTCGGGCCCCGGCAAGAAGCTCGTGTTCGCGCGCACCCGCGCGTTCGCGGAGCAGCTCGCCGACCTGCTCGACGACGCCGGCATCCGCGCCGAGTCGATCCACGGCGACCTCACGCAGTCGCGCCGCCAGCGCGCGCTCGACAAGTTCGCGAACGGCCGCGTGCAGGCGCTCGTGGCGACGGATGTGGCCGCGCGCGGCATCCACGTCGACGACGTCTCGCTCGTGATCCAGGCGGATGCGCCCGACGAGTACAAGGCCTACCTCCACCGCGCGGGCCGCACGGGTCGCGCCGGCAAGGAGGGCACGGTCGTGACGCTCGTGCCGCGCAACCGCCGCCGCCGCACGGAGGAGCTGCTGCAGCGCGCCGACATCGTCGCCGAGTGGACGCCCGTCATCCCGGGCGACGACATCATCCGCGAGCTCGCCGACCGCTGACGCTGTTGTGCAGGACCCTGCTGTTGTGCAGGACCCTGCTGAGGTTCTGCTGTTGTGCAGGAGCTGCTGTTCTGCTGTTGTGCAGGAGGTCCGCGCTGTTGTGCAGGAGTTCAGAGCGCGCGGCCTTGTATTCCGGGCCGCGCGCTTTGCGTTCGCCGGCCGACTCCTGCACAACAGCAAGCTCCTGCACAACCGCAGCCTCCTGCACAACCGCAGCCTCCTGCACAACAGCAGTGCGCAGATGAGCGGGGCATGAACGGCGGATGACGCGATCGCGCGCGCCCTTGCGCGGAGTCGGCGGCCCACGATAGGGATGTGGTGGCCCCCAAAAGGGGGGTAACCCGACCAACGCAGTCCCCTTCGAACAACGGAGCACCGCGCGTCATGACGAATCCAGCAACCCCCGAGCGCTCGCGCACCGGCGCGCGGCGCCGCCTCGCCGCCGTCGCCACCACGGCCATCGCCGCCCTCGGCCTCGCCTCCCTGAGCGCGACGCCCGCATTCGCGGCAGACGTCACCCACACGATCGCCGAGGTGCAGGGCACCGGGGCGACGACCCCGCTCGCCGGCCAGACCGTCACGGTCGAGGGCGTCGTCACGGGCTACTACGCCGCACCCTCCAACTACCGGGGTCTCTACCTGCAGACCGCGGGGTCCGGCGGAGACACGGATGCCACCCCCGGCGCGAGCGACGGCCTCTTCGTCTACTTCAACCAGGCCTACCCGCCGGTCTCCGTCGGCGACCTCGTGCGCGTCACGGGCACGGCGGGCGAGAACGGCGGCCAGACCCAGCTCAGCGCGACGACGGCGTCGGCGTTCGAGCTCCTGCAGGCGGGCGCGGGCCTGCCCGCCGCCACGCCCCTCCCCGACACGGTCGTCGGGGCGGACCGCGAAGCCTTCGAGGGCATGCTCGTGCAGCCGACGGGCGACTACCGCCTCGCGTCGAGCCACGAGCTCTACAATTTCGGCTCGCTGTGGCTCTCGGCGGGCGGCGAGCTCGTCAAGTCCACCGAGACCACGGATGCCGGCCCCGCCGCCGACGCGATCGCCGCGTCGAACCTCGCGCGCCGGCTCATCGTCGACGACGGCTACTCCATCCGCGTCGACAACAGCCAGCACGTCGGCGAGCAGCCCTACTTCACGGCCGACACGGTCGTGCGCGTCGGCGACCGCTTCGTGCCGCCCGCGAAGCCGATGGTGCTCGGCTACGGGTTCGACAACTGGCGGTTGCAGCCGCAGCTGCCGCTCACCGACGCGAGCGACGCGTCGTACAAGCCCACCTTCGAGACGCTCAACCCCCGCCCCGCGACGGCCCCCGAGGTCGGCGGCGACGTGCAGTTCGGCTCGTTCAACGTCTTCAACTACTTCACGACCTTCGGGGGCGACGCGCGGGGCGCATCCGGCCCCGAGCAGTTCGCCAAGCAGAAGGCGAAGATCGTCGCGGCCATCAACGGCCTCGGCGCGGATGTCGTGGCGCTCGAGGAGATCGAGAACTCGGCGGTGCTCGGCGAGACGCCCGACGAGGCGCTCGGCGACCTCGTGGCGGGCCTCAACGCGGCGGCAGGTGCGGGCACGTGGGACTACGTGCCGACGCCCGCCGCGGTGAACGGCGCCGACAACGACGTCATCACGACGGCGATCATCTACAAGCCGTCGGTCGCGACCCCCGTGGGCGAGAGCTTCGCCGACGCGGATGCGGTGTGGGACATCGCGCGCAAGCCCGTCGCCCAGACTTTCGACATCGGCCAGGACCGCGTCGTGACCGTCGTCGCGAACCACCTCAAGTCGAAGTCGCCGCCGAGCGGCAACACGGCGCCCGAGCCCGCGGACGGACAGGGCTTCTTCAACGCCGAGCGCGTCGCGCAGGCGCAGCGCCTCGTGGCCTTCGTCGACGGCATCGCCGCGGACCCCGCCAAGGGCGCCGACGTCATCCTGCTGGGCGACTTCAACGCCTACGGCCAGGAGGACCCGATCCAGCAGCTCACGGCCGCCGGGTTCGTCGACCTCGTGCCCACCAAGGCGCAGGGCCAGTACACCTACACGTTCAACGGCGAGCTCGGCTCGCTCGACCACGCCCTCGTGACCCCGTCGCTCGCGGCATCCGTCACGGGCGCGGGCGTGTGGGGCATCAACGCGGCCGAGTGGAGCGATCGCGGCTACGCGTACGGCGCCACCGACGGCACGAGCCCCTACCGTTCGAGCGACCACGACCCGGTCGTCGTGGGCGTCACGGCCGCTGCGCCGCCCGTCACGATCGACCTGCTGAGCATCAACGACTTCCACGGACGGCTCGAGGCCACCTCGACGACCGCGGGGGCGGCGGTGCTGGGCGGCATGGTGCGCTCGTACGAGGCGCAGAACCCCAACACGCTCTTCGTGGGAGCGGGCGACTTCATCGGCGCCTCGACGTTCACCTCGTTCATCCAGAACGACGAGCCCACGATCGACGCCCTCAACGAGATCGGCCTCGACGCGAGCGCCTTCGGCAACCACGAGTTCGACAAGGGACGGGCGGATGTCGACGACCGCATCCTCGAGCACGCCGACTGGCCCTACCTCGCCGCGAACCTCTACGACCGCGCGACGGGCGAGCCCGCGTACCAGGAGTACGAGCTGCGCGAGTTCCAGGGGGTCACGATCGGCTTCATCGGCGCCGTCACCGAGGACCTCCCCGAGCTCGTGAGCCCCTCGGGCATCGCGAGCCTCGAGGTCCGGGAGATCGTGCCCGAGGTCAACCGCGTCGCCGAGCAGCTCTCCGACGGCGACGACGCCAACGGCGAGGCCGACATCCTCGTGCTCCTCGTGCACGAGGGCGCCGCGACGACGGATATCTCGAGTGCCACCGACGACTCCGACTTCGGTCGCATCGTGACGGGCGCGGACCCCGACATCGACATGATCATCTCCGGCCACACGCACCTCGCGTACGACTTCGACGTGCCGATCCCGGGCACCGACCGCACGCGGCCCGTGATCTCCTCCGGTCAGTACGGCGCGATGTACGGGCACTCGCGGATCGTCTACGACCCGTCGACCGAGGCGCTCACGATCGACTCGGAGAACCTCGACCTGATCGGCAAGTTCCCGCCGGATCCCGCGGTCGCCCAGATCGTGGCGGATGCGGTGGAGGTCGCCAAGGAGCTCGGCTCGGTGTCGCTCGGCACGATCTCGCAGGACATCCGGCGTGCCGTGCAATCGAACGGCTCGGAGAACCGCGGGGGCGAGTCGACGATCGGCAATCTCATCGCCGACGCCCAGCTCGCGGCGACCGAGGACCTCTCGACCGAGGTCGCGATCATGAACCCGGGCGGCATCCGCGCGGACCTCGTCTACGCGAGCAGCGGTCCGGGCGACCCCGACGGCAACGTCACCTACGCCGAGGCGGCGCTCATCCAGCCGTTCGCCAACACGCTCGTGACGATGAACCTCACGGGGGCGCAGCTGCGGGCCGTGCTCGAGCAGCAGTGGCAGCCGGCGGGGGCGGCGCGCCCGTTCCTCAAGCTCGGGCTGTCGCACGGTCTCGAGTACGTCTACGACCCCGACGCGCCCGCCGGGTCGCACATCACGGCGATCACCCTCGACGGCGAGCCCGTGACCGACGACCGGGTGCTCAAGGTGGTGACGAACTCGTTCCTCGCCTCGGGCGGCGACAACTTCGGCGCCTTCACCGAGGGCACGGGAATCGCCGACTCCGGGCGCATCGACCTCGACGCGTTCGTGGCCTACATCGGAGACAACTCGCCCGTCACCCCGGACCTCGCGCAGCGCGCCGTCGGGGCGACGCTCTCCGCGCCGGCCGACGGCGCGGCCTACCGGGCCGGCGAGCAGGTGACGGCGGAGCTCTCCTCGCTCCTGTTCGGCACGGGCGGCCCCACCTCTGGCGACGCGACGATCAGCCTCGGCGGTCAGGTGCTCGGCACGGGCGCCACGACGCTGCAGATCGTCGACACGACCGATGAGCAGGGCACCGCGACCGTGAGCTTCACGATCCCCGAGGGGGTCGAGGGTGTGCAGACGCTCACGATCGCCGGCCCCGGGGGCACCGAGGTGACGCTGCCGATCCAGGTCGCGGAGGCCGAGGAGCCGGCGGAGCCCGTCGCCACCCGCACGAGCGGCTCGGCGCCCCTGCTGGTGTGGGGCGGCAACGTCGACTACCGGGTGACCGTGCGCACGGCCGACGGATCGCCCGCGGTCGGAACGCTCGTGATCCGCGACGGCCTGACGACGGTCGCGACGGTGCAGCTCGGCGACGCCGACGGCGGCACGACGACCGTCCACCTCGGCAAGCTCAAGCGGGGCATCCACCTGTTGACGGCGCAGTTCCGCGGTGACGGGTTCGACTCGTCGCTCAGCTGGCCGTCGCCCGTGATCGTGCTCTAGCGGCCCCGCCGCACGGAAGCGGCCCGCAGGTCCATCCCACTGGTGCCTGCGGGCCGCTGCGCGGCCGTGCACCGCGTGGGGTTTCTGGGGTCACATAAAGGTGCGGGGGTCGCCGCCCCCCGACGACGAACCCCCGCTCCGGATTTCCCCCCAGATATCCGGTTACCTTGCAACGAAGGTAACGATTCGCCACAGGGAACGCGATGACCCCGAAGTGGGGGCACCCGTGCGGGGGTGTACCCCCCGGTCCAGGAGGTCGAAGCGGTCCACAGAGCCGTCGGCGGGCCCGGCCGGGGTCGGCGGCGCCGGGTACGGTAGGCCCATGCCCGCCCCCCAGGATGTGCTCCACCGCGTCTTCGGCTACGAGGAGTTCCGGGGTGAGCAGGCGGCCATCATCGACCAGGTCGTGGGCGGCGGCGACGCCGTCGTGCTCATGCCGACGGGCGGCGGCAAGTCGCTGTGCTATCAGATCCCCGCGCTCGTGCGCCCGGGCACGGGTGTCGTCGTCTCGCCCCTCATCGCGCTCATGCAGGACCAGGTCGACGCGCTCGAGGCCCTCGGGGTGCGGGCGGCGTTCCTCAACTCGACGCAGGATCCGGATGCGCGCCGCCTCGTCGAGCAGCAGCTGCTCGCGGGCGAGCTCGACCTGCTCTACCTCGCCCCCGAGCGTCTCGGGCTCGAGGGCACCCTCGGGCTCCTCGAGCGCGCGCAGCTCGCCCTCTTCGCGATCGACGAGGCCCACTGCGTCTCGCAGTGGGGTCACGACTTCCGCCCCGACTATCTGCGCCTCTCCGTGCTGCACGAGCGCTGGCCCGACGTACCCCGTATCGCCCTCACCGCGACCGCCACGGATGCGACCCGGCGCGAGATCGTCGAGCGCCTCGAGCTGCGCGGGGCGCGGCAGTTCGTGTCGAGCTTCGACCGCCCCAACATCCAGTACCGCATCGAGCCCAAGAACCAGCCGCTCGCCCAGCTCCTGCAGCTCATCCGCACCGAGCATCCGGGCGACGCGGGCATCGTCTACTGCCTCTCGCGGGCGTCGGTCGAGAAGACGGCCGACGCGCTCGTCGCGGAGGGCATCCCGGCGCTGCCGTATCACGCGGGGTTGGATGCGGGCGTGCGGGCGCGCAATCAGGCGCGCTTCCTGCGCGAGGACGGCATCGTCATGGTCGCGACGATCGCGTTCGGCATGGGCATCGACAAGCCCGACGTGCGCTTCGTCGCGCACCTCGACCTGCCCAAGTCGGTCGAGGGCTACTACCAGGAGACGGGTCGCGCGGGCCGCGACGGGCTCCCGTCGACGGCCTGGCTCGCCTACGGCCTGCAGGATGTCGTGCAGCAACGCCGCATGATCCAGGAGTCCGAGGGCGACGCCGCATTCAAGCGCCGCGCATCCCAGCACCTGGATGCCATGCTCGCCCTGTGCGAGACGGTCGAGTGCCGCCGCGTGCAGTTGCTGGGCTACTTCGGCCAGGCCTCGCAGCCGTGCGGCAACTGCGACACGTGCCTCGCGCCGCCGGAGGCGTGGGACGGCACCGTTCCCGCGCAGAAGCTGCTGTCGACGATCGTGCGGCTCCAGCGCGAGCGCAACCAGCGCTTCGGCGCGGGGCATCTCATCGACATCCTGCTCGGTCGTGAGACGGAGCGCGTGCGCCAGCAGCGGCACGACGAGCTGCGCACGTACGGCATCGGCGGCGAGCTGAGCGAGCAGGAGTGGCGCGGCGTCGTGCGGCAGCTGCTCGCGCAGGGGCTGCTCGCCGTCAACTCCGACGGCTACGGCACCCTCGTCATCACGGAAGCCTCGACCTCGGTGCTCGACGGGTCGCGCCAGGTCATGCTCCGGCGCGAGCCCGAGCGCGCCGTGAAGAAGGCCAAGCGCACGGCGGGAGCCGAGCTACCCGAGACGGCGCAGCCGCTCTTCGAGCGCCTGCGGGCGTGGCGCGCAGATGTCGCGCGCGAGCAGGGCGTGCCTGCCTACATCGTCTTCGGCGACGCGACCCTGCGCGGCATCGCCGTCACCGAGCCCACGACGCTCGAGCAGCTCGCGACCGTGTCGGGCGTCGGCGAGAAGAAGCTCGAGGCCTACGGCGGGGCCGTGCTGGCCCTCGTGCGGGGCGAGGATGCGGAGCCGGCCGCGCGCGCGCACGCCGACGACATCCCGCCGTACGCCGACGACGACGCGCCGCCGCTCGTCGGCTGAGCCGGCCGTCCGTCGAGCGGTTACGCGTCGTCCGCCGCGTAGACGCGACGCCCGCCCACGAAGGTCTGCAGCACGCGCGTCGCGCCGATCTGATCCGCGGGGCCCGCGAACGGGTCGCGGTCGAGCACCGCGAGGTCGGCGAGCTTGCCCACCTCGACCGTGCCCGTGTCGTGCTCCCGATGGTTCACCCACGCGCTGCCCGCGGTGTACGCGGTGAGCGAGGTCGCGAGGTCGATGCCCTGCTCGGGGTGGAAGGGCTCGTAGTCGCCGTCCTCGTGGCCGGGCGCCGCCGTGCGGTTGACGGCGGTGTGGATCGCGGCGAGCGGGTCGGGCGTCGACACCGACCAGTCGCTCCCCGCCGCGAGCACGGCACCCGCGCGCTGCAGGTCGCCGAAGGGGTACTGCCAGGCGCTGCGCCGCTCCCCGAGGAAGGGGATCGTCAGATCGATCATCTGAGGCTCGAGGGTCGCCCAGTACGACTGCATGTTGGCGGCCACGTCGAGCTCCCGGAAGCGGGCGATGTCGTCCGGGTGGATCACCTGGATGTGCGCGATGTGGTGCCGGTTGCCGCCGCGGCCGTTCGCGGTGATCGCGTGCTCGACCGCGTCGAGGCACTGCCGCACGGCGCGGTCGCCGATCGCGTGGAAGTGCACCTGGAAGCCGAGGGCGTCGAGTCGCGGCACGGCGACGTCGAGGAGCTCGGGCGGCACGAAGGAGATGCCGGAGTTGTCGGTCGGGTGCCCGTGGCCGTCGTGGTAGCTCTCGAGCATCGCCGCGGTGAAGTTCTCGGCCACGCCGTCCTGCATGATCTTGACGCTCGTCGCGGCGAAGTTCGGGCTGCGGTAGCGCTCGCGGCGCTCGACGAGGGAGTCGATCTGCTCGAGCCCCTTCGTGCGGTCCCACCAGAGCGCGCCCACGACGCGCCCGGTGAGCCGGCCCTCCGCGTCCGCGCGCAGGTAGGTCTCGCCGGCGTCCCGCAGGTCGGCGTAACCCCCGATGATGGCGTCCTGCCACGAGGTGATGCCGAAGGAGTGCAGATACGCCTGCCCGCGCAGTAGGCCCGCGAGCATCCCGTCGTCGTCGACCTCGGGGATGAGGCGGTCGACGAGCGACATCGCGCCCTCGTGCAGCGTGCCCGTGGGGACGCCGGAGGCGTCGCGCTCGATCCGCCCGTCGTCGGGATCCGGCGTTCGCGCATCGATGCCCGCGAGCTCGAGCGCGCGGCTGTTGACCCACGCCCCGTGCCCGTCGCGGTTCGGAAGGAACACGGGCCGGTCGCTCACGACGGCGTCGACCGCAGCAGCGGTCGGGGTGCCGCCGGGGAACGCCGACATCGACCACCCGCCGCCGAGGATCCACTCCTCGTCCGGATGCTCGGCCGCGTAGCGCGCGATCGTCGCGAGGTAGTCGGAGACGGTCCGGCCCTCGGTGAGGTCGCAGCGCATGAGCTCGAGCCCGCCCGAGACGGGGTGCACGTGCGCGTCCTGGAAACCGGGCACGAGCATCCGCCCGCGGAGGTCGACGACCTCCGTCGACGGGCCGATGAGCTCGCGAACGTCCTTCTCGCCCGTCGCGACGATGCGGCCGTCGCGCACCGCGACGGCGTGGATGCGCGACCGCACGGTCGTCGCGGTGAAGACGGGACCGCCGATGAAGGCGAGGTCGGCATGGGTCACGGTGTGCTCCTGACGTGCGTGGACGGACGGTGCGGTCGGGGCGGATCGCGCGGGGCGGTCAACCCCCGGCGATCGTGCGGGCGATCTGGGTCGAGGAGTCGCCCGCGCGACGCAGCACGAGGGCGACGACGCCGAGGGCGACGAGGGTGAGCAGCAGCATGATCGTCGACACCGCGGCGATCTCGGGCCGCAGGCCGCCGCGCAGCGCCGAGAGCACGTAGACGGGCCAGGGCGTCGCACCCGACACCTGCACGAACGACGACACGATCGTGTTGTCGAGGCTGAAGGTGAACGACAGCAGCAGCCCCGCGAGCACGGCGGGCATCGCGAGCGGCAGCGTGATCTTGCGGAAGGTGCGCAGCGGCGGGGCGTAGAGGTCGGCGGATGCCTCCTCGAGGTTCGCCGGCAGCCCGATCAGCCGCGCGCGCACGATGTAGCTCACGACGGCCACCGAGAACAGCGAGTGGCCGATGACGAGCCGCACCGTCCCGTCGTTGAAGATCGGGAGCCCGAGGTCCTGCCCGAGGAAGACGAGCCACGGCAGCAGCGAGATGGCGTCGACGATCTCGGGCGTGACCGAGACGAGCACGAGCAGGCCGACGAACCACGCCGTCCATCTGCCGGGGCGCCGGGCGAGGGCGATGCCGGCGAGGGTGCCGAGCAGCGTCGCGAGCACGGCTGCGATGGCGCCGGTGCGCAGCGACACCAGCACGGCATCCATGAGCACGGGCTTCTGGAAGAGGGCGAGGAAGCTGTCGAAGCCGAAGGAGTCGAACGCGGCGAGTAGGCGTCCGGTGTTGAAGGAGTACACGACGATCACGAGAATCGGCGCGAACAGGAACCCGAAGACGATCACGGCCCACACGGGCAGCAGTGAATCCAGCAGCGGTCGGCGGATGCGGTCGGCGGGCGCGCTCACGGCGACACCTCCCCGAGCACGACGCGGTTCGCCCGCCGGAACGGCAGCGACACGAGCCACAGCAGCGCGCCGACGGCGGCCGCCGAGAGCACGATCACGAGGATGAGGGTGACGGCCATCGCCGAGCCGAGCGCCCAGTTCTGCGCGGTCTGGAACTGCGCCGCCACCATCTGGCCGACCATGTTGCCCTTGGCGCCGCCGAGCACCGTCGCCGTGATGTAGTCGCCCATGAGGGGGATGTAGACGAGCAGCACGCCGACGATGATGCCGGGCCGGGCGAGCGGCAGGGTGACCCGCCAGAAGGTGCGCAGCCGGTTCGCGCCGAGGTCGCGCGACGCCTCCCGCAGCGGCTCGCCCACGCGGTCGAAGGCGACGAAGAGCGGCAGGATCATGAGCGGCAGGTAGTTGTAGACCACGCCGAGCAGCACCGCCGCGCGCGTGTAGAGGATGTCGAACGCGGGCAGCCCGATCGCCTGCGCCGCCTGCGACACCCATCCCTCGGGGGCGAGGATCACCTGCCACCCGATCGTGCGCACGAGGAAGTTCGTCCAGAACGGTACGAGCACGAGGGCCAGCAGCAGCCCCCGCCACGACGGCGGGGCCTTGACCGCCATCCAGTACGCGACCGGGCCGCCGATCACGAGGCAGAGTGCCGTGCCCGCGAGCGCGATCCACATCGTCGCGACGAACGTGTCGAAGAAGGTGGGCGTGAGCACCTCGGCGTAGCGGTCGAGCGAGAGGCGGTCGGTCGCGTGGGTGCCGAACAGCCCCGGTTTGTACCCGAACGAGTACCAGAACACCACCGCGACGGGCGCGATGAAGAACGTCGCCAGCCACGCCCACGCGGGAATCGCGAGGGCGAAGCCGGGCAGACGGACTCTACGCACCCGCGGCGGCCTTCAACTTGTTCCAGATCTCGACGTTGCGCTCCTGCGCCTCGTTGATCTCGCCGTCCTGCATGGTCGCGAGCTGCTCGGGGGTGAAAAACACCATGTCGAGCATCTCGAGTCCGGCCTCCTCGGCCATCTGCTCGATGTTCTTCGCGCCCGTGTGGTAGCCGATGTAGTCGATCTGCGCGACCGCGTGGGCGGGGTCGAGCACGAAGTTCAGGAAGGCGTGCGCGGCCTCGGGGTGCGGGGCGGATGCCGAGATGGCCCAGTTGTCCATCCACAGCTCGGTCGCGGGCGAGCCGAGCACCCACTGCCAGCGCTCGGGGTCGGGCGACTCCATGATGCCGAGGCGCGCGTCGCCGTTCCAGCACTGCATGAGCGCGTGGGTGGCCTGCGGGATGGCGGCGCCGCCGGGGTAGGAGTCGAACGCCGCGATGTGCGGGGCGAGCTCCTCGAGCAGGAACTTCTCGGCCGCGTCGATCTCGGCCGGGTCGGTCGTGTCCCAGTCGATGCCGTTGGCCCAGTAGTAGATGCCGGTGATCTCCACGGGGTCGTCGAGCACGCTCGTGCGTCCGCTCGCCTCGTTTTTCGCGGCGTCGAAGAAGTCGTTCCAGGTCTTCAGCTCGCGCGTGATGACGGTCTTGTCGTACACGAAGCCGGTCGTGCCCCACGCCTTGCAGATCGAGTACTCGTTGTCCGGGTCCCACACCCGCCCGAGGTACGCCTCGTCGACGTGCTGGATGTTGGGGATGAGGTCGCGGTTGAGCTTGTAGAGCAGCCCGTTCTCGACGAGCTGGGGGATGAAGACGCCCGTCGGCACGATGATGTCGTAGCCCGAGGTGCCCTTCGCGGCGACGAGCTTCGCGATCATCTCCTCGTTGGAGCCGTACGAGTCGAGCGTGATGCGCGGGCCTTTCTCGGAGGTGAAGGCCTCGAGCACCTCGGGGGCGTCGTAGTCGCCCCACGTGTAGATCGAGAGTGCGTTCTCGAGCGCACCGCCGGTCGCGGCGGGCGCGGGGCTGCCGCCCGGCGTCGAGCATGCGGCGAGGAAGAGCGTGCTGCCGGTGCCGGCGGCGAAGGCGAGGAACCCGCGTCGGGACAGCTCGCGCCGCACGATGGGGGCGCTGGCGCGGCTCGCGAGGATGCGGACGTCGTTGTCGGGCATGAGGGTGGTCCTCTCGGTCAGGGCTGGATGGTCGGTGGGGGCACGTAGCCGCTGCGGGCGGCGGAGTCGCCCGCGCGGAAGATCTGGACGGCGTCGGCGCGCCAGCTCGCCCACACCCGGTCGCCGACCGCGAGGCGGGGCGCGTCCGGTGTGGGGCGGCGTGACAGCACGGCGGTGCTCTCGTCGAGCTGCACGAGGAACTGCAGCATCTCGCCGAGGTGCGAGACGCCGATCACGTCGCCCGCCGCCACGTTGACGTTGCCCGCGGGTCGCTCGGTCGACAGCTCGACGAACTCGGGGCGCACGGCGGCGCGCGCCGCCTCGCCCGCGGCGAGCTCCGTCTGCGGCACGGCCGGTCGCAGAAGCGCGCGGGCGGTGTCGACGCCCGCGCCGTCGGGCGACACGACGCCGTCGAAGAAGTTCTGCTGGCCGACGAACGCCGCCACGTACGCGGATGCGGGCTCCGCGTAGATCGTCGCGGCATCCGCGAGCTGCTCGATGCGGCCGTCGCGCATGACGGCGATGCGGTCGCTCATCGAGAGCGCCTCGTCCTGGTCGTGGGTCACGAAGACGAAGGTGATGCCGAGTTGCGACTGCAGCAGCTTGAGCTCGAGCTGCATCTCCTCGCGCAGCTGCCGGTCGAGGGCGCCGAGCGGCTCGTCGAGCAGCAGCACCGCGGGGCGGTTGACGAGGGCGCGGGCGAGGGCGACCCGCTGCTGCTGGCCGCCCGAGAGCTGTGTCGGCTTGCGGTCGGCGAAGCCCCGCATCCGCACCATGTCGAGCGCGGCGGCGACGCGCTCGCGCAGCTCGGCCTTCGGCACGCGCTTCTGCTGGAGGCCGTAGGCGACGTTCTCGGCGACCGTCATGTGCGGGAAGAGGGCGTAGGCCTGGAAGACCGTGTTGACGTCGCGGCGGTAGGGCGGTGTGCCGATCACGCTGCGGCCCGAGATGAGGATGTCGCCCTCGTCGGGGTGCTCGAACCCCGCGATCATCCGCAGGGTCGTGGTCTTGCCGCAGCCGGAGGGGCCGAGCAGGGAGAGGAACTCGCCGGGCCGGATGTCGAGGTCGAGGCGGTCGACCGCCGGCTGCTCCCCGTACCGCTTCGTGACCCCGCGCAGTGCGACGGCGCCGGGCTCGAGGGGATCCGTCTGCGCGGCAGGGTCGGCCAAGCGGGTCACACGTCCTCCATTGGGCGTAGGGCTTGGGCTCATTCAAGTGGGAATCCGGCGTGATCTCAAACTTTCGCCGCGAAATCCGTCGCGTCAACGACCGAGGGCGCAGGAAATCGCTTTCCTGCGCCCTCGTGCGAACGTTGAGATCAGCCGTCGGATGCCTTCGGCGCGCCCCGCTTGGCAGGCGCGGCACCGGCGGGGGCGCCGGTGCCCGCGAGCGCCGCGCCGGCGGCGCCGCCGAGCAGCGCCGACAGGTCGAGCCCGGTCAGGTTCTTGACGACGGCGGGCACCTCGCTCGCGACCTGGCCGACCGTCTTGGTGACGGCGGACGCCCCGTCGGTCGAGACGACCGTGAGGTTGCCGATCGCGGCGAGCGGCTCCGCGACGGCCCGGGTGATCTCCGGGAGTCGCGCGATGATCTCCTGTGCGAGCGCCGCCTCGCCGTACTTCTTGAGCGCCTCGGCCTTGGCGTCGATCGCCTGGGCCTCGGCGAGTCCCTCGGCCGCGACCGCTGCGGCACGCGCCTCGCCCTCCGCCTTGATACCCGCGGCGAGTGCCACCTGCTTGTCGCGCTCGGCGTTACCCGCGAGGCGCACCGCCTCCGCGGCCGCCTCGGCGTCCTGCACGGCCGCCACCTTGTTCGCCTCGGCGATCTTGGTGCGCTTGAACGCGTCCGCCTCGGTCGCGGCGTTCGCCGCGTCGCGCTCGGCGTTGGCCCCCTGCACGGTCGCGTAGGCGCTCGCCTCCGCGGGCTTGCGAACCGTGATGTCGAGGCGCTCCTGCTCCACGCGGGCCTGCTCGGCGAGCGCTTCGCGCTGCTGGGCGGCGACGAGCTTGTCCTGCTCCGCCGTCGCGAGCTGGCCCGCGGCGTTGGCCTCCGCGTTGGCGCGGTCCGTCTCCGCCTTGATCGCCGCCTGCTTGAGGCTCAGCGCCTTCTGGCGCTCGGCGATCTGCTCGGCGGCCTCGATGCGTGCGAACTCGGCGGCGCGCTGCGTCTCGGCCTCCTTGACCTCCGCGTTCTGGCGCGCGAGCGCGGCCTCGGCGCGACCGAGGTCGGCGAGGTAGCTCGTGCCGGGCGTCGAGATGTCGGAGATGTTGAGCAGGTCGACCTGGAGGCCCTGCTCGGCGAGGTCGGCCTTCGTCGCCTCGACCACGGCCTCCGAGAGGGCGTTGCGGTTGGAGATGATCTCCTGGATCGGCATGTTGCCGATGATCGAGCGGAGCGAGCCCTCGAGCGACTGCTGGATGATCTGCGTGAGCGAGTTCTGCTGCGAGAGGAAGCGCTGGGCGGCTCGGCGCACGCCCTCGGCGGTGCCCGACACCTTGAAGTTCACGGACGCCTGGATGGCGAGCTTGATGAAGTTCTTGTCGACGCCCTCGACGGCGATGCCGATCTGACGCTGCTCGAGCGAGACGAGGAAGCCCTGCTGGAGGATCGGCCAGATGAAGACGCGGCCGCCGATCACGACGCGCTGACCGGCATCCGGCTCGGCCGTCTTGCCGCCCGCGCCGCGTCCGACGACGACCATGGCGGAGTTCGGCGGCACGCGCTTGATGCGGCCGGCGATGAACGCGAAGATCGCGAGCACGACGACGATGAGGGCGAGCACGGCGAAGACGGTGACGTTCTCGCTGATGAAGTTCACGGGAGCGTGCCTTTCGGGGTGGTGGTCGGGTGGTTCGGGTGGATCAGGGCATCACTCGGCGGTCGCCTCGGCGGCCGGTGCGGCGCGCTCGACGCGCACGCGCGACCCCTGCAGCTCCACGACGCGGATACGGGTGTCGCGCGGGATGGTCTCGTCGGCGAAGGCGAGCCGGGTCTCGATCTCGTGGGGTCCGTCGAGGCTCACCTCGCCCGAGGTCGTCGTGATCGTCGAGCGGCTCACGCCGTAGAGGCCGACGGGTGAGCTCGGCGTGCCGTCCTCGCTGCGGCGGAGGCTGCGGATGAGCACCTGCACGCCGACGAACACGACGATGCCGATGACCGCCGAGATGAGGTAGGCCGACCAGTCCGGCAGCTCGTTCGCGACGGCGACGGCACCGGCCGCGCCGAACACGACGAGCGCGCTCCCCACGGCCGTTCCCGAGAGGGCGCCGTCGAGGAAGTCGAGGATCTCGTCGAACACGAGCGACACGAGGACCAGGGCGAGTCCGATTCCGCCGACGATGAGGAAGGGGAGCATCTCCCGAGTCTAGGGGGCCCCTCGCGGAATAGTGAGGGGTCCTCTTCCCGGCATGCGCAGCACGGCATGGGGCGGGTGCGAGGGTGGGTCGATGCGTTTCTTCAGTCGTCTGCTCCTCGCTCCACTTGCACGACTGCTGTTCCGGCCGCGCGTGATCGGTCGCCGCAACGTGCCGCGGCGCGGGGGCGTGCTGCTCGCCTCCAACCACCTGGCGTTCATCGACAGCATCGTGCTGACGCTCGTGGCCCGCCGGTCCGTGTCGTTCATGGCGAAGTCCGCATACTTCACGGGTCGCGGCCTGAAGGGCCGGCTGCAGCGCGCGTTCTTCAGCGGCGTCGGCGCCGTCCCGGTCGAGCGCGGTGCGGGCTCTGCGGCGCAGGACGCCCTCGACGCGGGGCTGCGCGTGCTCGAGGCGGGCGAGGCGTTCTCGATCTACCCCGAGGGCACGCGTTCGCGCGACGGCCGCCTCTACCGCGGCCGAACGGGGGTCGCGTGGCTCGCGCTCACGGCCGGCGTGCCGGTGGTGCCGGTGGGACTCATCGGCACCGACGAGATGCAGCCCGGGGGCAAGGGCCCCATCCGCTTCGCGCGCGTCACGGTGAAGTTCGGCGAGCCGCTCGACCTCTCGGGCTTCGGCCCCGCGACCTCCGGCCGGGCCCGGCGCGAGGCGACGGATGCCGTGATGGCCGCGATCCAGCGACTCTCGGGCCAGGAGGCGGCGGGCGTCTACAACGAGCCGCCGCCCACGACCGTGCGCGAGCGGGTGAGCCGCCTGCTGCACCCCGAGCGCCGCTGAACACCGGCCCCGCCGTCGTCGTGCGTGCCACATCCGACGGCGTCCGCGCAACGGGGTGAGGCGCCGTCGCAGCCGCCGCTAACGTCGTCGCATGACCTTCAACGAGGGCTCCGACATCAGCAAGGGCCGCATCAGCCGCCGCGCCAAGGGCGGCATCGCGATCGGCGGCGGTGCCGGGGTGGTGGGTCTCATCGTCGTGCTCGTGAGCGTCTTCACGGGCGTCGACCTCACGTCGTTCGTCGGGGGCGGGGGCACCACCGGGGGCGACGAGTCGTCGCTCGAGCAGTGCCAGACGGGTCAGGACGCCAACACCGACCTCGATTGCCGCATGAAGGGTGCCGCCGCGTTCCTTGACGACTACTGGTCCGCCCAGTTCGAGAGCGGCTACCGCCCATCGCAGCTCGTCCTCTTCGCGGGCTCCACGGGCACGGGATGCGGTGGCGCGTCGAGCGCGGTCGGTCCGTTCTACTGCCCGCCCGACGAGACGATCTACCTCGACACCTCGTTCTTCGACGAGCTCCGTGACCGCTTCGGCTCGAGTGGCGGCCCCGCGGCGCAGCTCTACGTGATCGCGCACGAGTGGGGTCACCACATCCAGAACATCTCGGGCCGCATGGACGGCCTCGACACGTCCGAGACCGGGCCGACCTCCGACGGCGTGCGCCTCGAGCTGCAGGCCGACTGCTACGCGGGCGCGGCCCTCGGCGCCGCCGAGACGACGACCGACGACGAGGGCGTGCCGTTCCTCGCGCCCCTCTCGGATGCGGAGTGGGCGGACGCCCTGAGTGCCGCGTCCGCCGTGGGCGACGACCACATCCAGGAGCAGACGCAGGGGCAGGTGACGCCCGAGACGTGGACCCACGGGTCGAGCGAGCAGCGGCAGCGCTGGTTCCAGGCCGGGCGATCCGGCGGGTGGCGGGCGTGCGACACCTTCGCGGGCGGCGCGCGGCTCTGAGGTTTTCCTGAGCGCACGCCGCACGCGATTGGCCGGTTCCCACAAGCGGTGACGGCCCCGGATGCGTCGGGTTCGTGCGCGCCGGACGACCCGGTGGACGGCCGAGGGGCCCCCGACCTACCGTGAGGTCATCCCCGATCTCCCTCATGGAGGACGCCATGACGCGCACCGACGCCGTTCGCCAGACCCCCGACCCCGCCCGCGAGGCCGAGCTGCCCGACGAGGTGTCGACCCCGCGTGACGCGGCCAGCGCCGCCGCCGAGCTCACGGTCGACGTCGACTGGCTCGGCGAGTACCTGCTCGGCCGCTGGGCGGAGGACCGCAAGGCCTCGCGCTCGCTCGCGGCGCGCCCCGAGTTCTGGTACCAGGGCGGTCTCAGCTACCCCGAGCACCGCGAGCGCGTGCTCGGTCAGCTCTACCGCCTCGTCGAAGAGGACGGCGTGCACCGCGCCTTCCCAACGCGCTTCGGCGGACGCGACGACCACGGCGGCAACATCGCGGCCTTCGAGGAGCTCGTGCTCGCCGACCCCTCGCTGCAGATCAAGTCGGGTGTGCAGTGGGGGCTCTTCGCCGCCGCGATCCTGCACCTCGGCACCGAGACGCACCACGAGCGCTTCCTGCCCGACGCCATGAGCCTGCGGATCCCGGGCGCGTTCGCGATGACCGAGATCGGGCACGGATCGGATGTCGCCTCGGTCGCGACGACCGCGACCTTCGACGAGCAGACCGACGAGTGGGTCATCAACACCCCGTTCCGGGGCGCGTGGAAGGAGTACCTCGGCAACGCCGCCCTCCACGGCCGCGCCGCCGTCGTCTTCGCCCAGCTCATCGTCAAGGGCGTCAACTACGGCGTGCACGCGATCTACGTGCCCATCCGCGACGCCGACGGCGCGCTCCTGCCCGGCGTCTCGAGCGAGGACGACGGGCTGAAGGGCGGCCTCAACGGCATCGACAACGGCAAGCTCGCCTTCGACCACGTGCGCGTCCCCCGCACGAACCTGCTCAACCGCTACGGCGACGTCGACGCCGAGGGCACCTACACCTCCCCCATCGCGAGCCCCGGCCGCCGGTTCTTCACGATGCTCGGCACCCTCGTGCAGGGGCGGGTGTCGCTCGACGGCGCGTCGACCCTCGCCGCGAAGGCGGCGCTCGCCATCTCGATCACCTACGGCAGCCAGCGCCGGCAGTTCAGGGCGGGCACGAGCGACGAGGAGGTGCTGCTCGACTACCAGCGCCACCAGCGCCGCCTGCTGCCGCGCCTCGCGCAGACCTACGCGATGTCGTTCGCGCACGAGGAGTTCCTCGACATCTTCGACCGCGTGTTCTCGGGCGTCGAGGACACCCCCGAGACGCGCGAGGACCTCGAGACGATCGCGGCGGCGCTCAAGCCGCTCTCCACGTGGGCGGCCCTCGAGATCCTGCAGGAGTCGCGCGAGGCGTGCGGCGGCGCGGGCTTCATGGCCGAGAACCGGCTCACGCAGCTGCGTGCCGACCTCGACATATACGCGACCTTCGAGGGCGACAACAACGTGCTGCTCCAGCTCGTCGCGAAGCGCCTCCTCACCGACTACGCGAAGAAGTTCAAGAACGCGGATGCCGGCGCGATGGCGCAGTACGTGGCCGGCCAGGTGGGCGACGCGGCGGTGAACCGCTCGGGGCTTCGCCAGCTCGGCCAGACGATCGCCGACTTCGGGTCGACGGCGCGCTCGGTGGGCTTCGTGCGCGACGAGGCGTCGCAGCGTCAGCTCCTGACGGATCGCGTGCACACCGCGGTCGCGGACCTCGCGGCGAAGCTGCGTCCGGCATCCAAGCTGTCGCCCGTCGACGCGGCCGCGCTCTTCAACCGCTACCAGAACGACCTCATCACGACGGCGCGCGCCCACGGCGAGCTCCTGCAGTGGGAGGCGTTCACGCGGGCGCTCGCGAAGGTGCCGGAGGGCGACACGAAGCAGGTGCTCACCTGGCTGCGCGACCTGTTCGGGCTCGGCCTCATCGAGAAGGACGCCGCGTGGTACCTCATGCACGGCCGCCTCTCGGGCAAGCGCGCGGCGGCGATCACGGCCTACATCGACGACCGGCTGCTGCCGCGCATCCGCACCCACGCGCTCGACCTCGTGGGCGCGTTCGGGCTCACCCCCGAGCTGCTGCGCGCGCCGATCGCGGCGGGCGGGGAGCAGCAGCGCCAGGACGAGGCGCGCGCGTACTACGCCGCCCTCCGCGCGTCGGGTCAGGCGCCGATCGACGAGAAGACGCTGCGCAAGGCCGGGAAGAAGTAGCGGACGGGATCACCACGTCGTGAGAGCTTGTGTGTTCTCTGCAAGCGGCGAAGGAGGCGTGATCGCGCTCGGCATGAAATTGCCAATGCACGATCGGCGCTGTGTGCATGTCGGCTCGGTACTCGAGGCGGATCAAAGGCGTCCGATCTAGCGACGAGAGAATCGCAAGATCCATCCGCACAGTCTTGAGATACGAGTCGATTGAGTCCATGCCGAGATAGATTCGCACGCTCATGCTCGCGAGGATCTCGCCTTCCACGCGTAAAGGGATTCGCTGCGCTGCCGCCCCCTCCCCGGAGGGCGTGACGAGGTATCGTGGCTGCTCCCCGGGAGCCGCGACGGCTTGCATCTCAGATGCGTCGGGCAGCGCCGAGTTCAGGGTCTCTTGGATCTCGCTTGCGAAGCGCGCAGAACCTTCGCGGAGGTCCTCCGGCATGTCCCGCTATGCCTCGGATTCGCCGAGCAAGAAAGCGATGGCGTCCAATTCCTCCCGCGCATCCCACTCGGGGCCAGTCAGGGGTCGCGTCGCGCGCGCCTCGCTGAACTCTTCCGCGGTCATGTTGAGCGACCGAAGAATCTCGGCGCGGCGACTCTCAGGGTCCTGCCCGGTGACGTCGATAACTGGGGCCATCCCGCTCTCCTCTTCTCCGTGCTGCCGCAAAAGAATCACTTCCGTATGACATTCGCCGTATTGGGGTCAGGCGCGCGGGGAAGCAGGAACTGCGGGATCCGTCTCGTGCATTCGATCGAGGTTCTCCTCCGTGCCGAGATCGCGGCTCGCGAGGTCGGAGATCGCGGGGCCCTCGATGAGGCGTCCTGTGGCCTCGAACCGCGAGCCGTGCGCGGGGCAGTCCCACGTGGACTCGGCGGCGTTCCAGCGCACGATCGCGCCCGCGTGCGGGCACACGAGGCACACCTCGCGCGTGCCGTGCTCGGAGGCGATGCGCGCCGTCGGCACGGCGGGCACGTCGTCGTCGCCCACGGACGCGATCGCGCGGCGGATGGCGCCCGCGTAGCCGCGCGCGTACCACGCGAAGACCGCGGCGGTGGCGCCGATGCCCACCCCGACCGTCTGCGGGAGGGTGGGGCGCATCCCGAGCACGCGCTGCCATCCGACGCGGCGCCCGGCGAGGTCGGCCTCGAGCAGCATGGCCGCCGCGACGGCCCCCGTCATGCCCCACTTCTCGTACCCGGTCGCGAGGTAGGCGCGCCCGCGGGTGCGCGGCATCCAGCCGACGAACGGCACCCCCGAGAACGCTGCGTAGTCCTGGGCCGACCAGCGGTGGGTGGGCTCGCTGCCGGGCCAGCGCTCCTCGGCCCACTCCTCGAGCGCGCCATACGGATCGCCTCCCTCGTGCTGGCGTCCGACGACGTGGCCTTCGCCGCCCACGACGAGCATCCCCCGATGCCACCGCACGCTGTGGGCGGGGCTGCCCGCGCTCAGGAACATGCCCGTCTCCTCGACGGGCGCGTCCTCGGGCGGCCGCAGCGCGACGGCATAGCTGCGCTGCGGCTCGACCTTCATCCAGTACAGCCCGCGACGCAGCTGCGGGGTGCCGGTCGCGAGCACGACCGTGGGCGCCGTGACCTGGCCGAGGTCGGTGTGCACGACGGTCGGGTCGCCGAACTTCAGCCGCCGCACGCGCGCGCCCTCGACGACGACCCCGCCGAGCGAGCGCACGTCGGCGGTGAGCTGGGTGAGCACGTCCATGGGGTCGAACTGCACCTGATCCTCGAGCACGATCGCCGCGGAGCCCGGGTCGGGGAGCGCGGCGCCGTCCTCCCAGCGCACGGGGAGACCGGCCTCCGTCGCGGCCACGTACTCCTTCTCGAGCGTCTCGAGATCCTCGGGGGTCTCGGCCCAGGTCACGGAGGGGCGGCGGTCGAAGGGCACGCCCGTCTCGGTGAGGTAGTCGACCATCCACTCGAACGCCGCCCGCTGGCTGTCGACGTAGGCCTGGAAGACGGAGCGGATGTTGCGGCTCTTGACCCGCTGCAGCTTCACGCCCTGCAGGAGGCTCAGCTTGGCGGTCGTGTTGCCCGTCGCGAGCGCGCCCACGTCGCGCGCCTCGAGCACGGTCACGCGCCTGCCGCGCCGCGCGAGGAGGAGTGCCGTCGTGAGGCCCGTGAGGCCCGCGCCCACGATGACATGGTCGAACTCGCCGTCCTCGGGGAACGGATCGGTCGGGATCGCGGCTCGGCCCGCGCGCCACAGCGACGTCATGCGGTGACGGTACGCGGCCCGTCCCCCGCCGCGCACGGGGCTTGACGTCAGGCCGGGATCGGCCCAGGGTCCGGCCTGTCGGCCGCATCCGGCACACGGGCGCGAGCATCATGGCGCCATGCCGATCATCGACAACGCGATCTACCGCGAGGGCGTGCGGGTGACGACACCGCACACCCTCGAGGAGACGTACGAGCTCACCGAGGCCGAGGGGGCGATGGCGTGGATCGGCCTCTACCGGCCGACGGATGCGGAGCTCGAGTCGGTCGCGAACGAGTTCGAACTGCATCACCTCGCCGTCGAGGATGCGCGCAAGGGCCACCAGCGCGCGAAGCTCGAACGCTACGGGCACACGCTCTTCGTTGCCCTGCGCCCGGCACGCTACCTCGACGCGGAGGAGGAGGTGGAGTTCGGCGAGCTGCACGTGTTCGTGGGCCGCGACTTCGTCGTCACGATCCGTCACTCGGAGACACCCGACCTCGCGAACGTGCGGGCACGGCTCGAGGCGCACCCGAAGCTCCTCGCGCTCGGACCGGAGGCGGTGCTCTACGCCGTGCTCGACGAGGTCGTCGACGAGTACCTCCCGGTCGTCGCGGGGCTCGAGAACGACATCGACGAGATCGAGGATCAGCTCTTCGGCGATGACGACGACGACCGCCTCGCCCGGCGCATCTACGACCTGTCGCGCGAGGTCATCGACTTCCAGCGGGCGGTGCATCCGCTCGTCGGGATGCTCGAGGCGCTCTTGAAGGGCGCCGAGCGGTACCGGGTGGATCTCGAGCTGCAGCGGTCGCTGCGCGACGTGCTCGACCACGTGCAGCGGGTCGTGGAGCGCGCCGACGCCTACCGGGCGCTGCTCGAGAACGCCCTGCAGGTGCAGTCGACGCTCGTGACGCGCGCGATGACCCGCACGAGCGTGCAGCAGAACGAGCAGGTGAAGCGGATCACCGCGTGGGCGGCGATCCTGTTCGCGCCGAGCCTCGTGGGCGCGGTGTACGGCATGAACTTCCGGTTCATGCCCGAGCTCGACTGGCCGCTCGGCTACCCCTTCGCGCTCGCGCTCATGATCGCGGTCGCGCTGGGCCTCTACGGCGCGTTCAAGTGGAAGCGGTGGCTGTAGGGCCGCTCAGTCGTCGGCGTAGTCCTCGAGCTCCTCGCGCAGCTCCTGCAGCGCTCGCGAGCGGGCGACACCCTTGAGGGGCTTCGTGCGCCCGCGCCCGGGGACGGATGCCGCCGTGTGCGTGATCTCGTCGAGGGCGCGCAGCCGCGCCTCGCGGATCATCTCGCCGATGGCGTCCTCGTCGCCGGCGCGCCGGCGGAGCTCCGCCGCGACCTCCCCGAGCACCCGGATGCGGCGGCGCAGCCGGCGCGTGTCGACGGCGTGGTAGTCGTCGGCGGTCACGGCGCGGCCGCGGCGGCCGGTCGCCTTCTCGCGCGCCTTCGTGAGGCGGGCGGCCTCGGCATCCGCCTGGGCGGCGAGCACCTCGAACTCGCGCCGCACGGCGTCGGCGTACCACTCCTCGTCGAAGTCGGCGGCGTCGCGCAGCGCCCGCACGAGCATGAGGTTCTTGACCGCCTGGCGCACGGCAGCGAGCGACACGAGAGTCGCGTCGGCGACCATGTCACGGCGTCGTGGCTGAGCGGGCATCGTGGCCCACGCTAGCGCGCTCGCGGCGACCCGGGAGACGACGGAAGCCCCGCCGAGGCGGGGCTTCCCGTGGTGGCTCCGACGGGCGTCGATCCCGTGACCTCACGATTTTCAGTCGGATGCGAGCGCCGAGTCGCGGTGTGCCTCGCCATGTGATCGTCGCTGATTTCATCAACCGAGGGCCATGTGATCACGTCGATGTAGCTACCCATGTGGGCAACGCGTGGGCAGGACACCAGATCAACCTGAGCTTCAGTCTTGACTGGGAGTTGAGCGGACCGGTACTGTACCCGCAGACGAGCTGGAAGTTCGTCGGAATTGAATCCCGCAGGGGCTTCTGGAGCAACAAGATCATCGCTTCGGCGACGGTTCAGAAGCCAGCCTTGGGCTGGTTTTTTTGTGCCTGCAGAAGTCCTCCTATGCCTTAGGAGGCACCAGTGAACACGAACACCAAGACCGTCATCGATTCGTCTCTGACTATTCGCTTCGAGCAGGTCAGCGAGCAGACGATCGGTGACATCAAGAAGATCTCGGGTCTCGTTAAGGCCCGCAATCTGATCCCCCTGATCAACGCGCTGGACCTGGAAGCCAACCCTCGCTCCTCCAAGGTCGGCCCGGTCACGCAGGCGATTCGCGATTCCATCGAGAAGACGGCGTCGGAGTTCCCCTTCAAGACAAAGGGAATCCTGCTGGGTTCGATGAATTACACACAGCTCGACCGCGGTCGCGTGCAGGTCGCCTTCAATGACCTCACGCTTGAGGGCATCCTTGACGGCGGTCACAACATGCTCGCGATCGGGATGTACATCCTGCAGAACGCTATCCCCGACGAGCCGCGCGTCGGCAAGGTCAAGGTCTGGGACGACTTCCGCGATCTGTGGGACGAGTACGCCGACGAAGTGCATGCATTCCGTGAACGCTCCGCCGAAGATCCGACGGCATTCGCCGACATGGACTTCTACGTTCCCGTCGAACTCGTCGTCCCGTCGGATGTCGACAACCCGATCGTCGTTGACCAGTTCCGTGCCTCTCTCCTCGACATCTGTGCAGCCCGCAACAACAACGTGCAGCTGAAGGTCGAGGCCAAGGCCAACCAGAGCGGATACTTCGACGACCTCCGCGGTCTGCTCCCGAAGGAGATCTCGGAAAAGGTCGAATGGAAGACTAACGACGGTGGCAGCATCAAGGCGGCTGACATCGTGGCGCTGACCTGGATTCCGCTGTCGGTGATCGAGAACCTTCCCATGGACGATGACGGCAAGAAGGTCGAGCCGCCCGTTCCGCAGAACATCTACCGCAGCAAGGGCGACTGCATGAATCGCTTCGAGCGCCTCATGAGCTCCGACGACGTCTTCAAGAGTGAGTTGCGCAGCCCGCTGGTGCGTTCAGCTTTCAAGGTCGCGGCGAGCATCCCCGAGCTGTATGACTACATCTACGCGAACTTCCCCCTGATCTACAACGCGCAGGGTGGCAAGTACGGGCGCATCGTCGCGGTGAAAAAGATGAACCCCGAGAACAACAGGCCGAAGTACAGCAAGTTCACGCACAAGGAGGTCGATTACAACAGCCCGGAAGGGTTCATCGTCCCGCTGGTCTTCGGCCTCAAGGCGCTCATCGAGGAGGACGGCGGCGTGCTCAAGTGGAAGACCGATCCGCTCGAGTTCCTCCAGCAGCACCTGCCGGCGATCGTGCGTCAGTTCACGCTGATGATGGCCCCCCTGCAGTATGACCCGCAGAAGGTCGGCAAGGCGCCCGAGTCGTACACGCTGTCCTACGGCGCGTACGACACCGAATACCTCCGCGCTTACGGATCCTGAGGCGGCGGCCATGGCTACCTTTCTGTTCAACCGCGCTGGCCGTCCTGCTGCTTTCCGCCGTACTCCCGACGACAAATTCCTCTGGGACCTCCACGGCCACTGGATCGGCTGGTTCCCATGGGTTGACGAGGATGCGGTCGACAAGTCGGGGGACTACCTCGGCACCGTGGTTAGTAACCGACTGCTCCGCCGCTCGTACTTCCCGTACCGCGGGCACCCGGGGTATCCGGGTTATCCCGGCTACGCCGGCCACCCGGGTTACGGCGGCTACGCCAGCTACTCGGGGTACATGCCGGGGTTGGACGACGTCCCCGAGGAGATCCTCGAGGGATAGCGGGCCTGGCGGCCGCGGAGCGCTGATTCCTCGTCAACAGGGGTCGCGCTCCGCGGCAGAGAAGCGAACTCGCGTCTCGACAACGGAAGGAAGCACGTGACTCTCAATGACCCGTCCAATCCGACCAACCGAGAGACCGGCCGCATCCGCAGCGTCACTGGGCGAGGAACGGCACGCGGAATGCCGGAGCTCAATGAGGTCGTGATCGATCTAGAAGGTGGTGGCGAAATCCGCGCCCGAAGGCCGACACCGACCGGTGAGCGGGTCGACGCCCGCATTTTGCAGGTCCCTTTCGAGTACTTCGAGTTCGAAGAGTGTCCGATCTGCCTGAGTCCGGTCCCCGACAGTCGGGAGCACGTGCCGCCGTCGTCGATGGGTGGGCACGTCCTCACGTTGACCTGCTTGCGATGCAACAACGAGTTCGGGAACCGTTTCGAGTCCCACCTCCGGACGTGGTACGAGGGATCGACCGGTCGAGTGCGTCTATCTGGCACGACCGTCGAGGGGAGGCGCAACGCCGGTGAGTTTCTCCTCCGTGAGACCGAATCGGGGGAGCCCATGCTGATGCAGAACGGAAGAGCAGACCCAGCCATCCAAGAGCTTCTCGAGGGTGGAGTTGTCGAGATGCACCTCATCGAGCCCGATGCCAGCGCGATTCACATCGGTGCGGTCAAGAACGCCTACCTCGCGGCCTGCGTGCTGATGAAGGAAATTCCGAGAACAGAACGAGTAGACGCGATCCGAGCCGAGCTTGTGGCTGCGCGCGACTCACAGCGTGGGACGCGCCTAGAGCTGAGCCCGCTTCTTAAGTCAATTCGAGTCGCGCGCGCGGCGGCGGATCCGCTGCCTGGTGCCATCGAATTGGTCGCAATGAGGGGTGACCGCGAACGGTTGGCTTTCGCCATCAGCTTCAGTCGCGTCTTCGCCGTCGACTGGCCGCTTAATCCGATAGACATCGGTAGAGGCCCGGAGTCTCTAAACGACGTTTTCTAGGGTTTTGGCGTCGAGCCACAAGCGATGCTGTGCCAGCGGGTCACGGGCTTCAGTTGGGTGGTCGTTCGATGCCCGTTCCCAGGAATCAAGTCCGCCCGGAATGACGAGAGCCCCTGCAAATGCAGGGGCTTCGAGAGTGGCTCCGACGGGCGTCGATCCCGTGACCTCACGATTTTCAGTCGTGCGCTCTACCAACTGAGCTACAGAGCCTCAGCGGCGTGCCGCTGATTGTGCGAGAGCCTCCCCTTTCGGAAAGGCTCTCG
>JAEYZI010000093.1 GCA_023428065.1 Actinomycetes bacterium | reverse complement strand
AACATCTCCTACGAGATCGGCTCGGGCGAGCTCATCGAGGGCATCGACGAGGCGCTCGACACCCTCACGGCCGGCGAGTCGACGACCTTCGAGTCGGAGCTCGTGGGCGGCGACCACCAGGGCGAGAAGGCGCAGATCGCCGTCACCCTGCTCTCGGTCAAGGAGCGCGAGCTCCCCGAGGCCGACGACGAGTTCGCGCAGATCGCGTCGCAGTTCGACACGATCGGCGAGCTCCGCAAGGACATCAAGGAGCAGCTCGAGAAGTCGGCCGAGTTCGGCCAGGCGGTCGCGGCGCGCGACAAGCTCGTCGAGCTCCTCGTCGAGAAGGCCGACATCCCCGTGCCGCAGGGCCTCATCGACGACGAGGTGCACCGTCACCTCGAGAACGAGGGCCGCCTCGAGGACGACACCCACCGTGCCGAGGTCGCCGAGGAGAGCGAGAAGGTCTTCAAGCGCCAGATCCTGCTCGACGCGATCGCCGAGAAGGAGGGTGTCAAGGTCAGCCAGAACGAGCTCACCTCGTACCTCGTGCAGGCGGCGGCGCAGTACGGCATGGAGCCGGGCGACTTCATCCAGGCGCTCGGCAACTCGGGCCAGATCCCCGCCATGGTCGGCGAGGTCGCGCGCTCGAAGGCCGTCGCGGTCGCCCTGTCGAAGGCGAAGGTCGTCGACGAGAAGGGCAAGGCGGTCGACGTCTCGGCCCTCACCGCGGCCGCGCTCGGCGACGGATCGGACGACTCGGAGATCATCGAGGAGAGCGACCTCGTGGGCGTCGACCACGACCACGACGGTCACGACCACGAGGGTCACGAGCACTGAAGCTGCTCGAAGGCCCGGTCCCTGCGGGGCCGGGCCTTCGGCGTGTCCGGGGCCCGGCATAGGGTGACGGCGTGCGATACGTGATCCTGCTCCGCGGCGTCAACGTCGGCGGCGTCACCGTGAAGATGGCCGAGCTGCGTGAGCTGCTGACGTCGCGCGGCTACGACGAGGTGCGCACCGTGCTCGCGAGCGGCAACGCGCTCGTGACGAGCGACGCATCCGCCGCCCACGTGAAGGCGGATGTCGAGGCCGCGCTGCGGGAACGCTTCGGCTACGACGCGTGGGTGCACGTGCTCACGACGGATGCGCTGCGCCCGATCGTCGACGCATACCCGTTCCCGCGCGGGCGCGACGGCTGGCACGACTACGCGATGTTCGTGCTCGAGCCGCGCGTGGCCGACGAGCTGCTCGCGATCGAGCTCGACCCCGCGCACGAGCGGGCCGAGGCGGGCGACGGCGTCGTGTACTGGACGGTGCCGAAGGGCGACACGCTCGACTCCGCCGTCGGCAGGGCGAGCGGCAAGGCGAGCTACAAGCCGCACCTCACGATGCGCAACCTCAACACGCTCGAGAAGCTGCTGGCCTGAGGCGCGGCGCTCACGCGCTCAGGGCTTGGGGCCGGCGCTCCCGCATTCGTGGCTCAGCGCTCGTGGCTCAGCGCTCGAGGAGGGCGTCGGCGTAGGCGGGCACCGAGCGCCGGTAGCGGGGAAGGTGCGGCGTGAGGGCGTGGAGCAGCGCGGCGACGGCCTCCACCGGACGGCCGAGGTCGACGAGGGCGAGCGCCGCGAACGCGACCGCGGCATCCGCGTGGGGGTCGTCGGGGGCGCGCCCCTCGAACTCGGCGCGCAGGAGCTCGAGCGACTCCTCGGGGCGATGGAGGTTGCGCAGCGTGCTCGCGAGCTGGATGACGCACTGGGCGCGCTCGTCGTCGGCGAGGCCTGCGGCGAGGGCGCGGCGGTAGAACACCTCGGCCCCCGCCTCGTCGCCCGTCGAGTCGTGGGCGCCGCCCTGCTCGAAGAGCGCGAGGGCGTCATCCGGATGCTCGGCGGCGATCTCGTCGATGCGGCGCACGAGTTCGGCGTCGGGAAGCGCGTCTGCCTCCGCCCACACCGCGGCCATCCGCATCCGCCAGTCCATCCCCACAGCGTAAGCATCCGCGGGATGCTGTTGTGCAGGAGCTCGCTGTTGTGCAGGAGTCTCTTGCTGTTGTGCAGGACTCTGTGCCGGGAGGCCTGCAAACACGGGAGCTCCGGATGCCGCCGGCCTGCGATCTCCTGCACAACAGCGAGCTCCTGCACAACAGCACGACAGCGGAGGGGCCGGGGCGGAGCGCACGCGACGCGCGACTCTGCCCACGGCGAACACGCCCGAGCCGCGGAAAGCACGCCGGTAGATTCGTGAGCGACATCGACACGGTGTCCATGTCGCAGATCAAGGAGCTTCCTCCCATGGCAGAACCGGCATTCCAGCCGAGCGTCTTCGACCGCCTCCTGAAGGACCGCATCATCTGGCTCGGATCCGAGGTGCGCGACGACAACGCGAACGAGATCGCGGCCAAGCTGCTGCTGCTCGCCGCGGAGGACCCAGAGAAGGACATCTACCTCTACATCAACAGCCCCGGCGGCTCGATCACGGCCGGCATGGCGATCTACGACACGATGCAGTTCATCCCGAACGACGTCGTCACGGTCGGCATCGGCATGGCCGCCTCGATGGGCCAGCTGCTGCTCACGGCGGGCACGAAGGGCAAGCGCTACATCACCCCGAACGCGCGCGTGCTCCTGCACCAGCCGCACGGCGGCTTCGGCGGCACGGCGTCCGACATCCAGACGCAGGCGGCCCTCATCCTCGACATGAAGAAGCGCCTCGCCGAGATCACCGCAGCCCAGACCGGCAAGTCGGTCGAGCAGATCAACGCCGACGGCGACCGCGACCGCTGGTTCACGGCGGAGGAGGCCCTCGCCTACGGCTTCGTCGACCACATCCGCGCCTCGGCGGCGGATGTCGTGGGCGGCGCGGGCACCGAGAAGAAGTAAGCGCGAGAAGAGACAAGGAACCGGATTCATGGAGACCCCCAACCTCACCGCCGGCGCAGCCATGGCGGGCGGAGACCTCGCCTCGCGCATGCCCCAGAGCCGCTACATCCTGCCGAGCTTCGAGGAGCGCACCGCCTACGGCTTCAAGCGCCAGGA
>JAEYZI010000063.1 GCA_023428065.1 Actinomycetes bacterium | reverse complement strand
GGCGCGCCCCCGAGCCGCTTACGGCTGCTGGGTGACCACGATCGCGAGGTCGCTGAGGTCGACGACGGCGCCCTGGGAGCCGTTGTTGACCGGAGCGTCGACGCCGACCGTGCTGGTGAAGGCGAAGGTGAGCGTCACGCGCACCTCGACCGTGTCGCCGTCGTTGGCGTCGGTGATGGTCGCCACCGGGCTGCCCGCGATCGAGAGCGCCGTCGACGCGGTCAGGTCCGCGCCCCAGGCGCCCTTGTCGATGTCGGACGCGTCCGCCTCGATCGTGGCCTCGAGGTTCTCGCCGGTGGCGCCGATCTCGAAGGACTCGACGTAGACGAGCGAGTCGCCCGGGACGACGAGGAAGTCCTCGGGGTCGATGGGCGTGGTGAGGTCGGAGGCCTCGAACCACTCGCCGTCGCCCTCGCTCTCGATCGAGAGGGTGCCCGCGGTGATCGTGCCGGCGCCGGTCGACGCCGAGTCGTTCCAGTACGCGAGGGTGCCGGCGCCGCCCAGCAGCAGGACGATGCCCGCACCGGTGGCGATGGACGCCTTGGTGAACTTGTTCATTTCGTTTTCCTTTCGGGTGGTGCGGTCTACGCATGACGCAGGGCGCGCCGGATGGCACGTCGAGTCGTCGGGTGAGGGATCCGGTTCACGCCCTGCGTAAGCCGAGTGAGGGGGTTCGGGTTCATCCCCCAGCGCATCAAAACTACGGTCCCCCACAATGAGGACAAAGGGGACGCGGGCGCCCCACTGCGGGGGCCATGAGAGCGCTCCCATGATTTCTGCCGACATCCTTCTGACCAGGGTTTTAACTCGATACAGGGCGTGCTCGCGGCAGATTCACAGGCGAGAAAACGGGGTACACGGACTGCGTGTCCACCCCCATACAGGGCACGGGAGGACAGACCACTGGGTCTAGTCCCGCGTTGTACCCCGTCAGCTCCTCGGCGCCGAGAGGGCGACGATGTACGGTCGGAACGTGCCCACCGAGTCCACGCCGCCGACCGCGACGAGCCCGCGGGTGCCCCGGATCGGCCGCATCCCGATCCGGCACCTGAGCCCCCAGCAGCCCGAGAACCGCTGGCCGGCCAAGAGCTTCCTCGGCGAGGTCGTGCCCTTCGAGGCGACCGTGTTCCGCGAGGGTCACGGGGTCATCGGGGCGGAGCTCCTGCTCACCGCGCCCGACGGCAGTATGAGCGTGCACCCCCTCCGCCCCATCGCACCGGGCACCGACCGCTGGCGCGTCGAGCTGCGCCTGCCCGAGCTCGGCGTCTACCGCTGGCGGATCCGCGCCTACAGCGACGACTGGGCGAGCTGGCTGCACGACGCGACCATCAAGATCGGCGCGGGCGACGACCCCGAGCTCGTGTTCTCGATGGGCGCCGCGCTGCTCGCGGAGGTGCCCGGCAAGATCGCCGCGGATGCGCGCGCCGCCCTCCTCGACGCATCCGTCGCCCCCGCCGACCGGCTCAAGGTCGCGACCGACGGCCGCCTCGTCGCGCAGCTCCAGCGCCACCCGGTCCGCTCGCTCGTGACCGAGTCGGAGGAGCTCGAACTCGTCGTCGAGACCGCGCGAGCGGCGGTGGGCTCCTGGTACGAGTTCTTCCCGCGCTCCGAGGGCGCGCGACGACTCACGGACGGCAGTTGGAAGTCCGGCACCTTCCGCACCGCGGCGAAGCGCCTGCCGGCCATCGCCGCGATGGGGTTCGACGTCGTCTACCTGCCGCCCATCCACCCGATCGGCGTGAGCCACCGCAAGGGCCCCAACAACTCGACGGTCGCCGGGCCTCACGACCCCGGGAGCCCCTGGGCGATCGGCAGCGCGGACGGCGGCCACGACGCCATCCACCCCGAGCTCGGAACCCCCGCCGACTTCCGCTCCTTCGTGAGGCAGGCCGAGAGCCTCGGGCTCGAGGTCGCGCTCGACCTCGCCCTGCAGGCCTCCCCCGACCACCCGTGGGTCGCCGAGCACCCCGAGTGGTTCACCCAGCGGCCCGACGGCTCGATCGCCTACGCCGAGAACCCGCCGAAGAAGTACCAGGACATCTTCCCCATCAACTTCGACCGGGACCCCGAGGGGATCCGCGCCGAGGTGCTGCGCATCGTCGAGCTGTGGATCGGGCGCGGCGTGCGTATCTTCCGCGTCGACAACCCCCACACCAAGCCCCTCGACTTCTGGGAGTGGCTGCTCGGCGAGGTGGCCGACCGGCATCCGGATGTCGTGTTCCTCGCCGAGGCGTTCACGCGGCCCGCGATGCTGCACTCGCTCGCGGGCGCCGGCTTCCACCAGTCCTACACGTACTTCACGTGGCGCAACACGAAGGAGGAGCTCGAGGAGTTCCTCGCGGGGATCGCCGGCGCCTCGGCCGACTACCTGCGACCCAACCTCTTCGTCAGCACCCCCGACATCCTCACCGAGTACCTGCAGTTCGGGGGCCACGGCGCCTACAAGGTGCGCGCGGCGATCGCCGCGACCGCCTCGCCCACGTGGGGCGTCTACTCCGGGTACGAGCTCTTCGAGGACGTGGCGCGGCCCGGCTCCGAGGAGAACATCGACAACGAGAAGTACGAGTACAAGCCGCGCGACTGGGCCGCCGCGGAGGCGTCGGGCCGCTCGCTCGCGCCGTACCTCACGATGCTCAACCGCGTACGCCACGAGCACCCCGCGCTCGCCCAGCTGCGGAACCTCCGCATCCACTGGTCGGACGACGACGCGATCCTCGTGTATTCGAAGCACCTCGACGGCGCGTTCACCCCGAACGGCCGGCCCGACACGATCATCGTCGTCGCGAACGTCGACCCGCACTCGGTGCGCGAGACGACGGTGTACCTCGACCTCGAGGCCATCGGGCTCGACAAGGGCGGCACGTTCACGGTGCGCGACCTCGTCACGGGCTCGCGCTGGACGTGGCAGGAGGCGAACTACGTGCGGCTCGACGCCTTCACCGAACCCGTGCACATCCTCGCGGTCGAACCGCAGAAGGGACGCTGACATGGCCGCCCGGTCCTCCCTGCCGCCGATGGACGCGGGCATCATCTCGAGCCTCGTCGAGGCGCGGCATCCCCACCCCCACGAGTGGCTCGGCCAGCATGAGCTCGGCGACGGATGGGTCGTGCGCGCCCTGCGCCCGCTCGCCGAATCGGTCGTCGCGATCCGCGCCGACGGCAGCGAGGTCGAGCTCGAGCATGTCGAGAGCGGACTGTGGCAGGGCTACGCGCCGGGGCCCGGCCGGTCCTACCGGCTGCTCACGCGCTACCCCGACGGTCCCGACTGGGAGGCCGAGGACCCTTACCGGTTCGTGCCGTCGATCGGCGAGGTCGACCTCTTCCTGTGGGGCGAGGGTCGCCACGAGCAGCTCTGGCACGTCTTCGGCGCGCACGTGAAGCAGCACGAGGGCGTCGACGGCACGGGCTTCGTGGTGTGGGCGCCGCACGCGCAGGCCGTGCGCGTCGTGGGCGACTTCAACTCGTGGAGCGGGCTCGGCCACGCGATGCGCCGCCTCGACGACAACGGCGTGTGGGAGCTCTTCGTTCCGGGCGTGGGTCCGGGCGGCATCTACAAGTTCGAGCTGCTCACGGCGGCCGGCGAGTGGGTGACGCGCGCCGACCCCATGGCCCGGTACACCGAGGTGCCGCCCTCGACGGGGTCGGTCGTCGGGCAGTCGCACTACCTGTGGAACGACGCCGACTGGATGGCGGCCCGCGCCGCGCGCGACCCGCACCGCGGCCCGATGAGCGTCTACGAGCTGCACCTCGGCTCCTGGCGCCCGGGCCTCAGCTACCGGCAGGCCGCCGACGAGCTCATCGACTATGTGACGGGGCTCGGGTTCACGCACGTCGAGTTCCTGCCCCTCGCCGAGCACCCCTACGGCGGCTCGTGGGGCTACCAGGTGACGGGCTACTACGCCCCGACGAGTCGCTTCGGGCATCCGGACGACTTCCGCTACCTCGTGGACCGCCTCCACCAGGCGGGCATCGGCGTCATCATGGACTGGGTGCCCGCGCACTTCCCGAAGGACTCGTGGGCGCTCGCGCGCTTCGACGGCGAGCCCCTCTACGAGCACTCCGACCCGCGCATCGGCGAGCACCCCGACTGGGGCACGCTGGTGTTCGACTTCGGCCGCTCGCAGGTGCGCAACTTCCTCGTCGCGAACGCCCTCTACTGGCTCGAGGAGTTCCACATCGACGGCCTCCGCGTCGACGCGGTCGCGAGCATGCTCTACCGCGACTACTCGCGCGAGGAGGGCCAGTGGGTGCCCAACGTGCACGGCGGTCGGGAGAACCTCGAGGCGATCAGCTTCCTGCAGGAGGTCAACGCGACCGCCTACAAGCGCAACCCGGGCGTCGTCATGATCGCCGAGGAGTCGACCTCGTGGCCCGGCGTGACGCATCCCACGAGCTCCGGGGGCCTCGGCTTCGGGCTCAAGTGGAACATGGGCTGGATGCACGACTCGCTGCAGTACATGCACGAGGACCCCATGTGGCGCGCCGACCACCACCGCGACATCACCTTCTCGTTCGTCTACGCGTTCAGCGAGGCGTTCCTGCTGCCGATCAGCCACGACGAGGTCGTGCACGGCAAGGGCTCGCTGCTCGCGAAGATGCCGGGCGATCAGTGGCAGAAGCTCGCCAATGTGCGCGCCTACCTGTCGTTCATGTGGGCGCATCCGGGCAAGCAGCTGCTCTTCATGGGGTGCGAATTCGGCCAGCCCTCGGAGTGGAGCGAGCAGCGCGGACTCGACTGGTGGATTCTCGATCAGCCGCTGCACCAGGGCCTCGCGCGCCTCGTGACGCAGCTCAACCGCGTCTACCGCGAGCATCCCGCGCTGTGGGAGCACGACGCCGACCCCGCGGGCTTCCAGTGGATCACGAGCGATCCCGCACGCGACGTCGTCGCGTTCCTGCGCCGCGCGGACGACGGGCGCGAGCTCGCGTGCATCGTCAACTTCGGAGGCAACCCCGTGGGCCCCTACCGCGTGGGGCTGCCCGCGGCGGGCGAGTGGGTCGAGTTGCTCAACTCGGATGCCGTCGAATTCGGCGGCTCGGGCGTCGGCAACTACGGCCGCGTGACCGCGGTCGCCGAGCCGTTGCACGACCTGCCCGCGTCGGTCGAGCTCACCCTGCCACCCCTCGCGGCCCTCTGGCTCGAGCGAGCCTGACCCGCGGTCCGCGGGTCAGTACAGGAGCGAGGCGAGGCGCGCGCGGGCGGCCCCGACGCGCGGGTCGTCGGCCCCCGCGATCTCGAAGTAGTCGAGCAGCCGCGCCCGGATGCGGTCGCGATCCGCGGGCGTCGCGCCGGCGAAGACGTCGAGCAGGCGCGAGAACGCGTCCTCGAGATGCCCGCCGCTCACATCGAGGTCGGCGACCCCGAGCTGGGCGTCGACGTCGTCGGGGCGAGCGGCCGCGGCCTCCCGCAGCTCCGCGGCGGTCGTGCCCGACAGCCGGTCGAGCAGCGACACCTGCGCGAGGCCCGCGACGGCGAGCTGGTCGCGCGGGTTCTCGACGAGCGCCTGCCGGTACTCGGCGATCGCCGTCGGGTAGTCGCCCGCCGAGATGGCGTCGAACGCCGCCTGATGGTGCGGCGGCAGGGGCTCCGGCTCGGCCTCGGTCGGCTCCTCGCCCTCGCCGTCGGCACCCGCGGGGGCGATGCTCCCGCTCACCCCGTTCTCGGCGGCGAGCTGCAGGAGCTCGTCGAAGACCTGGCGGACCTCCGGCTCCGGGGGGATGCCGAGGAACAGGTTCACGGGGCGGCCCGCGACGACCGCGGCGACCGCGGGCACCTCGCGCACCTGGAAGGCCTGCGCGAGCTGCGGGTTGACGCTTCCGTCGACGACGGCGAGCGCGAGACGGCCCCCATAGCTCTCGACGACGGGGCCGAGCGCCGGCTCCAGGCCCGGTGCGATGAACTCGACCACGACGGGCACGCGGGTGGACAGCTGCAGGACGCTCTCGAAGGCCGCGTCCGAGCTCTCGAACACGAGCGAGGAGTCGGAGGGGGCGCCGGGGGCGCGCGACGCGCGTGCGGGGTCCGACGCGCGCCTCACGAGTCCCGACAGGTCGACGGCGCCGCGCAGGTTCGAGGGAGGCAGATCGGTCACGTGACTACGGTACTTCGCTCGCCGCGACGAGGCCGTCGGAGAACCCGAGCACGCGCACCTTCTGGTCGGTCGCGGTCGCCGGCGGCACGTAGAACAGGATCTGCACGCCGTAGACGGCCGTGATCCCCTTCGTCGTGGTCTGCTTCTGCGAGAGCGCCTTGACCGCGCCCTTCGGGTTGATCGCGGCGCCCGTCTCGGCGGGGCGCACCGTCTCCGACTCGCGCACCTCCGCGAACACGATCGCACCCGTGTCGTTCGCGGCGAGCGCGATGGCCGAGTTCTCGCTCGCGACGTCGGCGTACTCGAAGACCGCGTTCGTCTGGCCCGCGCGACGCGAGTCCTTGTACGCGGCGCCGAGCTTCTCGTTGAGCAGGTCGTCGGCGAGGTCGAAGCCGGCGGCGAACTCGGATGCGTCGCCCTTGATGAGCACGTCGCCGTACTCGGCCGACAGCTGCGAGGGCGGGAACGCGAGCAGCTTCGTGTCGGTCGGGTAGCGCGAGGCTCCGAGCTCGATCGGGGCCACCTCGGGAACCGACTGGGTGAGGCGCACGAGGTACTGCACCTTGTACTGCTCGCGCGGCGACTCCTGCACGAACATGAGCCCGTACTCGGCCCCGTCGGCCGCGTCGATCGCCGCGAACACCGCGCGCGGCCAGTCGTGCTGCTGCTGGGGCAGCACGAGCCGGATCTCGCCGTCCGGGAACGCGGGCACCGCGGCGATGTTGCCGTCCGCGGCGCGCGCGGCGTAGTTGGCCGCGCGCAGCTCGAGCGCGGGGCCCGCGAGGCGGGTCGCGGCGAGCGTGGCGTCACCGGCGGCATCCGCCTGGCCGACGACGTCGGTCACGCGCTCGACGATGCGCGTGAACTGCTGCTTCGTGACGACGGGCGGGTCGACCTCCTCGAGCGCCGCGGCCGTGGCCGTCGACGTCGGGACCGGCGCATCCGGAGTGTCGGCGGTGCACGCGCTCAGCGCGAGGGCGCCGACGAGCACCAGGGGAAGCGCCGTGAACGCGCGGCGGCGGCCGCGGCTCGGGCCGTCCTCGCCGTCGGTGATGGCCGCGCGTCGCGGGGCGGGCTTGAGCTGAGCGGGCCGCGGCGGCTTCGGCATCTTGGGCGTCTTGCGGCGCGGCCCGTGGCGCCGGCGTGCGTGCACGAGCGCCCAGATGAGGGCGATGAGGCCGAGCAGGAGCGCGCCGATGCCGCCGATGATGAGGGGACCCGACCACGGCGTCGAGTTGTCGAGGGGCCAGGTGACCGAGACGGCCGCGGGGGCGGGGGCGGTCCCGTCGGAGGCGATGAGCACCGAGACGTCGCCCGGCACGTTGACCTTGCGCACGAGGGTGCCTTCGCCCGAGAACTCCTGGATCCACAGGTCGCTGCCGACCGGCGAGACGCCCGGGACCTCGGCGTCGTCGGCGGTTGCGTCATCCGCGCTCGCGGCGGCGTCGTCGGATGCCGCGGGCTCGTCCGCCTCGGGCGTCGCGGTCGCCGACGGGGTCGGCGTGGCGCTCGGCGTCTCCGAGGGCTCCTCGTCGCCGTCGCGCGGCTTGAGGTCGCCCGCGACGAGTTCGCCTGCGTCGGCGTCGTAAGAGATCTCGGACGCCCGGGAGCCGTCGACCCACGCGAGGACGTCGCTCGTGCGGCCGTAGGACATGAAGACGGGAGATCCGGCCGTGCCCTCGATCTCGATGAGCTGGGCACCGGGGTGCGCGCCGAGGGCGGCGCCGTCGATGACGACGAAGGGCGCGCCGCCCTCGACCTCGACGGCCGAGGTGAGGTGGTCGGGGCCCTGGAGGATGGTGCGCTGCGCGACGCCGAGGCCGATCGACCCGAGGGCGACGACGAATAGCACGATCGCGATCACGAATCGCACGGATGAACTCCTCTCGAGCTGCCACGTGGAGGGCTCCACGCGGTCCGTCGCGACGTGAGGGCCGTGGCGGACCCCGCCGTCGGGGGTCGACGGGGCAGCAGGCAAAGACACCCCAGGTTAGCGGACAGCGCCCCTCTCACCCCGGATGCCTCCCGAAAGCACCCTGGGAGTCCCCTGACCGGCATCCCGGGCTCGCGGCCACGCCCCAGCGCGCCGCCGATACACTACCGAGGGTTCCCCGCCATTCCGGCGGGTCGAGAACTTTTCTCTGAATACTCCGAGCGAGGAGCGCACGTGGCGGCAGACGACGCGGGATTCACCACCGAGCTTCGCGGCTACAAGAAGGACGAGGTCGACCAGACGGTCGGCGCACTGCGACGCGACCTCATCAAGGCCAACAGCGACCGCACGGAGGCGCTCAAGGAGGTCAAACGGCTTCAGGCGCTCGCCGAGGACCTCCAGGCCGAGCTCGACGAGGTCGGCAGCCCGACCTACGCGGGCCTCGGCACGAAGCTCGAGAACACGCTGCGAGTCGCGGAGGAGCAGTCCACTCGCCTCATCGCGCAGGCCGACATCGACGCCGAGAAGCTGCGCGCGAGCGTGCAGCAGGAAGTCGACGCCCTGCGCAGCGACGCGGCCGAGACGGCCGAACGTCTCGTCGAGGACGCGCAGGCGCAGGCCGACCGCATCCTCACGGGGGCGCGCGAGGAGGCGGACGCGATCGTGTCGCGTGCCACGGCGGATGCCGAGGCGACGACCCAGGAGGCCATGCGGGAGGCCGCCGCCATCCGCGGCGCCGTCGCGACCGAGGTCGCCGAGACGCGCGCCGCCGGTCGCCGCGAGGTCGCGTCGCTGCGCGCCGAGGCGGAGCGCGAGGTCGCCGAGCTGCGCGTCGTCGCCCAGCGCGAGGTCGCCGAGGCCCGCGAGGCCGCCGCATCCCTCGCCCGCGACACCGAGAAGGGCCGCGCCGATTTCGAGGCGGAGGACGCGCGCCTGCGGGCCCAGCTCGCCCACGACCTCGAGCAGGGCCGCACCGACCTGGACCGCGAGATCACCGAGGCGCGCGAGAAGCTGCGCATCGACACGGAGGCCGCGACGGCCGCCCTCGAGGCCGACACGCGCCGGGCCCGCGCCGAGCTCGACGAGCGGACGGCGGCGGAACGCGCCGCTCTCGCCACCGAGATCGCGACCGCCCGCGCGGCGCTCGAGGCCGACACCGCGACCCAGCGCGCGGCGCTCGAGACCGAGATCGCTGACAAGCGTGCCGCACTCGAGACGGAGCTCACCCGGCTGCGCGCGGAGCTCGACGACGAGCTCACGCGCACGCGCGCGCAGCTCGCCTCCGAGGTGGAGTCGACGCGTGCCGCTCTCACGGGCGAGCTGGAGAGCGCCCGCGCCGCGCAGGAGGCCGAGCTCGCCGCCGCGCGCGCGCAACAGGAGGCCGACCTCGAGGCGGCGCGGCAGACCCAGCTCGCGGAACTCGAGGCCGCCCGTGCATCCCAGGAGGCCGAGCTCGCGGCGGCACGCGAGACGCACGACGTCGAGCTCGCCAACGCGCGCAAGGTGCTCGAGACCGAGCTCCGCACCGCCCGCACGGCGCTCGCGACCGAGCTCGAGCAGCGGCGCGCGGCCCAGGAGACCGAGCTCGCTGCGAGCCGCTCCGCGTGGGAGACCGAGGAGACCGAGGGGCGCGAGGGCTGGGCGGCCGAGCTGGCCGCCGCGCGTGAAGCGCTCGAGGCCGAGCTCGCATCCCGTCGGGCCGAGGTCGAGCACGAGATCGCCCGCCTCCGCGAGGCCGCGGCGACCGAGACCGGCAAGCTCCGCGCCGACACCGACCGTGAGGTCGCGCGCATCCGCGCCGAGCTCGCCGCCGAGCAGGAGGCGCACCGCGCCCGCATCGCGCACGAGGCCGACGAGCAGGCGTCGCGTCTCGCCGCCGAGGCGGAGCAGGCCCGCGCCGACCTCAACGTCGAGCTCGCCGCCCGCCGCGACGAGGCCGAGAAGGAGTACGTCGTCACACAGCAGGAGGCGGCCGCCTCGACGCAGAAGTACCTCGACGAGGCGACCGCTCAGCTGCAGGAGGCGTCCGCCCGCGCCGCCGAGAAGCGCGCCGAGGTCGAGAAGCTGCAGACGGAGGGCATCGCCGAGGCGCGCGCGATCGTCGACGACGCCCGCGCATCCGCCACGGCGACGACGCGCGAAGCGCAGAAGACCGCGAAGAAGATCGTCGCGGACGCCGAGAAGCACGCGAAGGCGCTCATCGAGGACGCGGAGGAGCGGCTCGCGAAGATCCGCGTCGAGCGCGAGGCCGTCGCCGGCTACTTCGAGGGCCTGCGGGGTCTTCTCGCGGGGGCCGACAAGCTCTCCGTCGCGCACGAGGACTTCCCCGTGCCCGCGGACGAGGACGCGGGCGCCGCTCGCGCCCTCTCCGAGGCGCCCGCCGCGCCGGACGCGGACGAGGCGGATGCGGCGGCCGACCCGGTGGTCGACGCCGACGACGGGCCGAACACGCGCGAGACGGCGCACGCCCGCGCCGACGGCTGAGTTATAGCCTTTCCCTGATCCGCACGCGCGGACGGGGAAGGGTTGTCGATGAAGATCCAGAACGCGTTCCGGCTCGGTCTGTTCGGCGGGCTCGGCGTGCTCGTGGCCGTCATGATCGGCACGGGCATCGGCAACCTCGCGACGATCCTCACCTACGTGGGCGCCGCGCTCTTCCTCGCGCTCGGCGTCGACCCCGCGGTGTCGTTCCTCGAGAAGCGCAAGTTCCCGCGTCCCCTCGCGATCGTGACGGTGCTCACCGCCATCCTCGCCGTCTTCGCGGGCTTCATCTTCGCGATCATCCCCGTCATCGCCGACCAGGTGGGCAACCTCATCACGCAGGTGCCGAAGCTCGTCAAGACGATCGGCGACCAGAAGGCGCTGCAGGAGTGGTGGAGCACCTACGTCAACTGGATCGACTACAAGGACGCCCTCAGGAACGTGCAGGACTGGTTCTCGAGCAACCTCGAGAACATCACCTCAGGCGTCCTCAACACGGTCTTCACGGTCGTCAGCAGCGTCTTCGGCGGCCTCATCGTGCTCATCCTCATGCTCTACTTCGTCGCCTCGCTCGGCGGGATCAAGCGGTCGATCTACCAGCTCGTGCCCGCCAGCAAGCGCGAGAAGTTCATCGACATCTCGGAGCAGATCTCGAGCTCCGTGGGGCGCTACGTGGTCGGGCAGGTGGCGCTCGGCGCGTGCAACGGCGTGCTGAGCTTCCTCTTCCTCACCGTGCTCGGCTGGATCCTCAACGACCCGATCGAGTACGCGGCGCTCCTCGCGTTCATCGCGTTCCTCTTCTCGCTCGTGCCGCTCGTCGGCACCATCACGGGCTCGGTCATCATCACGGCGCTCGTCTGGCTCTTCGACGGATGGCCGGCCGTGCTCATCGTGGGCATCTGGTACCTCGTCTACATGCAGGTCGAGGCCTACGTGCTGAGCCCCAACATCATGAACCGCGCCGTCAAGGTGCCGGGCGTCGTCGTCGTGATCGCGGCGCTCGCGGGCGGCACGCTCCTCGGCATCCTCGGCGCCCTCGTCGCGATCCCGGTCGCGGCGTCGATCCTCATCATCGTCAAGCAGGTCATCATCCCCCGCCAGAACGAGCTGTGAGCTAGGGCCTCTCGGCGGGCCACTCCGTCGGCAGGGGCAGCGCCGCGGGGTTCACGACGCGCACGATCTCGGTGAGCACGCGGGAGGTCTGCTTCTCGCCCACCCACAGGTGCTTGCCGCCCTCGACGGGCACGAGCTCGATCTCGGGCACCGATGCGAAGCGCTCGGCCGCCTCGGCGGGGCGGAGGTAGTCGTCGTGCTCGGGGATGAGAGCCACGAGCCGACGGTCGCTTCCCGCCCAGGCGGCCACCTCATCCGGGGTCGCGCGGTGCAGCGGCGGCGAGAGCAGGATGGCGCCCTCGATGAGGTGCTCGCGCCCGTACTTGAGGGCCACCTCGGTGCCGAACGACCAGCCCACGAGCCACGGATACGGCAGCTGCCGCTGGGCCACGAACGCCATCGCCGCGGCGAGGTCGTGCTGCTCGTCGACGCCGTGCCCGAACGCGCCCTCGCTCGTGCCGCGCGGCGAGGTGACGCCGCGGAAGTTGAAGCGCAGCACCGCGAGGTCGGCGAGGGCAGGCAGGCGGGCCGCGGCCTTGCGGATGATGTGCGAGTCCATGAAGCCGCCGTGCGTCGGCAGCGGGTGCAGGCACACGAGCGTCGCCACCGGGTCGGCGGTCTCGGGCAGCGCGAGCTCTCCCACGAGGGTGAGGCCGTCGGCGGTCGTCAACTCGACGTCCTCGCGGAAGGCGGGGAGCTCCACTCCCCCGCGGATGTGGGTGGTCACGTGCGGATCCTCCAGCAGTGGGTGTGCCAGTGCCGCCGGGCGGCGAGGTCGTCCTCCTCGCCGAACAGGCCGTCGGCGCGCCAGGTCACGACGTGAGCCGTGCCGACCGCGATGACGAGCCCGCATCCGGGGCAGGTGTACTCCTTCACCGCCGAGGCGGCGCTCTGCGGCTGCACGTTCCACATGCCGTCGCGGCGCACCTCGGTGTGACGCGCTCCACCGAGGATGCGCTCCACGTCGAGCGGTTCGGGCTCCGCGTCGCGGCGGCGGGGGCGGCGCGACGGGGACATGCACCGAGTCTACGAGCGCCTAAGTGCCCGTTCCGCGTGTTTGTTGCCGAAGGAACGGGCACAAACACGCGGAACGGGCACTATTCCTCGATGCGGCCGCCGCGGTCGATCTGCGCGAGACGCGCCTCCTCGAGGTCCAGGAGCGACTGGGCGCGCTGCAGGATGCGCGACGGGTACGCACCGCGCGCCCGCGCGTCGAGCAGGGCGGCGCGCTCCGCCGTGAGCACCTCCCGGCGCAGCGACCGGTACTGCTGATGGGGCGATTCGGCGAGCCCGTCGGTGCGGTCGGCATGCTCCGCCCGCTCCCACGCCGACTCGGCCGCGAGCATCGTGTCGGCGCGCACCCTGTCGACGACCGCGGGGTCGACGTCGACGCCCTCGAGCTTCACGTCGTCGCCGTCGAGCACGGCGACACCCGCCGTCGACATCTCCTCGAGCAGGGAGGCGAGTTCGCGGCGGTCGGCCACGCGGTCGCTCCCCTGGATGCCCGAGAGCCGGATCACGAGCGGCAGCGTGCCGCCCTGAAGCAGGAGCGTCGTGACGGCGACGACGAACGCGATGAGCACGAGCTGCTCGTAGTAGGGCGTCGTGCGCGGGAGAGACTGGGCCGCGGCGAGCGTGACGACGCCGCGCATCCCGGCCCAGCCGAGCACGATGCCGCCGCGCCATCCGAGCCCCTCCGCGCGCAGCTGGGCGATGTCGTTCCGACGGCGGTCGATGCGCCGCTCGACGCCCGCGCGCCGACGATCGAAGCGGCGCCCCATGCCCACCATCGCCTGCACTCGCTCGAGCGCCCGCGCGAGCATGCTCTCCTGTGCGTCGAAGGACTGCTCCCGGCGCCGCATGATGAACACGAGGGGCCACACGAGCGTGTAGCGGACGACGATGAGGATCCCGGTCATGAGCAAGCCGAGGTACACGGCCTCGTGGATGGGCAGCTGGTCGGAGTCGATGTCGCGGATGATCGTGGAGATCTGCGCGCCCATCACGAGGAAGACGCCGTTCTCGAGCACGAACTGCACGGTTCGCCAGTTGAAGCGCTCGGAGATGCGCGACTGCGCCGAGAACGCCCGCACGCCCCGGTTGCCGCTGTAGAGGCCCGCCGCGACGACCGAGATGACCCCGGAGCCGTGCAGCTCCTCGGCGGGGATGTAGGCGATGAACGGCACCGCGAACGAGATCGCGGTGTCGAGCATGGGGTTGTCGAGCCGCCGGCGCACCCAGACGGCGATGACACCGACGATGACGCCGATCGCGATCGCCACGAACACGGCGTAGAAGAACTCGGCCGTGGCGTTCCACGCCACCACCTCGACACCGGATGCGGTCGCCGCGGTCGCCGCGATGGCCGTGCGCAGGAGCACGAGCGCGGTCGCGTCGTTCACGAGCCCCTCCCCCTCGAGGATCGACACGAGCCGGGCGGGCAGCCCGATGCGCTTGGCGATCGAGGTGGCGGCCACGACGTCGGTCGGCGAGATGACCGCGCCGAGCGCGATCGCGGCCGCGAGGTCGAGGTCGGGGAGGATCATGTAGAGCACGAAGCCCGTGACGAGCGCGCTGACGATGACGAGCACGACCGACAGCACGCCGATGGTGGAGAAGTTACGGCGGAAGTCGACGAAGGGGACCGTGATCGCGGCCGCGTAGAGCAGCGGCGGGAGCACGCCCATGAGGATGATGTCGGGCTCGACGTCGATCGGGGGCACACCCGGGATGAGGCTGTAGCCCACCCCGAGCACGACGAGGATGAGCGGCGCGGCGACTCCGAGCCGGGGTGCCGCAGCGGCGGCGGCCACGATGGCGACGATCCCCGCGATCGCCACCAGCGCGTAGTCCATACCGAATGCTACCGAGCGCCCGTTTCGCGCGGCACCCGCCGCGGATCATCGCGCGGCAGAAACCGGCACGCGCCGCGGATCACCCCGGCGCCAGAACCTCCGGTTTCGGGCGCGACCGCGCTCGTGCCCGGAACCGGCACGCGCCGCGGATCACCCCGGCGCCAGAGCACTCAGTACCACCCGCGGCTCTGCGAGTAGCCCCAGGCGACGCAGGGGCTGCCGTAGCGCCCGGCGATGTAGCCGAGGCCCCACGTGATCTGCGTGGCGGGGTTAGTGGCCCAGTCGGCGCCCGCGCTCGCCATCTTCTCGCCCGGGAGCGCCTGCGGGATGCCGTATGCGCCGGAGCTCTTGTTGTGCGCGTAGACGTTCCAGTGAGATTCCTTGTTCCACAGCGCCACGAGGCAGTCGAACTCGGACTGGCCCCAGCCGCGCGCCATGACCATGTCGTAGGCGATGGCCTGGGCGGTGCCGGGGTCGGGAACGCCCGCGCCCGGCGCGGTGGCGGCGGTGGGCTTCGGCTTGGGCTTCACGACGTCGAAGGCGTCACGGGACGCGGCATCCATCTCGACGTCGAGGATCGACACGCTCTGGCCCGCGATGGGGGCCTGGGATGCGGGCTCGGAGGCGGCGGCGAGCGTGGCGGCGGAGCTCAGCCCGGTCGGCTCCACGAGCACCGCGGCGACGAGTCCGATGGAGGCGAGGTAGGCGAAGGTGCCGAGCACCCAGCGGGGCCGGACGGGCTCTCGCGTCCGGGCGCGCGCGAACGTCTCCGCCTGCCGGGGCGGTTCGGGTTGCGCTCCCCGGCGCCGATATCCGCTCACAGTGTCACGAGTGTACTCAGACCGCCCGGGAAACCCATGGGAGGCGCGGGCCCCGTCCGGGGGCCACGGATGCGGTCGCGCGTTCAGCGGACCGCGAGCATCACGCGGGTCACGGTGTCGAGCACGTAGTCGACCTGGGCTTCGCGGTAGCCGCCGCGCTGGGGGCGGAAGGCGATCGTGCGCACCTCGTCGGTCGTGAGCGCGCCGCCGCTCTGGAAGTAGGCGGCGATGCGGTCGGCGAACGCGTCGACGTCCTTGACGGCGTAGCCGATCGTCAGGAAGCTCACCCGCTGGAACTTCTTGCCCGCGGGGCGCACGACGCGGTCGAGGAGCTCCTGCGCGGTCTGGCGGGCCTCGGCGTACCAGGCCTCGTCGCCCATCCGCGCGATCTCGCGCTCGCGCTCGCGGGCCGCGAAGGCGTCCTCGAGTCGCTCGAGCGCCGCGTCGACGTGGGTCGTGGAGTAGCCGCCCTTGCGCATCGAGAACGCGGTCGTGCGGATGCTGTCGGCCGTGATGACGGAGACGTCGGGGTTCTCGGAGGTGTAGGCACGGCGGGCGTCCTCGAGGAACTCCTCCACCTCATCGATGTCGTAGCCGGGTCGGCCCTTGCGCGCGCGGGGGAAGGTCATGCTCACCCCGCCATGCTAGTTCGCGTCGCCGAGCATCCGGCACGACGCCGCGCGCGGCCCGCAGCTTCGGGGCGGGCTCAGGCGAAGATGAGGAAGAAGGCGTACGCGACCGCGGCCGACGGGAGGATCGAGTCGAGGCGGTCGAGGAAGCCGCCGTGGCCCGGCAGCCAGCCCGAGATGTCCTTGATGCCGAGCTCGCGCTTGATGAGCGACTCGATGAGGTCGCCCATCGTGCCGACGAGCATGAGCACGAGGCCCATGATCGTGCCCTCCCACCACGGCTGGTCGAGCATGAGCCATGCGAGGAGCGTGCCCGCGGCCATCGCGACGACGGCGGCGCCCGCGAAGCCCTCCCAGGTCTTGCCGGGGCTGATGCGCGGCGCCATCTTGTGGCGACCGAAGCTGAGTCCCGCGGCGTAGGCGCCGATGTCGGTCGAGACGACGATGATGAGGGCGGCGAGCACCCACCACTGACCGCCGTCCTCGCCCGCGAGCACGACGTAGAAGCCCGCGAGGAACGTCACGTACAGCTGCACGAGGATCCCCGCGCCGATGTCGGAGAAGACGACGCGCGCGGGGGCCCGGTGGCTCGGACGCAGCAACTCCCCGACCCGCCACAGGCTCGTCACCGCGATGCCCGCGACGACCGCGAGCCAGAGACCCGGCACGTGCCAGAAGTAGGCGGCCGGCAGCACCGCGATGCCGACGACGATCGACACGACGCGCGGCACGTCGCGACCCGTCCTCCGCAGCGCGGTCGAGAGCTCCCACACGGTGAACCCGACGAGGAGGGCGGCGAACGGGATGAAGAGCCACGTGTAGAAGAGCAGGCTCACGAGAAGGGTGCCGCCGAGCACGACCCCGATCCCGATGGCCGCGAGCAGGTTGCGGCCGGTGCGCTCGCGGATCTTCTCCTGGGTCGCGTCGAACTGGTCCCGGGCGTGGCGTACCTGCGCCTCGAACTCCTCGCGCGCGTGCTGCGCGTGCGCCTCGATGTCGGCGCGGGTCTGCTGCGCGCGCGCCTCGAACTCCTCGAGGGGGGAGCGCTTCCCGGCGGGCGCGGGGCTCTCGGGCGACGGACCGCCCTGGGGGTCTCGGTCCATCAGACCTCGAGCAGCTCGGCTTCCTTGTGCTTGAGCGCCGCGTCGATCTGGTCGACGTGCGCCTTGGTGAGGGCGTCGAGCTCCTTCTCGGCGCGCGCGACGTCGTCCTCGCCGACCTCCTTGAGCAGCGCGTCGAGGTCGTCCTTCGCCTTGCGGCGCACGTTGCGGATCGCGACCTTAGCGTCCTCGCCCTTCGCACGCACGATCTTCACGTACTCCTTGCGGCGCTCCTCGGTGAGCTCGGGCATCGTGACGCGCACGATGTTGCCGTCGTTGCTGGGGGTCGCGCCGAGGTTCGGGAAGTTGACGATCGCCTTCTCGATCTCCTTGAGCGCCGCCTTGTCGTAGGGGGTGATGACGAGCGTGCGCGCCTCGGGGTTCTGCAGGCTCGCGAGCTGCCCGAGCGGGGTCGGGGTGCCGTAGTAGTCGACGAGGATCTTCTGGAAGAGCGCCGGGTTGGCCCGACCGGTGCGCACCGTCGCGAAGTCGTCCTTCGCGACCTCGACGGCCCGGCTCATCTTGTCCTTCGCCTCGGTGAGGACGTCACTGATCACGGGGAGCTCCTTCGATGTTCCGGGCGGTTCGGGTCAAGCTTAGTGATCCCCGCCTGCGACGAAGTCGATGAGCTGCTCCACGCGCGCGAGGAGCGCCGACTCGAGGTCGGTGTAGGTGCGCACGGAGGCGAGGACGCGCTGCCAGGCCGCCGCGATGTCCGCCTGATCGGCGTGCGGCCAGCCGAGCGCGTCGCACACGCCGTGCTTCCAGTCGACGCCGCGCGGCACCTCCGGCCACGCGCGGATGCCGAGGCGCTCGGGGCGCACCGCCTGCCACACGTCGATGTAGGGGTGCCCGACGACGAGGACGTGGGGCCCACTGACCTGGGATGCGATGCGCGACTCCTTCGACCCCGGCACGAGGTGGTCGAGGAGCACGCCGAGGCGCGCATCCGCACCCGGGCGCCGCTCGGCGATGACCGCCGGGAGGTGGTCGACGCCCTCGAGGTACTCGACGACGACGCCCTCGGCGCGCAGATCGGAACCCCACACCTTCTCGACGAGTTCGGCGTCGTGGCGCCCCTCGACGAGGATGCGGCTCGCGCGCGCCACGCGGGCACGCTGCGGGGCGGCGGCACGCGCTCCGGATGCCGTGTAGGCGCGGCCGGGCGCGGCCGCCTTCGGGGCGACGAGCACGGCGGGTCGGCCGTCGACGAGGTAGCCGCCGCCGAGCGGGAACCAGCGCACCCGGCCGTGACGGTCCTCGAGGCCCACGTTGCCCTTCTCGAGGGCGACGACGGCACCCACGAATCCGTCGGCGAGCTCCACGACGAGGTCGCGCACCGCCTCCACCTGAGGCACGGGAGTGCGTCCGCGGGCGCGCCAGTCACCCGCGAGGACGTCGTCGCCGTAGCGGTCGCTCACGCCGTGACGAGGGTGCCGATGTGCTCGCCGCGCAGCGCCTTCGTGATGTTGCCGGCGGGCTCCATGCCGAACACGAGCATGGGCATGCCGTTGTCCATGCAGAGGCTGAAGGCCGTCGAGTCGACGACCTTGAGGCCCTGCACGAGTGCCTCCTGGTAGCTCACGCGCTCGAGCTTCTTCGCGTCGGGGTTCTTGCGCGGGTCGTCGTCGTAGACGCCGTCGACGCCGTTCTTCGCGACGAGCACGGCATCCGCGCCGATCTCGAGCGCGCGCTGGGCGCTCACGGTGTCGGTCGAGAAGTAGGGCAGGCCCGCCCCAGCGCCGAAGATCACGACGCGCCCCTTCTCGAGGTGCCGTTCGGCGCGCAGCGGGATGTAGGGCTCCGCGACCTGCATCATCGAGATCGCCGACTGAACACGCACCTGCGCGCCCGCCTGCTCGAGGAAGTCCTGCAGAGCGAGCGCGTTCATGACGGTGCCGAGCATGCCCATGTAGTCCGCGCGGCCGCGGTCCATGCCGCGCTGGCTGAGCTCCGCTCCGCGGAAGAAGTTGCCACCGCCGACGACGACCGCCACCTCGACGCCGTCCGGGTCGTCGATGCCCTTCGGCGTCGCGGCCGCGATCTCGCGCGCGATGCCGCTCACGACATCCGGGTTGACCCCGAGCGACCCGGCCCCGAACGCCTCACCCGAGAGCTTGAGCAGGACGCGGCGGCGCTTCGACATGGGGGTCCTTCCGGGACGAGGGGATGCGGCCGGTGGGCCGCATCGATCGTACCCGCGAACGCGTGAGCCCGCGCCGGGCGGGCGCGGGCTCACATCGAGCGGATGCGGCTCAGGCGGTCGCCTGGCGACGGCGCGCGAGGAGCACGGTCGCCCCGGCGAGCACGAGCAGCACGGCGAACCCGGCCACGAACGGGGTCGCCGACGAGACTCCCGAGTCGGCGAGCTGCGCGTCGCCGACCTCGATCGTGAACGTGGCGACGAGCGGGAGCCCGTTGCCGTACTCCTCGGTGATGTAGTCGTACACCTCCAGCATGTACAGCACGAGATTCACCTGGAACGTGCCGGCCGCGGTCGGGGTTCCCGACACCGACACCCGGCTCGTCTCGGGGTCGAACGCGAGCGTCAGGCCCGCGGGCGTACCGACGAACACGCCGCGCACGTATTCCGAATCGGAGAGGTACCACTCGCCGATCGACGCGTCGAGCGTCACGGGGAGCGACTGGCTCGCGGCCGTCCCGCGGGTGAGAGCCGACGGGTTCGCGACAGAGGCGCACTCGAGGGCTCCCTCGATGGCCTGGCCGAAGGTCGCGCCCAGCGTGGCGACGCGCGCGACCATCTGCGCGCGGGCGACATCTGCGGCGCACGGCGCGTAATCCTGCAGCGCGAGCACGACCGTCATGGGGCTCGCCGACGATGCGGAGAACGACACGACTTCGTACAGATCAGGGTCGTCCACGTCCGGCCCGATGATCTCGGCATCCGTGCCGGAGACCCAGTAGCCGATCACGGGGTCGTACTCGTAGTCGTCAGAGGTGACGATCGCCGTGTTCGCCGTCACGACGGTGACCGTCTGGTCACCGTCCGAGCCGAGGTCACCTTGGAGCAGGAGTTCGCCCGGCGACCCCGCGGTCTGCGTGAACGTCCACCGCGCGTAGTTGCCCTGGATCTCGAGCGTGGCCTCGAACTCGGCACCCGGGAACTCCTCGACGCCGTCGCCGCCCTCGACAGGGTCGACGATGCCGACGTAGTGGAACGACGAGAGCCCGCCGTGCACCCATCCGGCACCGCCCGCGGCAGCCTCGAAGTTCACGTAGTGGCCCTCGAACGCGATGTATTCGAGGAAGCCGTCGAATGCGTCGTCGGTCCAGCCGGACATCATGGTCACGCCCGTGCCGAGCAGGTTCGGGTAGGAGCTGCCGGCGTCGGAGATCGACGGATACGCGTCGGAGACGTAACTCCACGTGATGTTGGACCCGACGATGTGGGATTCGTCGGCGACGGCGGGGCTCGCGACGGAGGCGACGAGCACTCCCGCGACGAGGGCGGCGGGCACCGAGATGAGGGCGCGGCGGTTCACAGGTCTCCTGGTGGTCGGGTCGGTCGGGTGGGATGGGAAGCTTCCCCACGCTATCGGGCATGGCGCCTCCCGAACGACGATTTCTCACCCCCCGTGGGGGTAGTGGACAGCTCGGTCTAGCGCCCGACCGCCTTGCCTTCCGACCCCTCACCGCGCGACGCCCGCCCACGACGAAGGGCCCCGGATCCGGGATCCGGGGCCCTTCGGCAGACGGTGCTTAGGCGCCGACCTTGAAGCGGGCGAAGCCGTTCACGGTCAGGCCGGCGTCGGCGAGGACCTTGCCGACGGTCAGCTTGTTGTCGCGTGCGTAGTCCTGCTCGAGGAGCGCGACCTGCTTGAAGAAGGCGCCGAGGCGACCCTCGACGATCTTCGGGAGGGCGGCCTCCGGCTTGCCCTCGTTGCGGCTGATCTCCTCGACGATGCGGCGCTCGTTCTCGACCTCCGCCTCGGGCACGTCGTCGCGCGACAGGTACGTCGGGTCCGCGAACGAGATGTGCTGCGCGATGGAGCGGGCGGTCTCCGCATCGTCCCCCGTGTAGGAGACGACGACGCCGATCTGCGGCGGGAGGTCCTTCGAGGTGCGGTGCAGGTAGACCGCGAACTTCTCGCCCGCGATGCGCGCCACGCGACGCAGCTCGATCTTCTCGCCGATGGTCGCCGCCTGGTCCTCGATGAGAGAGGCCACGGTGCCGCCGTCGACCGCGACCGCGAGGGCCGCGTCGACCGTCTCGGCGCCCGAGTCGGCGAGGGCGCCGACGATCGTGTCGGCGAGGGCGACGAACTTCTCGTTCTTCGCGACGAAGTCCGTCTCGCAGGCGAGCTCGATCATCGTGACGGCGGTGGCCGACTCGACGACGGCGATGAGGCCCTCGCTCGTGGAGCGGTCGGCACGCTTCGCGTTGCCCTTCGCACCCTTGAGCCGCAGGATCTCGACGGCCTTCTCGATGTCGCCATCCGCCTCGACGAGGGCGTTCTTGGTGTCGACCATGCCGGTGCCGAGGCGCTCGCGCAGGGCCTTCACGTCTTCCAGGCTGAAGTTGGCCATGGATGTGTTCCTAACTCTTGGTTCGGATGACTGGATTACTTGGCGGCGGGCTTCTTGGCCGCGGCCTTCTTCGCCGGGGCCGGCTTCTCGTCCGCGACCTCGGCCTTGGCCTCGGTCAGCTCGTCGGACTCGGGGGCGTGCTCGGGCACGAGCGTGGGGTCCGCGGCGGCCTCGTGCTCGGCGACCACGGCATCCGCGTCGTTCTCCTCGGTGGGCGTCTCGGCCTCGATGACCTCGGCGACCGCCTCGGCGCCCGCGGCGACGTCGCCCTCGACACGGTTGTCGACCGCCTCGATCTGCTCGGCGACCGACTGCGGGTTGCTCGACGCCTCGAGGAGCTCGCGCTCCCACTCGGCGAGCGGCTCGACCGCGGACACGTTGCCCTCGGCCTCGGGCTTCTGGTGGCGCTGGATGAGACCCTCGGCGGCGGCGTCGGCGATGATGCGGGTGAGCAGGCTCACCGAGCGGATCGCGTCGTCGTTGCCCGGGATCGGGTACTGCAGCTCGTCGGGGTCGGCGTTCGTGTCGAGGATGCCGATCACGGGGATGCCGAGCTTCGTGGCCTCGTCGACGGCGAGGTGCTCGCGCTTCGAGTCGACGACCCAGATGGCGCTCGGGGTCTTCGTGAGGTTGCGGATGCCGCCGAGCGTCTTGTGCAGCTTGTCGAGCTCGCGCTTCTTGATGAGGAGCTCCTTCTTGGTGAAGCCCTTCGTCGTGTCGTCGAAGTCGATCTCCTCGAGCTCCTTCATGCGCGCGAGGCGCTTGGAGACCGTCT
>JAEYZI010000088.1 GCA_023428065.1 Actinomycetes bacterium | reverse complement strand
CGCACAGGTCGCGGGGCGTCCGCTGCCGAGCGAGGCCGCCCACGTCGCGCGCCGCGTCTCGTTCGCGGAGTTCGGCGGCGCGGCCCGCGAGGGCGAGCTGCCCCTCGGCGAGCTCCTCGCCGAGCGCCTGCGACTCACCGGGCCCTGGTATCGCGGGTTCACGGCGCGCCGCCGCGCCCGCGCGTGGGTGGCCCGCATCCGCGACGTCATCGCGGCATCCGGTTCGCACGTGCCGATCCGCTGGGACACGACGCTCGCGACGCTGCCGCCCGTGGAACGCGCCATCGCGACCCTCGGCATCGCGCTCAGCGAGCGCACCCCCGTCGTCATGCTCGACTCCGTCGACCCGCTGCCGGGCGCCGACGGCGGCGCCGCCTTCCTCGCCGCCGCCGACCGCCTCGCGCCCGCCGCGACGACCGTCGTGGTCGGCGCGGCCGAAGCCCACGGGGTCGTGGCACCCGCACTCTCCCGCCCCGTCGGCCACTACCGACCCGCCGCTCTCACCGAAGGAGCCACCCGATGAGCACCCCCGAGACCCTCGCCGCCCCGCGCCCCCGTCGGCGCTGGATGCGCGTGCTCGCGATCGTCGGCGCCGCCGTCGTGCCGCTCGCGTTCGCGGGCCTCACGATGGCCGCGCTGAGCGACACCGGGAAGGGGATCGACCGCATCCCCGCCGCGATCGTGAACGAGGACGAGATGGTCACCCAGACCGCTCCCGACGGCACCGAGACCCCCGTGCTCGCGGGCCGCCTGCTCGTGACCGAGCTCACGGGATCCGACTCCCCGGGCATGGACTGGCAGCTCTCGAACGCCGACGAGGCGGCCCGGAAGCTCGCCGCGGGCGACGTCTACGCCGTGCTCACGATCCCGGCCGACTTCTCGCGCTCGGTCGTCTCGCTCTCGAGCGCCGACCCCGTCCAGGCCCAGCTGACCCTCGCGACGGATGACGCGCACTCCTACGTCGCGGGATCCGTCGCGCAGTCCCTCGGCGACGGCATGGTGCGCGCCTTCGGCTCGGAGCTCACGAAGCAGTACATCGCGGGCATCTACACGCAGTTCGGCACCGTCGGCGATGCCTTCACGCAGGCGGCGGACGGCGCCCAGCAGCTCTCCGACGGGGCCGCGCAGGCCGCATCCGGCGCGCAGGAGTACGCGGCGGGCGTCGACCAGTACACCGACGGGGTCGCCCGGCTCTCGTCCGGGCTGCAGACCATGAAGCAGCAGACGGCGGGGCTCGGCGAGCTCGGCTCCGGCATCCAGAGCTACGCGGGAGGCGTCTCGCAGCTCTCGTCCGGCCTCGCGGGGCTCACGAGCGTCATGGCCGCCGACAGCCGCCTCATGCTCGACCCCGCGTTCGCCGCCTACGTCGGCAAGCTGCAGGAGCTCAGCGGCGGCCTCGGCGCGGCGGCCGACAACGGCTCGGCGCTCGCGGCGGGCGCGGGCGGCCTCGGGCAACTCGCTTCGGGCATCGCGCAGTCCGCGAACGGCGCCGCCCAGCTCGCGGCGACCGGCTCGACCCTCGACACGGGCGCCCAGCAGCTCGCCGACGGCACCTCGCAGCTCGCGACCGGCGCGGGCGAGCTCGCCACGGGCCTCCGCGACGGCGCGAGCCGCCTCGACGGCTCCGGCACGCCGTCGACGGATGCGGCCGGTGTGGCCGCCGACCCCGTGGGCCTCGAGGTCACGACCGCCAACGCCGTGACCCAGCTCGGCCAGATCGTCGGCACCTACTTCGTGCCGCTCGGGCTGTGGGTCGGCGCGCTCGCGATCTTCCTCGTGCTGCCGCGCCTCAGCCGCCGCGTGCTCGCGTCGACCGCCGGATCGGGCCGCGTGCTCGGCTCGGAGGGCGTGCGCGCGGGCGCCGTCGCGGGGCTCCAGGCGCTCCTGCTCGTGCTACTCCTGCACCTTGCGGCCGGCGTCTCGTGGCCGCTCCTCCCGGCGACCCTCGGCTTCGCGCTCGTCGCGGCGCTCGCCTTCACCGCCTTCCACCAGCTGCTCACGGTCGGGCTCGGCCGTGCGGGCCTCGTCATCTCGCTCCTGCTGCTCTCGCTGCAGCTCGCGACGGTCGGCGGCGTGCTGCCGAGCCAGGCCCTCGCGGGGCCCTTCACGTGGCTCGGCCAGGTCATGCCGCTCGGCTGGGCGACCACGGGCCTCCAGCAGATCGTGGCGGGCGGCGACGTCGGGACGGCGGTCGGCGCGGCCCTCGGCCTCGCGGCGTTCGGGATGCTGAGCCTCCTCGCGAGCCGGCTCGTCATCCGACGCGCGCGCCGCGCATCCGTGCTGCGGATGCTGCTGCCCGGCACCGTGTGACGTTCAGCCGCGCGCGGCCCGCTTCTCGGCCCGCCGCGCCTGTCGGATCTTGAGGGGCAGCTCGCGCCCGACGATCGGCTCGCGCGTCGCGTGCTCCTGGCTCAGGTGCTCGCGCGCGAAGGCCACGGTCTGCACGAGCTTCTCGAGGCGGTACTGCTCGTCCTTCTCCTGACGCACGTTGACCTCGGCGACGACGTTGCCGTGCCATCCGTTCTGCGCGAGGTACTGCAGCGTCTCGGCGACCGGCTGGGTGCCCTCGCCCGGCAGCAGGTGCTCGTCGAGGATCGCGCCGTCGGCCGCCGCGGTCGCGCCGTCGCACAGGTGGATGTGGGTGAGCTTGTCGCCCATGTCCATCGCCATCTGCAGGCTGTCGCGCCCCGAGAGCGAGGCGTGCGAGAAGTCGAGCGTCATGTGGTCGACGTCGAGGTCGAGCGGGTCGGGGGAGGGGGCGTAGGCCTTCATGCTGCGGCCGCGCACCGTCCACGGGAACATGTTCTCGACGGCGACCTTGATACCCGAGTTGCGGGCCGTCGAGCGCACGATTCGCTCGAAGTTCTGGGCGTAGCCCGACTGCCACCGGAAGGGCGGATGCACGACGACGGTGTCGGCGCCGACCGCGGCGGCGAGCTCGCCCGACTTCTCGAGCTTGACCTGCGGGTCGCGTCCCCACACGAACGTCGTGAGCAGCAGCACGGGCGCGTGGATCGCCGAGATGGGCAGACCGTACCGGTCGCTGATCTCGAGGAGCTTCGCGGCATCCTGCGTCACGGGGTCGTTCGTGACCATGATCTCCATCGAGTCGAAGCCCGCGAGTCGGGCGATCCGGAACGCGTGCTCGACGGCGAAGGGGTAGACGCACGTCGTGCTCATGCCGACCGAGATCATGCGTCAACGCTAGTCGCCGAAGATGACAGATGCGTGAAGTCACAGCAAGCCCCAAAGCGCGCGCGTCGGGCGCGTGTACCGTGGAGGCATGTCCGACGAGCGTTACAGCTTCGTCGTCGTGTCCAACCGTCTCCCGGTCGACCGCGTGGTCGACGAGGCCGGCAACGCGAGCTGGAAGCAGTCTCCGGGGGGCCTCGTCACGGCGCTCGAGCCCGTCATGCGCTCCGCGGGCGGCGCCTGGGTCGGCTGGGCGGGTCAGGCCGACGTCGACCTCGAGCCCTTCGACAACGAGGGCATCCGCATCGTGCCTGTGCCCCTCTCGGAGTCCGACCTCCGGCTCTACTACGAGGGCTTCAGCAACGACACCCTCTGGCCGCTCTACCACGACGTCATCGCGCAGCCGAGCTACCACCGCGAGTGGTGGGAGCGCTACGTGCAGGTCAACCGCCGGTTCGCGGATGCGGTCGCCCGGATCTCTGACGACGCCGCGACGGTGTGGGTGCAGGACTACCAGCTGCAGCTCGTGCCCGCCATGCTGCGCGAGCGCCGCCCCGACCTGCTCATCGGGTTCTTCAACCACATCCCCTTCCCCGCCTACGGCATCTTCTCCCAGCTGCCGTGGCGCACCCAGATCGTCGACGGGCTCCTCGGCGCCGACGTGGTCGGCTTCCAGCGGGTCGCCGACGCCGGCAACTTCTCGCGGGCCGTGCGGCGTCTCAAGGGCTACTCGACGAAGACGCCCTACATCGAGGTCCCGGGTCATGCGGGCGGCACGGCGCGGCGCGTCATCGCGAAGGCGTTCCCGATCTCCATCGACACGAAGGCCTTCGACGAACTCGCGGCCCGGCCCGAGGTGCAGGAGCGCGCGCGGCAGATCCGGCGCGACCTCGGCAGCCCGAAGACGGTGCTGCTCGGCGTCGACCGGCTCGACTACACGAAGGGCATCGGGCACCGCCTCAAGGCCTTCGGGGAGCTCCTCCAGGACGGCACGCTCTCGGTCGAGGACGTCACCCTCGTGCAGGTGGCCACGCCGTCGCGCGAGCGCGTCGAGAGCTACCGCCAGCTGCGCGACGAGATCGAGCTCACGGTGGGGCGCATCAACGGCGACTACGGCACGATCAGCCACCAGGCCATCAGCTACCTGCATCACGGCTTCCCGCGCGAGGAGATGGCCGCCCTCTACGTCGCCGCCGACGTCATGCTCGTGACGGCGCTGCGCGACGGCATGAACCTCGTCGCGAAGGAGTACGTCGCGGCGCGCTCCGACGAGGACGGCGTGCTCATCCTCTCCGAGTTCACGGGCGCATCCGACGAGCTGCGCGCCGCACTCCTCGTCAACCCGCACGACATCGACGGGGTCAAGGACGCGATCGTGCGCGCGATCGAGATGCCCCGTCACGAGCGGCGCAAGCGGATGCGGTCGCTGCGCAAGAAGGTCGCCGAGAACGACGTCGCGCACTGGTCGGACACCTTCCTCGCGACCCTCGAGAGCACGCGTGCGCGCATCGGCTGGGGCGGCGCCGAGCCGCTGGGAGCGCTCGAGTGGACGATCGAGCGCCCGCCGCGCTCGTGAACGCGCCGCTGCCCGAGGCGCTCGTCGGCGCCCTGCGGGAGCTCGCACGCGTGCGGCGCCTGCTCGTCGCGCTCGACTTCGACGGCACCCTCGCGCCGGAGGTCGACTCGCCCGAGAAGGCGCGTGCGCTCCCCGAGGCCCGCGCGGCCGTGCTGCGGCTGCGCGAGCTGCCGAACACGCGTGTCGCGCTCGTCTCGGGGCGCTCGCTGCGCTCGCTCATCGAGGTCTCCGACCTGCCCGACGACGTGCTGCTCGTGGGGTCGCACGGCATCGAGCTGCGACTCGACGATCCCCACGCGCGCGTCGAGCTCGACACCGCCGAGCTCGAGCGCGTCGACGTCCTGCAGGAGGTGCTGAGCCAGGTCGCCGACTCGATCGACGACGTGTGGCTCGAGGCGAAGCCCGCCGGCTTCGCCCTCCACACCCGCCTCGCGACGGATGAGAACTCGCGTCTCGCGCACCTCGTCGCCCTGCGCGAGGCGCACGCCGAGCTCGACGATCTCACGGTCCGCGAGGGCAAGAACGTGCTCGAGTTCGCGGTGCGCTCGACCACGAAGGGCGAGGCGATCGAGCACCTGCGACGCTACGTCGCGGCCGACGCCGTGTTCTACGCGGGCGACGACGTGACCGACGAGGACGCCTTCGACGCCCTGCAACCCCACGACCTCGGCCTCAAGTCCGGACCCGGCGCGACCCTCGCGGCGTTCCGCGTGCCGGGCCCCCACGACGTCGCGCGCGTGCTCGCCGCGCTCGCCACCTACCGCGCGGGAGACGTCCACGAGCAGTGACGCGCGGGGGGCGAGCGCCTCCGCACGCACGGCGAGCGTTCAGCGACGGCATGCGGCCGGGGGTAACCTCGATCCATGCCGGACAGCACCTCCCCGGGGACCTCTGCGCCCGACCACAAGCCCCGCTCTCGTACCGTCACCGACGGCATCGAGGCCACCACCTCCCGCGGCATGCTGCGTGCCGTCGGCATGGGCGACGCCGACTGGGACAAGTCGCAGATCGGCATCGCGAGCTCGTGGAACGAGATCACGCCGTGCAACCTGAGCCTCGCGCGCCTCGCGCAGGCCGCCAAGGAGGGCGTGCACGCGGGCGGCGGCTACCCGCTCCAGTTCGGCACCGTCTCCGTCTCCGACGGCATCTCGATGGGCCACGAGGGCATGCACTTCTCGCTCGTCTCGCGCGAGGTCATCGCCGACAGCGTCGAAACCGTCATGCAGGCCGAGCGCCTCGACGGCTCCGTGCTGCTCGCGGGATGCGACAAGTCGATCCCCGGCATGCTCATGGCGGCCGCGCGGCTCGACCTCGCATCCGTCTTCCTCTACGCGGGCTCGATCGCGCCCGGCTGGGTGCGCCTGTCCGACGGCACCGAGAAGGACATCACGATCATCGACTCCTTCGAGGCGGTCGGCGCGGTCAAGGCGGGCATCATGTCCGAGGCGGATGCGCACGCGATCGAGTGCGCGTTCGCGCCCGGCGAGGGCGCGTGCGGCGGCATGTACACCGCCAACACGATGGCGTCGGTGGCCGAGGCCCTCGGGCTCTCGATCCCCGGATCGGCGTCGCCGCCGAGCTACGACCGCCGCCGCGACTACTACGCCCACCGCTCGGGCGAAGCGGTCGTCGAGCTGCTGCGGAAGGGTATCACGGCCCGCCAGATCCTCACGAAGAAGGCGTTCGAGAACGCGATCGCCGTGGGCATGGCGCTCGGCGGCTCGACCAACATCGTGCTGCACCTGCTCGCGATCGCGCACGAGGCGGAGGTCGAGCTCACCCTCGACGACTTCAACCGCATCGGCTCGAAGGTGCCGCACATCGGCGACCTCAAGCCGTTCGGGAAGTACGTCATGAACGACGTCGACCGCCGCGGCGGCCTGCCCGTGCTCATGAAGGCGCTGCTCGACGCGGGCCTCATGCACGGCGACGCGCTCACCGTGACGGGCAAGACGCTCGCCGAGAACCTCGCCGACATCGGCCCCATCCCGCCGCTCGACGGCGAGGTGCTGCGCACGCTCGACGACCCCATCCACGCGACCGGCGGCCTCACGATCCTGCACGGATCGATGGCCCCCGAGGGCGCCGTCGTCAAGACCGCGGGCTTCGACGCCGCGACCTTCGAGGGCCCCGCGCGCGTCTTCGACCGCGAGCGCGCCGCGATGGACGCGCTCACGAACGGCGAGATCGAGAAGGGCGACGTCGTCGTCATCCGCTACGAGGGCCCCAAGGGCGGCCCCGGCATGCGCGAGATGCTCGCCATCACCGCCGCCATCAAGGGCGCGGGGCTCGGGAAAGATGTCCTACTATTGACCGACGGACGATTCTCAGGCGGCACAACCGGCCTGTGCATCGGCCACATCGCCCCGGAAGCGGTGGACGCAGGTCCCATCGCCTTCGTGCGTGATGGTGATCTGATACGGGTCGACATCGCAGCCCGGTCGATCGACCTACTCGTCGATCCGGCCGAGCTGGCAGCCCGCCGCGACGGCTGGGCGCCGCTCCCTCCGCGCTACACCCGTGGCGTTCTCGCGAAGTACTCCCGTCTCGTGCACTCTGCTGCAGAAGGTGCCGTCACGGGCTGATCTCGCGCGCCGGACATCGGGCCGGCAATCGGACTCATCTCACACGAAGGACACTCCATGACCGCGTCTGCCTCCCCGGCGCCCGACGCAGCGGCCCCCGCTCCGGCGCCGGCCAAGCGCGAAGCCCCACCCATCCTCACCGGCTCCGGCCAGGTGCTCGCGAGCCTCGAGAAGCTCGGCATCACCGACGTCTTCGGCATCCCCGGCGGCGCCATCATGCCCTTCTACGACGAGCTCATGGCCTCGACGGCCATCCGCCACATCCTCGTGCGCCACGAGCAGGGCGGCGGCCACGCGGCCGAGGGCTACGCCGCGGCATCCGGTCGCGTCGGCGTCTGCATCGCGACGTCGGGCCCCGGCGCCACGAACCTCGTCACGGCGATCGCCGACGCGCACATGGACTCCGTGCCGCTCATCGCCATCACGGGCCAGGTGTTCTCGACCTCGATGGGGACCGACGCGTTCCAGGAGGTCGACATCACGGGCATCACGATGCCCATCACGAAGCACTCGTTCCTCGTGAGCGACCCCGCCGACGTTCCGGCGACGCTCGCGGCGGCGTACCACATCGCCACCACCGGACGCCCGGGCCCCGTGCTCGTCGACATCACGAAGGACGCGCAGCAGAAGTCGGCGCCGTTCATCTGGCCGCCGAAGGTCGAGCTGCCGGGCTACCGCCCCGTCACGAAGGCGCACGGCAAGCAGATCCTGTCGGCCGCCGAGCTGCTGGCGACGGCCGAGCGCCCCGTCCTCTACGTGGGCGGCGGCGTCGTGCGCGCGGGCGCGTCGAAGGAGCTGCTCGAGCTCGCCGAGCTCACGGGCGCCCCCGTCGTCACGACCCTCATGGCGCGCGGCGCCTTCCCCGACTCGCACGCGCAGCACCTCGGGATGCCCGGCATGCACGGCTCGGTGCCCGCCGTGCTCGCGCTGCAGGAGTCAGACCTCATCGTGTCGCTCGGCGCGCGCTTCGACGACCGCGTCACGGGCAAGGTCGCCGACTTCGCCCCGGAGGCGAAGATCGTGCACGTCGACATCGACCCGGCCGAGATCGGCAAGATCCGCCAGGCCGACGTGCCGATCGTGGGCGACGCGCGCGAGGTCATCGTCGACCTCATCGACGCGTTCCGCCAGCTCGGGCAGAAGCCCGAGCTCGAGGAGTGGTGGCGCCGCCTCGACCAGCTGCGCACGAGCTACCCGCTCGGCTACACCGAGCCGGAGGACGGCCTGCTCTCGCCGCAGTACGTCATCCAGCGCATCGGCGAGCTGTCGGGTCCCGAGGCGATCTACGCCGCGGGCGTCGGCCAGCACCAGATGTGGGCCGCGCAGTTCATCGGCTACGAGCGGCCGCACGCCTGGCTCAACTCCGGCGGCGCCGGCACCATGGGCTACGCCGTGCCCGCGGCGATGGGCGCCAAGGTCGCCGAGCCCGAGCGTCTCGTGTGGGCGATCGACGGCGACGGCTGCTTCCAGATGACCAACCAGGAGCTCGCGACCTGCACGATCAACGACATCCCGATCAAGGTCGCGATCATCAACAACTCCTCGCTCGGCATGGTGCGCCAGTGGCAGACGCTGTTCTACGACGGCCGCCACTCGTTCACCGACCTCAACACGGGGGCGCTCGACGCGAAGAACACGACCCGGATGGTGCCCGACTTCGTGAAGCTCGCCGAGGCGTACGGCGCCCTCGGCATCCGCGTCACGAAGAAGGAGGAGATCGACGACGCGATCAAGCTCGCGATCGAGACCAACGACCGCCCGGTCGTCATCGACTTCGTCGTGAGCCGCGACGCCATGGTGTGGCCGATGGTGCCGCAGGGCGTCGGCAACTCGCAGGTCCAGTACGCCCGCGACCACGCGCCGGCGTGGGAAGAGGAGTAAGACATGTCGCATCACGTGCTCTCCCTCCTCGTCGAGGACAAGCCCGGCCTCCTGACCCGCGTCGCGGGCCTCTTCGCGCGCCGCGGCTTCAACATCAACTCGCTCGCGGTGGGCCCCACCGAGATCGAGGGACTCAGCCGCATCACGGTCGTCGTCGACGTCGAGGAGCTGCCGCTCGAGCAGGTCACGAAGCAGCTCAACAAGCTCGTCAACGTCATCAAGATCGTCGAGCTCGACCCCGCGCAGTCCGTGCAGCGGGAGCACCTGCTCATCAAGGTGCGCGTCGACAACACGACCCGCAGCCAGATCCTCGAAGCCGTCAACCTCTTCCGCGCGCGCGTCGTCGACGTCTCGCCCGACGCGCTCGTCATCGAGGTGACGGGCGACTCGGGCAAGGTGCAGGCGCTCCTGCGCGTGCTCGAGCCGTACGGCATCCGCGAGATCGCCCAGTCGGGCCTCCTCGCGATCGGCCGCGGCGGCAAGAGCATCACCGAACGCGTGTACAAGAACTGACGCCCCCGCGTCGCACACCCCAACACAGAAGGAAACCAATGGCTGAGATCTTCTACGACCAGGACGCCGACCTGTCGATCATCCAGGGCAAGAAGGTGGCGATCGTGGGCTACGGCTCGCAGGGCCACGCACACGCCCAGAACCTGCGCGACTCGGGCGTCGAGGTCGTCATCGCGCTCAAGGAGGGCTCGAAGTCGGCCCCCAAGGCCCAGGAGGACGGGTTCGAGGTCAAGTCGGTCGCCGACGCGACCGAGTGGGCCGACCTCATCATGATCCTCGCGCCCGACCAGCACCAGCGCGGCATCTACAACGACGAGATCAAGCCGCACCTCACGCCCGGCAAGACGCTCGCCTTCGCGCACGGCTTCAACATCCGCTTCGGCTACATCGAGGCGCCCGAGGGCGTCGACGTGATCCTCGTCGCCCCGAAGGCCCCCGGCCACACGGTGCGCCGCGAGTACGTCGCGGGCCGCGGCATCCCGGACATCATCGCCGTCGAGGTGGACGCCTCGGGCACGGCGTGGGAGACCGCGAAGTCGTACGCCAAGGCGATCGGCGGCACGCGTGCGGGCGTCATCAAGACGACCTTCACGGAGGAGACCGAGACCGACCTGTTCGGCGAGCAGGCCGTGCTCTGCGGCGGCATGAGCCACCTCGTGCAGTACGGCTTCGAGACCCTCACCGAGGCGGGCTACCAGCCCGAGATCGCCTACTTCGAGGTGCTCCACGAGCTCAAGCTCATCGTCGACCTCATGTGGGAGGGCGGCATCGCCAAGCAGCGCTGGTCGATTTCCGACACGGCCGAGTACGGCGACTACGTCTCGGGCCCGCGCGTCATCGACCCGCGGGTGAAGGAGAACATGCAGGCGGTGCTCGCCGACATCCAGTCCGGCGCGTTCGCGAAGCGCTTCATCGCCGACCAGGACGCAGGCGCCCCCGAGTTCCTCGAGCTCCGCGAGAAGGAGGCGCAGCACCCGATCGAGAAGACGGGCAAGGAGCTGCGCGCGCTCTTCGCGTGGAAGCAGCAGGACTCCGACTACACCGAGGGCAGCGCGGCGCGCTGACCCACGCGGGCGGACATCCGCACACGGGGCGGGAGCAAGTGCTCCCGCCCCGTCGTCGTTGCAGCGCCCGGGCGTGCAACTGCTCCCGCCGATCGGATGGCAGGGGCACTTGTGCGGATGGCGTCGGGGAGAGTCCAATAGGTCAGCGCCGGTCGTCCGATCGGCGGTCCTCGCATCCGCCCAAGACCACCGTGCCCGATCACCCCCTCCTCGAACGCGCCGCAGAGCTCGCGGCGATCGACGGCGCGCTCGGCGACGCCGAGGCGGGCACGACGCGCACCGTCGTCGTGCGCGGTGAGCCGGGCATCGGCAAGTCGTCGCTGCTCGACGCGGCCGCGGCCCGCGCCGCATCCCGCGGCTTCGCCGTGCGACGGGCGACCTTCACGGTCGTGAGCCCGCAGGCGGCGAACGGCCTCCTGTGGGAGCTCTTCGGCGCGGAGGCGCACGACGACGAGCCCGCGCCCGTCTTCGACGGTCCCGCCGAGCTCCTGCGCGACGTGCTGCGCGGGAAGCGGGCCGCCGAGCCGGTCGCGCTCGCGTACGCGGCGCAATGGGCGATCAGCGGCCTCGACGCGACGCAGCCCGTGCTCCTCGTCATCGACGATCTGCAGTGGGGCGACGAGGGCAGCAGGCGCCTGCTCACGACCGTGGTCGCGCGCCTCGTCTCCGACCGCATCGTCATCCTCGTCGCGACGCGGCCTGACCCTGCGCTCGACGAGGACGCCGCCTTCTCGGCGATGCTCGCCGGCCCGCGCACGACGCTCCTCGAACCCGCGCCGCTCACGCTCGCGGCGATCGGCGAGCTGAGCGCCGGCACGGGCGTCGACCCGCGGCGGGTGCTCGAGGCGAGCGGGGGAGTGCCGTTCTATGTGCGCGAGCTCATCGACCACGGTCTCGAGGCCGAACCCGCGCGCGTGCATGCGGGCCTCCGCGAGCGTCTCGCCGCGCTCGGCCCCGAGGCGCGCGCGGTCGTCGAGACCGTGGTCGTGGTCGCCGAGGGGATGCCGCCCCCCGTCATCGCGGATGCCGCCGGCGTCGGCGACGTGCGTCTCGTCGAGCTCCTCCCGCAGCTCGACGCCGCCGGGCTCGTCGAGCATCGCGCCGGACGGGTCGTCCCCACGCACCCCATCGTCGTCGAGGGCGTGCTCGCACAGCTCGCCGCCGAGCGCCGCGCCCAGCTGCACGCGCGCGTCGCCGACGCGCTCCGCGCCGCGGGCGCGCCGCTCTCGGCGGTCGCCGCGCACGAGGCGCAGACGACCCCGAGC
>JAEYZI010000087.1 GCA_023428065.1 Actinomycetes bacterium | reverse complement strand
CGTCGTATCCGCGCCGGCACTCGTGGCGACTCGCGTGATCGTGGACCGACGGCGACCGTAGACTGAGTGCCCCGCGGGAGTGGTGGAACGGTAGACACGCAGGATTTAGGTTCCTGTGCCTCACGGCATGCGGGTTCGAGCCCCGCCTCCCGCACCGGTTCCGCATCCGCGATGCCGCGCGCCGCCCCGGGCGCCTGGCGAGATCAGGGCGGATGCCTCTCGTATCCGGGACGCCGGGCCGAGGAGCCTCAAGCCCATGCTCAGGTCCCGACGCCTGCACCGCTTCGTGCTGCCCACGATCATCTCCGCCACCCTCCTCACGGGATGCGTCACCGCACCCGAAGGCGAACCCTTCCCGGCTCCCCCCAGCCGCGACCTCTTCGAGGTGCTCGGACTCGACGTCGGCCCCGAGGCCGCCGCGCTCGACGCCGCGCTCGACGAGCGCATCGACGCCCTCGCCGACGAGGCCACGTCATTCGCGGAACAGGTCGACGCCGAACTCGCGCGCGCCATCCGGGATTCCGTCCCGGACGGTGCGAGCGGCGCCACACCGACCGCTTCCACGACCATGCCGGCCGCGACCGGCACGCCCGGCGTCGACCTCCCCATCGTGACCGAGCGCGGCACGACCACGACCGGCACGACGGGCGCACAGCCCACCGTCATCACCGACTCGCGCACGAGCACCATCCGCGACCAACGCGAGGTGACCGTGCACGAGCAGGTCGGCACGACGGGCGAACCGGATGCCGGCCGCGGCTCGATCGAGTCGCTCACGACCACCACGACGACGGTTCCGTGCGCCCGGCCCGGCGAGCCAGCGGGCGAATTCGAGATCGTCCTGACACGTCGCATCCTCGCCAACGGGGCGATGGTGCACGTGGAGATCACGACGTCCGGCACCGTCGTGCCCCAAGAGGACGGCACGATCGCCCTCCGCGACACCCGCGTCGTCATGAGCGGCGAAGGGGTGGGCGCCGATGGCGCGACGAGTCCCGGACTGGAGTTCACGGTCGACGCGGAGATCACCGGCTGGGACGGCCGCGGCGACCTCAGCGAGACCCGCGGCACCTGGACCGCGACGACGCCGCCGGATGTCGCGGAGAAGGATGCCGTCGCCCTCGCCGGAGCGCAGCTCGACGCCTTCCGCGGCGTCGCCTCCGACATCGCAGACCGCGCTGAGCACCTTCGCGAGAGCGAGGGGCTGTGCGTGCGCATCGTCGTCGACACCCGCGGTGAGACGACGCTCGCCGACAGCGACCAGGCGCGCTTCGACGCCCGCGTCATCGACCCGGCCACGGGCGAGGAGATCGCGGATGCCGTGATCGCGGCGGCGGCCGACCGCGGCTCGATCTCCCCCACGACGGCGACGGGACACGGGTCGTTCACGTACACGGCATCCGGCGACCCCGACTATCGCGTGCATCTCAGCACCGAGACGCCCCGCGGAGGTCACCGCGCGACCGTGCGCTACGGCGCGCCCGGGTGGCAATTCGACGGCGTCACCTACGGCTACACGCTCGTGGGCGGCGACATCGCGGTCGAGATCACGTGGCGCGGGCGCGTGTGCGGCGCCTTCACCGAGCCCTGGCAGCTCGACTGGCAGATCCGGAGCGCCTACGGGTCGCCGGCGGTGACGGGCACCCAGGCGCCCACGGAGGCGAGCGCCGTGACGCGCGGCGACCGCGCGATCCTCGTCTACGAGGAGGTGCCGAGCCCTCGCGACGGCGAACCCCCGTTCCGACTCTGGATCGACGACGAGAATCACGGGAAGGCCCCGGCACAGCAACGCGTCGAGATCCATCCGGAACCGCTCGACGGGCCGTGCACGGAAGCCTGAGACGCGCGCGACGGCCCCGCCCCTCACCCCCCGCCGCGAGGAATCCGGGGGTGAACCCCCAGGTAGCGCCCTCCCTCGACGGGCTACGCTGAACCGACCCCGCCGATCGTCTACCGCGACCGACGCACAGGAGATTCCCCGAGTGCCTTTCACCACCGCCGTTCTCACCCTCATCGCCGCCGCCCCGATGGGGCTCATCCCGTGGCTCGACCCGCACGAGATCGTCGTCAAGGCGGGCCCCTGGGCCCTGCTCGTCGTGTGCCTCATCGTGTTCGCCGAGACGGCGCTGCTGGTGGGCTTCATCCTCCCGGGCGACACCCTCCTCATCATCACGGGGCTCCTGAGCTTCACGGGCACGATGACGGAGTCGGGCACCGGCATCCAGATCCCCATCTGGTGGGTGTGCATCGCGATCGCGGTCGCCGCGTTCGTCGGCGGAGAGGTCGGGTACTTCATCGGCCACAAGTCGGGCCCTCGCATCTTCGAGCAGCGGGAGAGCGGACTGTTCTCGAAGGAGAACGTCATCCGCACCAACAAGTTCTTCGAGCGCTGGGGGCCTCTCGCGATCGTCATCGCGCGGTTCGTGCCCGTCGTGCGCACCTTCGCGCCGATCGCCGCGGGCGTCGCGCACATGAACTACAAGCGCTACTCGCTCTACAACGGGATCGGCGCCCTCATCTGGGGTGCGGGCCTCACCTTCGCGGGCTTCCTGCTCGGCTACATCCCGCCGCTCGCCGACTTCGTGACCGAGTACATCGACATCATCCTGCTGTGCGCGATCGCGCTCGCTGTCATCCCCACGGTCTTCCACTACATCCAGGGCGTCGTCAAGGCGCGGCGGGCCCGGCTGGCCGGCGAGAAGCCCCTCACCGACGACGAGGTCGTGCTCGACCCGGAGCTGCTCGAGGACTGATCCCCGCCCGCGCGGGCGGAGTCGTGACCACGCGGCGGGAGCAGTTGCTCCCGCCGCGTGAGTGTTTCGGTGCCCGGGCGTGCATCGGCTCCCGCCGAAGGGGTAAGTGCTCCCGCCGATGGGGTGGGGGGGACCGGGGACAGGGGACGGAGGTCAGGCGCCCGTCGCGATGAGCACGAGCAGTGTCGCGTTGAGGGCGATGAGCAGCGCGGCCGCGACGGATGCGAGCGCCGTCGTCCACGCGCGGTTGCGCGCATCCCCCATCAGGTCCCCGCGCGCCGTGAGCCACACGAGCGGCACGAGCGCGAACGGGATGCCGAACGACAGCACGACCTGGCTGAGCACGAGCGCGAGCGTGGGCGGCGCGCCCACGACGAGCAGCAGGAGCGCCGGCACGAGCGTCACGAGGCGCCGGATCAGCAGCGGGATGCGCACGCGCAAGAGCCCCTGCATGATCTCGGCGCCCGCGTAGGCGCCGACCGACGAGGAGGCGAGCCCCGACGCGAGCAGCCCCACCGCGAACAGGGTCGCCACGACGGGTCCGAGCGCGGCGCCGATCGCGGCGTGCGCGCCCTCGAGCGTGTCGGTCCCCGCGACGCCCGGAAGCGTCGCCGCGGCGAGCAGCAGGATCACGAGGTTCACGGTGCCGGCGATCGCGAGCGCGATCGTCACGTCGATGCGCGTCGCGCGGAGCACGAGGCGCCGCCGAGGTCCGGGCTCGACCGCGCCGAAGCGGTCGCGCGTGAGCGCGGAGTGCGCGTAGATCGCGTGGGGCATGACGGTGGCACCGAGGATCGACGCGGCCAGCAGCACCGACCCGGCATCCGTGAACCGCGGGACGAGGCCGGCCACCGCCTCCGCGGGGTCGACGGGAGCGACGACGACACCCGCGCAGAAGCCGATCGCGATGATCGCGACGAGGCCGATGACGACGCGCTCGAAGATACGCGGCCCGCGGCGGGTGTGCAGCACGAGCAGCGCGAGCGACACGGCGCCCGTGATCACTCCCCCGAGCGGCAGGGGGATGCCGAACAGCAGGTTGAGCGCGATCGCCCCGCCGATCACCTCGGCGATGTCGGTCGCCATCGCCACGAGCTCCGCCTGGGCCCAGTAGAGCAGGCGCGCGGAGCGGGAGCGGATGCGCTGCCCGAGCAGCGCGGGGAGGCTCCGCCCCGTCGCGATGCCGAGCTTCGCCGAGAGGTACTGGATGAGCCACGCCATCGCGTTCGCGAGCACGACCACCCACACGAGCAGATAGCCGTATTCGGCGCCCGCGCTCGCGTTGCTCGCGACGTTGCCGGGATCGAGGTAGGCGACGCCCGCGACCATCGCGGGCCCGAGCAGGCCCAGGATTTCCGGTCGACCAAGATTTTTCGGCATGCCGAAAAATCTACTCGATGACGACCACCCACACCGAGTCGGCGGCGCCCTCGGGAAGGTCCCCCACCTCGACGACCGTGTCGAGGTCGATGCGCTCCTCGCGCAGACGCCGCAGCACCTCCGGGTCGCGGTCGCTGATGCGCGCTACGCGTCCGCGCGTGCCGGCCGGCAGCTCGGCGGCGAGCACGGCATCCGGCCGCACGACGACCCCGTCGGCGTCGGGGATCGGATCCCCGTGCGGGTCGCGGCGCGGATGCCCGAGCTGGGCGTCGATCGCGGCGAGGAGCCGGTCGCTCAGCGCATGCTCGAGCACCTCCGCCTCGTCGTGCACCTCGTCCCACGAGTAGCCGAAGCCGTCGACGAGCCACGTCTCGACGAGCCGATGCCGACGCACCATGCGCAGCGCCTCCGCGCGGCCGGCATCCGTGAGCGTGATCGCCCCGTACGGTGCATGGCGCACGAGGCCCTGGCTCGCGAGCTTCTTGATCATCTCGGTGACGCTCGAGGGCACGAGCCCGAGACGCGCCGCGAGCTGCGAGCCCGTGATGGGCGTCTCCTGCCACTCCGTATGGCTGTAGATGACCTTCAGGTAGTCCTCGACGGTCGAGGACGCTGATCTAGCGATGGGTGTGCTCCTCATGCTCGGCGTGGCCCGCGGGCTCGAGTTGGAACGTGGAGTGCGCCACGTCGAAGTGGGAAGCGAGGCACGCGCCGAGCTCGTCGAGCAGCGCGTGCGTCTCCCCGCGCGCGAAGATCTCCGGCTCGACGACGACGTGGGCCGTGAAGACGGGCGCCCCCGAGGTGATGTTCCAGATGTGCACGTCGTGCACGGCCACGACGCCGCGAGCACCCCGCAGGTGGTCGCGGATCTGCGCCACGTCGCGATCCCGCGGCGCCGACTCCGTGAGCACGCGCACGACATCACGCAGCAGGAGGAAGGCGCGCGGCACGATGAGCGCCGCGATCGCGAGCGATGCGATCGCATCCGCGTTCGCCAACCCGGTCATGAGGATCACGACGGCGGCGACGATCGCCGCGATCGAGCCGAGCATGTCGCCGACGACCTCGAGCAGGGCGCCGCGCAGGTTGAGCGAGCGGCGGTCGCCGCCCCGCAGCACGAGGTAGGCCGCGACGTTCGCGGCGAGGCCCACGGAGGCGACCACGAGCATGGGAAGCGCCTCGACGTGCGTCGACGGCTCGAGCAGCCGCCGCACCGCCTCGATCGCCACGGCCGCCGCGACGACCATGAGGATGACGCCGTTCGCGAGCGCCGCGAGCACCTCCATGCGCTGGAAGCCGAATGTGTGCCGGTCGGTGGCCGGCCGCGCGGCCATGACGGATGCGACGAGCGCCACCGCGAGACCGATCCCGTCGCTCGACATGTGGCCCGCGTCTCCGAGGAGCGCGAGCGAGCCCGACGCGACCGCGCCGACGAGCTGCGCGACGAGCACGACGACCGTGATGGTCAGCGCGATCCCGAGGCGCACGCGATCGCCGCCCGCGGCGCGGGCGTGGTCGTGCGCGTGATCGTGCCCCACCCGACCAGGCTAGGCGTCGCGCGCGAGGCGGGAGCGCCATCCGCCCTTCTCGGGAACGACGACCGTTCTCAACTGGCGGGCGGCGGCGGCGGTCAGCCGTAGAGCGCGCGCAGCTCCCCCACGAGCGCCCCGAACGCGCGCGCCCGGTGGCTCACGGCGTTCTTCTCGTCGGGCGTGAGCTCGGCCGAGCTCGTCGCGAGGCCCTCGGGCCGGAACACGGGGTCGTAGCCGAAACCGTGCGCACCCGACGGTGCCTCGAGCACCTCTCCGGGCCACACCCCGCGCACGACGACCTCGCGATCCCCGTCGACGAGCGCCGCGGCGCAGACGAACTCGGCGGCGCGATCCGTCACGCCCCGCAGGTTCTTGAGCAGGAGCGTGTAGTTGTCGACGTCCTCACGGGTGCCCGCGTAGCGCGCCGAGTGGATGCCGGGGGCACCTCCGAGCGCGCGCACCGAGATGCCGGAGTCGTCGGCGATCGCCGGGAGGCCGGAGTGGGCGTTCGCGGCCCGCGCCTTGATGAGCGCGTTGGCCTCGAAGGTGTCGCCGTCCTCGACGGGCTCGGGGCCGTCGTAGCCGATGAGCTCGTGCGGGCCGAGCCGCTCGCCGAGGATGCGGCGGAGCTCCCCTACCTTGTGGGCGTTGTGGGTGGCGAGGACGAACGTGGTCACCCGTCGAGCCTACGGGCGCGGATGCCGGGGCATCGTAGCCCACGTCTCCGTCTCGTTCGGGGGGTGGCTTCCTCGCGCGAGCCGACGTAGCATCCGGCTGACGGCACCAGGGCGATGCCGCCTGGACAAGTTCGACGGCGGCCCGACTCCGGCGAGGCGGAGGAGCCGTGGGCGCAGGGGATGAGCGGGCGATCTGGTACCGCGAGCTCGGCACGACGAGCGAGGGCTTGCGCCTCGCCGAGGCGTGGGAGGGCGTCGGGCACCCGGAGGGCGCCTACGTCGAGGACGAGCCGGACGACGCCGAACTCGTGTGGCGCACCTCGGAGAGCCCGCACGGCGAGCTCCAGCTCGGGATCCCGTTCGAGCGTGTGCCCGATGCGCCGGCGCTCTGGTACGTGGTCGTCGACGAACCGCGCGCGCGCCCGGCCGCGTGCATGATCGCCGCCTTCTCGGGCGGGGAGCTTCCGGAGGGCACGATCATCGATCCGCACACCTTCGCGCAGCTCGGCATCCCCGCGGATGCACAGCTCGGCGATGTGCGCTGGTACCGCGACGGGATCGTCAACGACCTCCACGTCGTCGAGAAGTACCGTCGACGCGACGTGGCCACGTGCCTGCTGTGCGCGGCCGGTGCGTGGCACCAGGCGCAGCGCTGGCCCGGCTACCTGCACGCCTCGTCGGGCCGCCGCTCGCCGCTCGTGCGGCGCTTCCTCGCGAACTTCCCGCTGCCGGGACGGATCCCGCCCTCCCTTTAGGCGAGCGCGTCGGCCTGGATGCGGGCGAGCTCCGCGTTGCCGACGAGCGCGAGGTCGAGCAGCGCGTCGAGCTCGCGGCGGTCGAAGGGCGCCCCCTCGGCCGTGCCCTGCACCTCGACGAAGAGGCCGCGTCCCGTGACGACGACGTTCATATCGGTCTCCGCGCGTGAGTCCTCGACGTACGCCAGGTCGAGCATCGGCACCCCGTCGATGATGCCCACCGAGACGGCGGAGACGGTGTCGATGAGCGCGCGCGCGTTCTTGCCCACGAAGCCCTTCTCGCGACCCCAGGCCACGGCATCCGCGAGCGCGACGTAGGCGCCCGTGATGGCGGCGGTGCGCGTGCCGCCGTCGGCCTGCAGCACGTCGCAGTCGATCACGATCGTGTTCTCGCCGAGGGCCTTCGTGTCGATGACGGCGCGCAGGCTGCGGCCCACGAGGCGCGAGATCTCGTGTGTGCGGCCGCCGACGCGGCCCTTGACCGACTCGCGGTCCATGCGCTCGTTCGTGGAGCGCGGCAGCATCGCGTACTCGGCGGTGACCCATCCGGCGCCCTTGCCCGTGAGCCAGCGCGGCACGCCGTTCGTGAAGCTCGCCGTGCACAGCACCTTCGTGTTCCCGAACGAGATGAGCGCGCTGCCCTCGGCCTGCGCGCTCCAACCGCGTTCGATCGTGACGGGGCGGAGCTGGTCGGGCGTGCGGCCGTCGGCGCGGGTGTCGGTCATGGGTGGGTCTCCGATCGGGCGGATGTGCGGGGCGGTCGGGCGGTCGGGGCTGCGTTCACCGGGGGGGGCGATCACAGGGCGGGCATGTGGATGGCGCCCGTCGGGAAGTTCTCGACGTGGCGCACCTCGGGGCCGAGGAAGCGGGCCGCGAGGCTGCGGAAGGCGCGCTCGTCGTCGCCTGTCGACTCGAAGCGATGCGTGGGCGGCGTCGTCGACGTGCGCTCGATGCCGTGCGACACGAGCGTGCGGTACACGTCGGTGGCGGTCTCCTCGGCGCTCGAGACGAGGCGTACTCCGGGGCCCATGACGTACTGGATCGCGGCCGACATGAGCGGGTAGTGGGTGCAGCCCAGCACGAGCGTGTCGACATCCGCCTCGATGAGGGGAGTGAGGTACTCCTGCGCCACCTGGAAGAGCTCGGGCCCGCTCGTGACGCCCGCCTCGACGAACTCGACGAACCGCGGGCACGCGCGGCTCACGAGCTCGAGGCCGTCGGCCGCCGCGAAGGCGTCGTCGTAGGCGCGGGACTGGATGGTGCCGACCGTGCCGATCACGCCGACGCGACCGCTGCGGGTGGCCCGCACCGCCGCACGCACGGCGGGGTGGATGACCTCGACGACGGGGATGCCGGCGCCGACCTCGTAGCGCTCGCGCGCGTCGCGCAGCACGGCGGAGGAGGCGGTGTTGCACGCGATCACGAGCGCCTTCACGCCCTCGGCGACGAGGTCGTCCATGACCCCGAGCGCGAGCGCGCGCACCTCGGCGATCGGGCGCGGACCGTAGGGGCCGTTGGCGGTGTCGCCCACGTAGAGGATCGCCTCGTGCGGAAGCTGGTCGAGGATGGCACGGGCCACCGTGAGCCCCCCGACGCCCGAGTCGAACACGCCGATGGGCGCGTCGGTGGGGCGGGATGCGGTCACGGTGTCCCAGCGTACCCGCGGCGTCGGGCGCCGACCGCGGGGCCCCTGTGGATGTCGGGGCTGCCGAGGGGAGACCGTGCTCTAACGTGTCGGCATGCGTCGAACCCCCCGTCTCCTCGCGGCCACCCTCCTCGCGGTGCTCGTGCTGACCGGGTGCACAACGCCGGCATCCCCCACTCCCCCACCTCCCAGCCCGGAGCCGACCCCCGTCTTCGCCTCGGACGAGGAGGCGCTCGCGGCCGCGGAGAAGGCGTATGCGGCGTACATCGCGACGGTGGACGCGATCTTGCGCGACGGTGGGAGCTCTCCGGAACGTCTTCAGCCCCTCGTGGCCGCCGACTTGTACGAACGTGAACTCGCGGGCTTCGAGGAGATGTCTAGCAAGGGCTGGCGAGGAGTCGGACAAAGGACGTTCGAGCTCACACTCCAGCAGTACTCAAACTTGGACATAGTCGTGTACTCATGCGAGAACGTGTCGGCCACCGACGTAGTCGATTCGAGCGGAACATCCGTCGTCTCCGGCGACCGGCCCGATACCTACCTGTTCGAAGTCGGCATCAGCGATGAGAGCGGCCGCTGGCTAATCTCCTCCAAAGAGGTGTGGCAAGGGGATTCCGCTTGCTGATCACCGGCGTCGCAACTCTCTCACTGCTCGTCGCGAGCATCTCTGCCTTCGTGGGATCGAGTGGCTGTAGCGAACTCCAAATCGCGACAGGGACCTGTTCGGTCGGTTCGGGCATCGACGGCGATGAGGCTGTCATCAACGGGACCGTGGAGTCCCCGGGGAGCATCGGCGGCGGCGGATCGGGCGGCGGCACCTCCGCATCTCCCGTCGTCGACCCCGACGCACCGCGCTTCCTCTGCAAGGGCGACGACCCCGAGATCGTCGCGATTTGCGAGGGGACCGCCGCCGATCCCCTCACCCTCTCCGACATCGCGCGCTTCCGCCCCGCCCCGGGCACTCAGCGGATGGAACCCGACGGCTGGGTCGTGGTGGGGTTGCCCGCCAACATCTACTCGCTCGTCGAGCCCGAGATCGTGCCCGGGCAGCTGCTCGGCCGACCGGCCGACGTGCGGTTCACCCCCGTCACCTGGCACTGGGACTACGGCGACGGCTCGACCGCGAGCCTCGGCACGAAGGGCGCCACGTGGGCCGCACTCGGGCTGCGCGAGTTCGACGCGACCCCGACGAGCCACGTGTACCGCGCGGCGGGCGAGTACACGATCCGCCTCAGCATCGCGTACCGGGCCGAGTACCGCCTCGCGGGCGGCGGGTTCGTGCCGATCGCCGGCACCATCACCCTCCCCGCGAACGAGCTGCACATCACCGCGGGCGGTGCGAAGACCGTGCTCGTCGACCGCGACTGCACGGTGGCGCCGCGCGGTCCGGGCTGCTGAGCCTCCCCGACCCGCGCGACGGCGGCCGTCCTACGCTGGGCACATGACGTCGACGGCGCTGCTCACCGACCGCTACGAGCTCACGATGGTGGACGCGGCGCTGCAGGCCGGCACGCACGACACCCCGTGCGTCTTCGAGCTCTTCGCCCGACGCCTCCCCCACGGTCGCCGCTACGGCGTCGTCGCCGGCACCGGCCGCCTCATCGAGTCGATCGCCGAGTTCCGCTTCGGGGCCGAGGAGCTCGCCTTCCTGAAGCGCGAGTCGATCGTCTCGCCCGAGACCCTCGACTGGCTCGAGGCCTACCGCTTCACGGGCGACATCCGCGGCTATCGCGAGGGCGAGCTCTACTTCCCCGGCTCGCCCCTCCTCGTCGTCGAGGCGGGCTTCGCGGAGGGTGTCGTGCTCGAGACCCTCGCCCTCTCGACCCTCAACTACGACTCCGCCGTCGCGAGCGCCGCCGCCCGGATGGTGTCCGCCGCCGCGGGGCGCCCGCTCGCCGAGATGGGCTCCCGCCGCACGAGCGAGCGCTCGGCGGTCGCCGCGGCCCGCGCCGCGTACCTCGCCGGATTCTCGGCGACGAGCAACCTCGAGGCCGGCCGCACGTGGGGCATCCCGACGATGGGAACGGCGGCCCACGCGTTCACCCTGCTGTTCCCCGACGAGGAGCAGGCCTTCCGCGCCCAGCTCGCGGCGCTCGGCACGGGCACGACGCTGCTCATCGACACCTACGACATCCGCACGGGGGTCGAGAACGCCATCCGCGCGACCGGCACGGGGCTAGGCGCCGTGCGCATCGACTCCGGCGACCTCGGCGTCGTCGTGCGCGAGGTGCGGGCGCAGCTCGACGAGCTGGGGGCGACGGGCACGCGCATCACCGTCACCAACGACCTCGACGAGCACGCCATCGCGGCGCTCGCGTCGGCCCCCGTCGACTCCTACGGGGTCGGCACCGCGCTCGTCACGGGATCCGGCGCCCCCGCGGCCGGCATGGTCTACAAGCTGGTCGCCCGGCGGGATGCCGCGGGCGCCTGGATCGGGGTCGGCAAGACCTCCGAGAACAAGGCGACCGTCGGCGGGCGCAAGCAGCCCGTGCGGGCGCTGCGCGACGGCGTGGCCGTGTCCGAGGACGTGCACGTCGACGACCCGCCCGTCGAGGCGCTCGCACCCGAGCGGGGCCGGCTGCTGCACGTCCCGCTCGTGACGGATGGCGTGCCCGCGTCCGACGCGCTCGGCACCGCGGGGCTCGAGGCGGCACGCGCCCACCACGCGACGGCGAAGGCGGAACTGCCGGCGAACGCGCTGCGTCTCTCGCAGGGCGAGCCCGCGATCCCCACGCGCTACCTCTGAGGGCACACGACCGAGGCGCCCACCGCTCCGGGGCGCCCGCACGTGCGATCGCGGCTACTTCAGACGGTCGTAGATCTTCTGGCAGTCGGGGCACACGGGGAACTTCGAGGGGTCGCGCCCCGGAACCCACTTCTTGCCGCACAGGGCGCGCACGGGTTTGCCCGTGACCGCCGACTCGACGATCTTGTCCTTCTGCACGTAGTGCGCGAAGCGATCGTGGTCGCCGTCCTCCGTGAGCTCGCCCTCGAGGAGCTTCTCGAGCTCCCGGTCGAGCACGTCGGTGCCGCCGCCGATCCGATCCGCATCCAGCTCGCTCATCCGCCCAGGGTACGACGGATCGGCGACACCGCGCCTGTGCGTCGTCAGTTCCGCTGGGTGAAGGCGAGCAGCTCCGGCCCGCGCGCGTCGAAGCTGCGCCCGCCCGCCCGGATGCCGATGCCGTACACGAGCAGGCCGCTCACGATCCCCACGGCGAGCGCGAGCCAGCCCCACGTGCCGCCGCGCAGCCACCAGAGCACCGCGAGCGCGAAGGTGGGCGCCGCGGCGAGGAGCACGAGCAGCACGGACATGCCCTGCGCGACACCGCCCTGGCTCGTGGCCGACTGGGGCGACTGCCAGGCCTGGTCGCCCGGCCGCGGCGCCGCGTACGGGAAGCGGGCCGAGTAGAGGTTGCCGACGCCGATCCCGCCGAGAAGGAGGGCGATGCAGAAGCCCGTGAACGGCGGGGCGATCGCCGGATCGCCGTGACCCCACACCGTGAGCGGGATCCCGATCGCGAGCAGCACGAGACCCCCGATGAGCACGGGGACCGAGCGCCCGCGGCGATCGTCCGCTCCGCGCGTCTGCGCCGCGATGTGCTGCCACACCGCGGTGTTGTCGTAGGCCACGTCGTTGTGCGTCGTCGACCAGGCCAGCAGCACCGTCATGAGCGGCAGCGGCACGAGCACGGAGTACACGAACGGCACCCCGCCGATCCACAGCGCGAGGAGCGTGAAGCCGAGCACGATCGGCAGCACCTCGTACACGCTGCGGTAGCGGGGGTCGCGGAACCAGTACGTCACCGAGCGCGCCGCCACGGCGCCCCACGGCGTCGCGGGGAAGCGGGCGAACCAGCCCGGCACCCGCTCGCGGCGGGGGCCCGGGAGGCGACGGGTGGGCTTCAGCTGCACGGCGATCACCGACAACCAGGCGATGAGGAGCGCGACCACGAGCAGGGCCGAGAGCCCGATCAGGCGCCACGCCGAGGAGGGGTCGCCGAGCGTCGTCGACGCGAAGCCGGGGGCCGCCCACAGCATCCCGAAGGGGGTGTCGGTGAGCACCTGCGGCAGGGCGCGCAGGAAGCCGTTGAGCGGGCGCGCCGCGCGCACGACGTCGAGGAGCTCGGGCACGCGCGGGGCGATGACGGCGAGCACGGTCGCGCCGCCGAGCATGAGCACGAGCACGGAGAGGAAGTCGATCCACCCGGCGACGCGGGGATGCCGCCGCAGCACGACACCGAGCTGACGCGCGAGCTGGATCGTCAGCAGCGTCTGCAGGAAGAGCAGCGGCGCCGCGGCCCACGCGATCTGCCGCGAGGTCTCGTCGGGCCACGCCGCGACCGAGGCGAGCGCCATCGGCAGCAGGAGGATGCCGGGGCCGATGAGCGAGTAGGCGAGGATCGTGACCCCCACCGCGACGGGCGGGATCGGGTAGCCGAGGAACGCGCGAGGCGAGAGCACGACGCGGCGCACCGCCATGAGCGGCACGAGCAGCGCGGCGAGCCCCAGCCAGGAGCCCACGACGGTGTTGGCGCGCATCGCGAAGTCGTCGTCGCCGAGGCCGGCGACCCACGCGGCGCCCTGCCAGAAGAGCACGACGCCCCCGACGCCCACGATGAGGCCGACGACGATCGCCGCGACCTGAGCCGGGGGCCTGCGGAAGCCGTTCGCGAGGATCCGAAGCCTCAGTCGGAGAAGTTCTGCAACCACTCCATGCCCTCCACGGCCGCCTCGCCGCCCGCGAGCTCGACGAAACGCTCCTCGAGGCTGCGACCCTTCAGCACCGTCGCGATGGGTCCGGATGCGAGCACCCGGCCGTCCGCGATGATCGCGAGGGCGTCGCACACGCGCTCGGTGAGCTCCATGCTGTGGCTCGACAGGATGACCGTGCCGCCCGCCTGGGTGAACCGGGTCAGCACGTCGAGCACGACCGAGGTCGACACGGGGTCGACCGACTCGAAAGGCTCGTCGAGCACGAGCAGACGCGGGGCGTGGATCATCGCCGCCGCGATCGCGATCTTCTTCGTCATGCCGGCCGAGTAGTCCGAGACGAGCCGGTGCAGCGAGTGCTCGAGCCCGAAGACCGCCGACAGGTCGGCCGCACGCTGGGCGATCGTCACGCGGTCGAGTCCGCGCAGCGCGCCCGCGTGGTGGAGGAACTCGGCCCCCGTCAGCCGGTCGAACAGCCGCAGGCGGTCGGGCAGCACGCCGATCTTGCGCTTGGCGAGGGTGGCGTTGTGCCACACGTCGAGGCCGAATACGCGCACGATGCCGCTGTCGGGCCTCAGCAGCCCGGTGACCATCGACAGGGTCGTCGTCTTGCCGGCGCCGTTCGGTCCGACGATGCCGTAGAACGACCCGGGCGCCACCTCGAGGTCGATGCCGTCGACCGCGGCGTGGTCGCCGAAGTACTTCGTGAGGCCCTGCACCGAGAGAGCGACGTCGAGGTTCGCGGGGGCGGATGCGGGCGACTCGGGCGCCGTGACGCGCACGGGCCTCCGCTTCGCCCGGGCGGGCGGCGGGGCGGGAGTCTCGACCGCATCCGACTCGGTGTCCGCCTCGACGGCCGACGCCGACTCCTTGACGGTCACCTCGGGGGCGACCGTCTCCTCGGGGGCGACCGTCTCGACATCCGGCGCCTCGACGACCTCGGCGCCCCGATCCTTCGGCGCGGCCTTCTTCTTGGTGCGGGGCGCGGCCGGGGCGGGCGCACGCTCGGCGGTCTCGACCTCGGCGGCCTGGAACTCGGCTGCCTGGAACTCGGCGGTCTCCGTGGCGACCTCCGCCTCGACGGCGAGCGCGGCCGCGGGGCGGGGCGGATCGACGCGAGCGGCGCCGCTGCGGGCGCGAGAGGCGGCGGACGCCGAGCCACGACGCGCCGAAGAGCCCGACGGCCGCCGGTTGGAGGTGGTGGGGGTGGTGGGCTCGGACTCCACCGGCCAACCGTATCAACACGACGGGGAGCCGCCTGACGAGACCTCAGGAGATTCATCCTCGGGGATGACTCGACGCGGGGCGGTTCCGGGCAGGGTTATCACGAAACGAGAACGAACGGTGAACTCACCGCGACTTCTCATGGCTCGCCGATAAACTCTCACGCAGCACAACGGCGTGTCCCTACTACGACGCGCGGGTGACATCTGGATGAACGGAACCCGCGCACCGACACTTCGAGGAGACCCCCGTGACCACCCAGATCGTGATCCTTGCCGCAGGCATGGGCAGCCGCCTGGGCCGTTCGCTGCCGAAGCCCCTCACCGAGCTGAGCGACGGCCGCACGATCATGCAGCAGCAGTTCGACAACATCCACCAGGCGTTCGGTCGCGACGTCAAGGTCACGATCGTCGTCGGCTACAAGCTCGAGCACATCATCGAGGCCTTCCCGGCCGCCGACTTCGTCTACAACGAGGCGTACGACCAGACCAACACGTCCAAGAGCCTCCTGCGCGCCCTGCAGTCCACGAAGGACGCGCCCGTGCTGTGGATGAACGGCGACGTCGTGTTCGACCCCGAAGCACTCGTGCGCGCCGGCGACCTCGTCGCCCGCGACCAGAGCTTCGTCACCGTCAACACCTCCAAGGTGTCCGACGAGGAGGTCAAGTACACGATCGACGAGACCGGCCACATCAAGGAGCTCTCGAAGACCGTGCGCGGCGGGCTCGGCGAGGCCGTCGGCATCAACTTCGTGTCGAGCCGCGACAAGGCCGCCCTCGTGCGCCAGCTCCACCGCGTCGACGCGCAGGACTACTTCGAGCGCGGCATCGAGCTCGCCATCGAGCACGACGGCGTACGGTTCCAGCCGGTCGACATCTCCGACCTGTACGCGATCGAGGTCGACTTCGCCGAGGACCTCGAGCGGGCGAACCTCTTCGTCTGAGGCTCGGGGGCGCGCGCCGCGCATGATCGCGGGGCGTCAAAAGACATAGATTGATGCGGTGACCTCCGCCGCGCTCTCCCGACGCGACTGGTCGCCGTTCACGCGGTACCGGCGATCCCTGTGGCTCCTGACCACGCGCGACCTCAAAGTGCGCTACTCGACGTCGGCGCTCGGCTACGTCTGGTCGGTGCTCGACCCGCTCGTCATGGCGGGCATCTACTGGTTCGTCTTCACCCAGGTCTTCGGACGGGGTGTCGGCGAGGAGCCCTACATCGTCTTCCTCCTCGCGGGGCTCCTGCCGTGGATGTGGTTCACGGGCGCCGTGTCCGACTCCACCCGCGCCTTCACCCGCGAGGCCAAGCTCATCCGGTCGACGACGATCCCCCGCACGATCTGGGTCACGCGGCTCGTGCTCTCCAAGGGCATCGAGTTCGTCGCGAGCATCCCCGTCATCGCGATCTTCGCGATCATCAGCCAGTGGACCGCGACGCCCGCGCAGCTGCACTGGGAGGCCGTGTGGTCCCTCCTCGCGATCGTGCTGCAGGCGGTGCTCACCGTCGGGATCGGTCTCATCGTCGCCCCGCTCGTCGTGTTCTTCCGCGACCTCGAGCGCGCCGTGAAGCTCGCCCTGCGGTTCGTGTTCTACGCGTCGCCGATCATCTACGGCATCCGCGACCTCCCCACGACCCCCATCGACTTCCATTTCTGGGGCGCGTTCAACCCGCTCACGGGCATCTTCTCGCTCTACCGCGCGGCGTTCTTCCCAAGCGAGCTCGACTGGTTCGCGGTCGTGGTGTCCGCCGCGATGTCGCTCGTCGCCCTCGGAATCGGCGCCGCCGTCTTCCGCCGCACCATCCGCACCGTGCTGAAGGAGATCTGATGGCGGCCGAGCAGCCGGGCGACGTCGTCATCGCGGTGACGGGGGCCGGCATCCGCTTCAAGCGCAACCGCTCGTCGCGGCGCAGCTTCAAGGACCTCTTCGCCGGGCGGGATCGCCGCACGCGGCCGGGAGAGTTCTGGGCGCTGCGCGGCGTCGACTTCGAGGTGCGCGCGGGCGAGGCCATCGGCGTCGTCGGACGCAACGGCCAGGGCAAGTCGACCCTGCTCAAACTCGTCGCGCAGGTCGTCTACCCCGACGAGGGGCGCGTCGAGGTGCGCGAGGGCGTCGCGCCGCTCATCGAGATCACGGGCGGGTTCGTCAACGACCTCTCGGTGCGCGACAACGTCTACCTCACGGCGGGCCTGCACGGGATGACGCGCCGCGAGATCGACGAGCGCTTCGACGAGATCATCGAGTTCGCCGAGATCGCCGACTTCGTCGACACCCCCTACAAGCACCTGTCGAGCGGCATGAAGGTGCGCATCGCGTTCGCCGTCATCTCGCGACTGGAGGAGCCCATCATCCTCGTCGACGAGGTGCTCGCGGTGGGCGACAAGGCGTTCCGTGAGAAGTGCTACACGCGCATCGAGGAGCTGCTCGCGGGCGGCCGCACGCTGTTCTTCGTCTCGCACAGCGAGCGCGACCTGCTGCGCTTCTGCACGCGCGGCCTCTACCTCGACAAGGGTGCGCTCGTGCTCGACGCCCCCATTCGCGAGGTCGTCGACCGCTACAACGCCGACTACGGCGCGTGAGCCCCTCGTCGTGGTGCGCGGGGGGCGTGCCGCGTAGCGTGGAGGCATGACCGACTCCGTGCACGGTCCCGAGACCGCGGCATCCGAGGATCGGATCGTGCCCGCTCCTCCCGAGCCCGGCGCGTCCGCGCCTCCCGCGAGCACGTCGCGCGTGGACCAGATCCTCGACCGGGTCATGTCGGTGCACCGTCCGGCCGTGCTCGCGCACCTGCGCGGCATCCGGTCGAAGTACCCGGATGCGACGCCCGAGCAGGTGCTGCTCATCCTCGAGCGGCGGTACCTCACGACGGTGACGACGAGCGGAGCCGGCGTCGGGGTGGCGGCGGCCGTGCCCGCGGTCGGCACGGGCGCTGCCCTCGCGATCTCCGGCGCGGAGACGGTGCTCTTCCTCGAGTCGACCGCGCTCTTCGCCCAGTCCGTCGCGGAGTTGCACGGCATCCCCGTGGACGACCCCGAGCGGGGTCGGGCGCTTGTGCTCGCGATGGTCGTGGGCGGGGCGTCGCAGGAGCTCATCACGCAGTTCGCGGGCCAGGCCACGGGGCGCGGTCCCGACAAGACCGAATTCTGGGGCACGCTCATCGCCAAGAGCCTGCCGCGCACGGCCGTCGCGCAGTTCATGGACCGCGTGCGCAAGGTGTACCTGCCCCGCATGCTCGCCTCGGCGGGGGGCGGCATCGTCGGCAGGGTGCTGCCGTTCGGGGTCGGAGCGGTCGTCGGCGGCGCCGCGAACCAGATCCTCGGGCGCCGCGTGGTGAAGACGGCGCGCACGGCGTTCGGTCCGCCGCCGACGGTCTTCCCCGCGAGCACGCAGCCCAAGGTCGTGGCACCGGGTCCCCGCGCCACCCGGCGGGCGGTGCGCGCGGTCGCGGCGGGTGAGCGCCGGGCCCTGCGCGCCGCGAGGCGGAGTGCTCCGCCGCCGCCCTCCGCGTGACGCCTCGGCCGACGAGTTCGAGCTCGTCAACGGGTCAGTCGCCCGAGGAGGGCATGCCCTCCTCGTCCTCCTCCTCGTCGAACGGATCCGACTCGGAGGTGCGCGGGTCGGTCGCGTGCAGGGCCGCGTAGCGGTCCCACTCGGCCATGAGCCGATCGACTGCGGCGTGGAAGCGGGCGGTGGCCGCGCCGGGCGACGTGTCGCCGAAGTGGTGGTTCGACCAGAAGGCGAGCTTCTCGCGCGCCTCGGGGTCGGTGAGCGCCCGGTCGACGGCCACGAGCACATCCGGGGCGTCCTCGGCGGTGAGCCACTCGGCCGCGCCGAGGTAGCCCTGTTCGTCGATCTCCGCGGCGGGCGACGCGGGGCGCGCCACGAGGATCGGCTTGCCCACCGCGAGCCGGTCGTACACCATCGCCGAGATGTCGGTGATCGCGACGTCGGCGTCGGCGAGTTGCCAGCCGAGCTGGGGGCCGTCATCGTAGACGTGGTGCGCGCTCGGGTCGGCGGCGTTGGCGGCGGCGATCGCGGCGATGATGCGCTCGTTGGCCTCGCGGTACGCGGGGTCGATGACGCCGGACCGCGGATGCGGGCGGTACACGAGCCGGTGCGCGGGCGAGGCGAGCACCGCGTTCGCGATCGCCTCGCCGTGCGACGCGATCGAGCCGTACGCGGCCGCCGGGCGGTCCCCCTCCCACGTGGGCGCGTAGAGGACGACCGTGCGGTCGTCGTGGGGATACGGCACCTCGCCCGCGAAGTGGTCGGCCTGCGGGCGCCCGATCGGGATCGCCTTCGTCGCGACGTCGTAGCCCCAGAGCTTCTTCGAGAGACGGTCGACCGCCGCCTGGCCGGCGACGAGGGCGAAGTCGTAGGCCTTGAACTGGTTGGTGGTCATGTACATCTTGTCGGACTCGCCGTGGTTGATGAACACGTGCCACATGCGCGCGTACCGGAACATCTGGAAGTTCTTCATGTTCTGGTTGACGTAGAACACGATGCGCACGTCGTGGCGCCCGACGAACGCCTCGAGGTCGGTGACCTTGCGGCAGTAGACCACGGGCACGGGGGCCTCGTCCTTGAGGGTGAGGGTCGCCCCGGGGCTGCGGGTGAGGATCGTCACCGGATGCCGCTTCGCGAGCTCGGCGAGGGGCGCGTACCACTGACGGATCTGGTAGAGGTTCACGCGCGTGTCGGCGAAATAGACGGCGATCTCGACCTCGGCGGGCTCGCCCGTGCCCTCGGTCTCGATGCGGTGCGCGAGCTCACGGCGCGTGGCGCGCGAACGCACCGCGTTGGTCAGCACCTTGCGGGCCGCCTTGAGGTCGCTCGCGATGCCCATCCGTGTCCTCCCCGTCAGCCGGCGCCGGGGGCGCCCGAACAATTACATCAGCCGCCGTCTGCGCGCACCGACCGCCGCCCGCCATCGTTACCGATCGGTTGCCGCGCCGCGACCGCATCCGCCGCCGCGCATGGCCCGCGTGACAGAATCGTGCCGATGCCTGCGACCTTCACCTTCGGCGCCGGCAACGCCCGAAAGCTGCTCCGCCTGCCGCTCTACGCTCTCGGCGCGCTTGCCGCGTTGCTGGTGCCCCGCACTGCGCGACTGTGGGTCTTCGGATGCGGCATCGGGCTCGGCGAGGGAGCGCTGCCGCTCTACCGGCTCGCCCACGAGAGGCTCGAGGACCGCACACGGCTCGTGTGGCTCGCCTCGGACGATGCCGAGCTCGGCGAGGCGCTCTCCCGCGGGCTCGACGCCGCCCTCAAGGGATCGTGGCGCGGGTTCTGGCTCACCCTCCGCGCGCGCGTCGTCGTCGTCACGCACGGCTACGGCGACGTCAACCGCTACGCCACGAGCGGCGCCTTCGTCGTGCAGCTGTGGCACGGCATCCCGCTCAAGAAGCTGCACCTCGACTCCCCCGCGACGCTGCGGGTGCGCGGCGTGCCCGACCACCGCTACGTGCGCGCGCTCCTCGCACGCGCCTACCGTGTCGCGGGCCGCGGCATCGACCTGTTCCCGGTCGCCTCCGAGCTCGTCGCCCCGCGCATCGCCTCGGCCTTCGGCGTGCGGCCGGACCGCATCCCCGCCCTCGGCGACATCCGCGACGACGCCCTGCTCGCGCGCGACCCGGCCGAGGTGCGGGCGGATGCGCGCATGCTGCTCGCCGACGCCACGGGGCCGCTCGACGACGCCACGCGGGTCGTGCTCTACGCGCCGACGTGGCGCGACGGCGGCGTCGACCCGGGCGCCCCGACGGCCGAGGAGTGGCAGATGATCGCCCGCTGGCTCGAGGCGCGCGACGCCGTGCTGCTCGTGCGCGCGCACCCGCTGGGCCTCGGCGACTACGCCGCCGGCCCCGCCGTCTCCGACCGCATCCGCATGCTCGGCGTGCGCGAGCTCGTCGACGTCACGCCCGCGCTCGCCGGCATCGACGTGCTCGTCACCGACTACTCGTCGATCGCCTACGACTACGCCCTCACCGACGGCCCCGTCGTGTTCTTCGCGCCGGACGTGGAGGTGTACGCCCGCAGGCGGGGGCTCTACGAGAACTACCGCATCTTCAGCGACGACCGCTACGTCAACCGGTGGCAGCACGTGCTCGAGCACCTCGACGCCGCCGGGTCGGACAGCGAGCTGGGTCGACGCATGGCCGACCACACGGTGTGGCTGCGCGAGGAGCACATCGACCGGCTCGACGGGCGCAGCGCCGAGCGCGTCCTCGCGGAGATCCTCGCGCGCACGGGCGCACCGACCGACGGGCATGTGCCCGACGGGCGCCTCCCCCGCGCGCGCGTCGTCGAGGCCGCGTTCGAGGAGGGCGCCGACGGCCCCGCCCTGCGGCTCACGGTCGCCGAGCCCGTACGTCGCGTCGAGACGGTGCGGCTCGAGGGGTCCCGCGCGCGCGTCGACGCGCCTGTCGGGGTGGGCGGCAGCCTGAGCGTTCGCCTGCCGCTGCTCGCCGAGCGCTGGGGGGTCGCGGGGCTCGCCCTGCCGTCGGGCGAGTACCGCGTCACGCTCGAGGGTGCGATCCCGACGAGCCGCCTCGTCGTCGAGACCGAGCTGCCCGAACGGTTCGCGCATCCGCTCTTCCACGCCGAGCTCCGCGCGTCGGCGGGGGGACTCGCACTGCGCGTGTCGCCGCCGCTCGCCCCGGACGAGATCGGCCCCCGCAACCAGCGACGGCTCGAACGCGCCTACCGTCGCGGCGCCGCGCGCCCCGAGGACGCCGTCTTCCTCGAGAGCTTCTACGGTCAGTCGGCCTCCGACAACCCCCTCGGCATCGCGCGCACCCTGCGCCGGATGCGGCCCGACGTTGGCCGGTACTGGAGCGTCGTCGACGGGTCGGTCGCGGTCCCCGAGGGCGACATCCGGCTCATCGAGGGCAGTCGCGAGTGGTGGCGCGTGCGTGCGGCCGCACGCGTGCTCATCGTCAACGACTGGCTGCGCAAGCGCTACCGGCGCCGCCCGCACCAGCACGTGCTGCAGACCTGGCACGGCACGATGCTCAAAAGGCTCGGTCTGGACCGTCCGAACGTCGGGCTGCGCACGCGCATCGCGGTGCGACGCGAGAGCCGCCGCTGGGACGCGCTGCTCGCCCAGAACGCCTACAGCGCGCGCATCTTCCGCTCGGCGTACGCCTTCACGCGCGGCACGTGGGACGAGGGCTACCCCCGCAACGACCGCCTCGTCTCCGGCGCGGACGCGGACGGCATCCGGCGCGCGGTCGGCATCCCGGAGGGCGCCCGCGTCGTGCTCTACGCGCCGACGTGGCGAGACGACCGCACCGAGATGGTCGACTACCTCGACCTCACGAGCTTCGCGCGCGAGCTCGGCGAGGATCACGTGCTGCTCGTGCGCGGGCACTCGCGGACCCTGCGCTACGGACGCGACCTCGAGGCCGACGGCCTCATCGACGTCACGAGCTACCCCAACGTCGCCGACCTGCTCGAGGTCTCGGACGTGCTCGTGACCGACTACTCCTCCGTCATGTTCGACTTCGCGGCGACCGGCCGGCCGGTCGTGTTCTTCACGCCCGACCTCGCCCACTACAGCTCCGACCTGCGCGGCTTCTACTTCGACCTGCTCGCGGAGGCCCCGGGACCCGTCGTGCGCACGCGCGAGGAGCTGCTCGACGCGATCGCGGATGCCGACATCGCGCGCAGCCGCTACCGGCGGCAGGCGAGCCGCTGGCGCGAGCGGTTCACGCCGCTCGACGACGGCGACGCCGGCCGCCGGGTCGTGCAGCGCATGATCGACGCGGGCTGGCTCTAGTCAGGACTCGGTGCGCGAGGTGTCGACGGCGTCACGGGCGCCGCGGGTGACGCCGACGATGAAGCCGGAGCCCCAGCTCACGTGCATGATCGCGATGGCCACCGCGACGCGGAGCCTGTCGAGCGCTCTCCCCGGCGAGCGCACCGCTGCCACACCGAGCAGGGCGAGGTAGAGCACGGGACCGAGGTAGGCGAGCGCGAGGACCCACGCGAGCCATCCGCTCACGAGACCCGTCGCGAGGATCGGCGCGAGGATCACGCACAGCGCGAGGTCGACGACGAAGAGCGGCGGCGCGAAGTAGCGCAGCGAGTTGCGCGCCCCGAGGCGGCGCACGAGCTCCCCGCGCCAGACCCCGGTCGCCCAGAACTGCCGCGCGAGCGCGCCCCAGCTCGAGCGGGGCCAGTACCGCACCTGCAGGGCCGGGTCGAACCACACGAGGTGCCCGGCGTTGCGGAGTCGGAAGTTGAGCTCCCAGTCCTCACCGCGGCGCAGGGTGGTGTCGTAGCCGCCCACCTCGCGCAGCAGGGCGGCATCCATGACGCCGAGGTAGGCGGATTCCGCAGGGCCCTCCTCGACGGCGTCGTCGTCGTGGTAGCTCGCGCCCCCGAGGCCGAAGCGGCTGTTGTAGGCGCGCGCGATGGCCGCCTGCACGCCGGGCTTGCCCGCCGCCGCCATGACGCCGCCGACGCTCGCCGCGCCCGTGCGGGCGAGCGTCTCGACGCCGCGCGCGGTGTAGCCGGGCGACAGCTCCGTGTGCGCGTCGACCCGCACGATGACGGGGTGACGCGCGGCGTCGATCGCGAGGTTGAGTCCGATGGGGATGTCCATGCCGGGGTTCTCGACGACGCGGATGCGGGGGTCCTCCGCGACGAGCCCGGCCACGACATCCGCCGTGCCGTCGGTCGAGGGGCCGAGCGCGAGGATGAGCTCGACGGGGCCGTCGTACTCCTGCGCGAGCACGGATCGCACGGCATCGGCGATGTAGGCAACCTCGTTGAGCACCGGCATGACGTAGGAGACGCCGGGAGGCGCGTCCGGCTGCGGCATGCGTCCTCCTGTGCCCGCGGGGTGCGGCTCGGTCGAGCCTAGCAACGCGACACCCCCGCTCCGCATCCACTCCCCCCACCCCCGTCACCCCCCTCACCCCAGTCACCCCCTCGCACACAAGTAAGTTCCCGTTCCGCGTGTTTGTGCCCGAAGGAACGGGAACTAAGACGCGGAACGGGAACTTTGGGGAGAGGGTTAGGAGGCGAGTTCGCCGAGCTTCACCTCGACGGTCGCGGCCTTGCCGTCACGCTGGTAGGTGAGCTGGGCGGTCGATCCCGCCGCGAGCGCCCGCACCTGGGCCGTGAGGTCGGTGCTGCTCGTGATCGCGACGCCGCCGAGCTTGGTCACGACGTCGCCCTTCTTGAGCCCCGCCGCCTCGGCGGCGCCCCCCGAGGTGACGTCCTGGATCACGGCGCCCACGACATCCGACTCGGACGAGGTGGCCGTCACGACGGTCGCACCGAGCAGGCCGTGGCTCGCCGAGCCGTTCTCGATGATCTCCTCGGCCACGCGCTTCGCGAGCGACGACGGGATCGCGAACCCGACTCCGATCGAACCGCTCTGACCGCCCGCGCCCGATCCCGTCGAGGCGATCGCGACGTTGATGCCGACGAGCCGGCCCTTCTCGTCGAGCAGCGCGCCGCCGGAGTTGCCGGGGTTGATGGCGGCGTCGGTCTGGATGACGGGGACCGAGATCGTCGACGACGACTGCTGCCGGGGCGTCTCGCCGCCGCGCTGGTCGAAGTTCCAGAAGTCGAACGGCCCCTGACCGCCGTTCTGGCCCTGGTCGGGCGCGCTGTCGGAGTCGCCCGAGTGGGGCACGGCCGACGACTTGATCTGGATGCTGCGGCTCAACGCGCTCACGATGCCGTCGGTGACGGTGTTCGAGAGGCCGAGCGGCGCGCCGATCGCGACGACCTGGTCGCCCACGTCGAGCTTCGACGAGTCGCCCCACTCGACGGGGGTCAGGCCCGAGGCGTCCTCGAGCTTGATGACCGCGAGGTCGACGATGGGGTCGAGGCCGACGATCTCGGCCGTGAAGATGCGGCCGTCGGCGGTCGTCACCTCGATCTTGCCGTCCTCGGACGCGCCGTCGAGGGTGACGACGTGGGTGTTGGTCAGCACGTAGCCGTCGGAGCTCAGGATGACGCCCGAGCCGGATCCGGCGGAGTCTCCCGCGGAGACGCTGATGGTGACGACGGAGTCCGCGGCCTTCGCGGCGACGGCGGTCACGACATCGACGCTGCCGGGGTTGTTGACGTTGATGGTGTGCGGACCCGAGGGCTCGCCGGACGAGGCCTGGCCCTGCTGGCTCGTGATCGCCCAGGCGGCGACTCCCGCCCCGGCGCCACCGCCGAGGAGGGCGGCGACGACGGCGGCCGCGATGATCGGCACGGCGACGGAGCGCTGGCGCACGCCGGCGGGGGCGTCGGCGGATGCGGGGGCTGCGGCCGCGGCGGGCGCGGCGAAGGTCGGCGGGACCTCGGACGAGGCGCTCGGCTGATCCATGGTCGGCGCTGCGGAGGCGTCGGCCGGTGCGGGCGCCTGCGGGGTCTCGGGGGTGGTGTTCTCAGACGACTCGAGGTGGTCGGACATGGGGGCTCCTTTCACGCACTCGCCAGCGTGCGGTGCCAAGCTGAACGATCCCTATGCTCGTGCTGCGAGCCTACTTCGCCGTCGATCGGCGGCTCCCGGTAGCGTGTGCAGGTGACCGACGCACCGTGGAGGAGAGCCGCGCGGGGGGCGCTCCTGCTCGGGGAGGACGGCATCCCGCGGCCCACGATCTTCGCCGAGATGTCGGCGCTCGCGGCGGCGACCGGAGCGGTCAACCTCGGCCAGGGGTTCCCCGACGAGGACGGGCCCGCGGAGGTGATCGAGGCGGCCCGCGACGCGATCGCATCCGGCATCAACCAGTACCCGCCCGGGCTCGGCATGCCCGTGCTGCGCGAGGCGATCGCGCGCCACCAGCGGCGCTTCTACGGGCTCGAGCTCGACCCCGATCGCGAGGTGCTCGTGACCGCGGGCGCCACCGAGGCGCTTGCGGCGACGCTCCTCGCGTTCGTCGACGACGGCGACGAGGTCGTGACCCTCGAGCCGGTCTACGACTCGTACGCGGGCATCATCGGGCTCGCGGGCGGCCGCCACGTGCCGGTGCCGCTCACCGCGCCCGACTTCCAGCCCGATCCGGATGCGTTGCGGGCGGCCGTGAGCGATCGCACGCGCATCATCCTGCTCAACACGCCGCACAACCCGACGGGGGCGATGCTCGACCCCTCGTTCCTCGACCTCGCGATCGAGCTCGCGCACCGCCACGACGCGCTCGTCGTGACCGACGAGGTCTACGAGCACCTCGTCTTCGACGGACGCGAGCACGTGCCCGCTGCGACCCGCCCCGGCGCGGCCGAGCGGGTCATCACGATCTCGAGTGCGGGCAAGACGTTCTCGACGACGGGCTGGAAGATCGGCTGGCTGACCGCCGCGCCGCAGCTCCGGGATGCCGTGCTCGCGGTCAAGCAGTTCCTCACCTACGTGAACGGCGCGCCGTTCCAGCCCGCGATCGCGCGCGGACTCGACCTCCCCGAGGCGTTCTTCCGCTCGGCGGCCGACGCGCTCCAGGCCAAGCGCGATCTGCTGAGCGACGGACTCCGGGCGGTCGGCTTCGAGGTGTCGCGCCCCTCGGGCTCGTACTTCGTGATCGCGGATGCTACGCCGCTCGGCGTCGACGACGCCGATGCGTTCTGCCGAACGCTGCCCGAGCGGGCCGGCGTCGTGGGCGTACCGCTCACGGCCTTCGTTCATCCCGAGCGGCGCGAGCCCTACCGTTCGCTCGTGCGATTCGCGTTCTGCAAGCGCGTCGAGGTGCTCGAGGAGGCGGCCGCCCGCGTGGGCGCCGCGGGTCTGTAAGCGGAGCGCGACCCCCGAACAGGGCGCGCGTGGCGGGCGAGCGCCGCCGTAAGCTGAGCGCACCACAGAATCGATCGGCACCGTATGGACACCACCACCCCCACGGCCGAGCAGATCCTCGACACCGCATCCCGAATCGTGATCGGCGACGGCGTCGAGGCGCTCAGCTACGGCACCATCGCGCAGGGCCTCGAGACGGACACCGCGGCCGTGCAGCGCATCTTCCCCGTCTTCGAGGGACTCCTCGCATCGCTCCTCACCCGGGAGACGCGCGAGCTGCTCCACGTCATCGCCGACAACGTCGAGCGCGACCCGCGGGGCGGCCTCCCGTCGCGGATCTTCGGCTACGCGCTCGTCGGCGTCTTCGAGCACCCGTTCGCGCGCGCCCTCTACCTCGACGACCCGGCCGCCCTCAATCGCATCATGCGCGCGATCGACGGCGTCGCGCCGGTTCCCGACCTCACGATCCACCCGGAGCTCCTGCCCGCCCTGCAGGATGCGGGCATGATCCGCCCCGACGCCGATCCGCACGCCATCGCCGCGGTCATCAGCGTGCTGGGCTCGGGGATCGCCATGTCGGCCCCCGGTCAGCTCATCGACGTCGTCGCCGACGGCCTCCGGATGCTGCTCGAGCGGAGCGTCGACGCGGACGTCGTGGACACCACCCCCGGCAAGCAGGTGTTCGCGCACTACGCCGAGAGGGTGGCCGTCGGCTTCACGCCTGAGTAGGCTCGGCCCAGACGGCGGGCCGTCGGGACCCGTCGGTCATCGAAGGGGAGCCTCATGTCGAACGACGCCGTCACCGCCGCCGCTGGCGATTTCATCAAGTCCGTGTGGTGGCTCGTGCTGCTGCGCGGCATCCTCGCGATCATCCTGGGCATTCTCGCGTTCGTGTGGCCGGTCGCCACGGCCGTGGCCTTCGTCTGGGTCTTCGGCATCTACGCCCTCGTCGACGGCATCTTCACGATCGTCCACGCCGTGCAGACGCGCAAGTACGACCCCGCGTGGGGCTGGATGCTCACGCTCGGCATCGTGAGCGTCATCGCCGGCATCCTCGTGATGATCTTCCCCGTCGCCGCTGGCGCGCTCGCGCTCCTCGTGCTGCTGTGGATCGTCGCGATCTGGGCGATCATCGAGGGCATCTTCGGCATCCCGGCGGCCGCGACGCTCGCGAGCGGCGGCGCGAAGGCCATGGGGATCGTCTTCTCGGTGCTGTCGATCCTGTTCGGCATCCTGCTCGTGATCCTGCTGTTCGCGACTCCCCAGTCGGCGCTCCTCGGCCTCATCTACGTGCTCGGCGCGTATGCCGTGCTCGCGGGCATCGTGCTCGTCGTGATCGCGATCCAGGCGCGCGCCGCGGCGGGACGGGTGACGGCCGCGGTCTGATCGTCGTCAGGCGCCCGGGGGCACGGGCTCGACCCGGTAGCGCCGCAGCTGGAGCGCCGGGTTGAGGTGCCGAACGTGGCGCAGTCGCGCCCGCGTGATCCACGCGACGGCGGTGTCGGTCGCCTCGCCGATCGTGGCGAGCTCGACGCCCATCGGGTCGACGATCATGCTGTTGCCCGCGCCGACCGGCGGGGCCTGGTCGGCCGCGGCCACGAAGACCGTGTTCTCGATCGCGCGCGCCGTGACGAGCGTGCGCCAGGCGGACTCCTTGAGCGGGCCGCGCACCCATTCGGCCGGGAGCACGACGAGCTCGGCGCCCGCGTCGACGAGGCGGCGGGTGACCTCCGGGAAGCGCACGTCGTAACAGGTCTGGATGCCGACCGTGAAGCCGCCCGCGACGAAGGTGCGCGGCTCCTCGATCGCACCTGCGACGATCCAGTCGGATTCCCGCTGCCCGAAGGCGTCGTAGAGATGCTGCTTGCGGTAGTGGGCCACGAGCGCGCCGTCGGGGTCGAGCGCGACGATCGTGTTGGCGGCCCGCTCGGGCTCGCCCGGCACGACCTCGAGGAGCCCGGCGACGAGATGGATGCCGAGCTCGGCGGCGATCTCGGCGAGTCCACGGACGAACGGCCCGTGCAGCGTCTGGGCCGCCTCGACCCAGTCCGGCCCCATCGTCGGGGTGAAGTACGACGAGTACTCGGGGAAGACCACGAGCATCGCGCCGCGCGAGGCCGCGTCGACCGCGAGGCGCGAGATCTCCTCCAGATTGGCCGCGGTGTCGTCGCTCGGCGCGAACTGCGCGACGGCCACCGCGAAGGGGGCGTCATCCGCGTTCATGTCGTCAGCCTACGCCGGGGCGCGCGCGCTCAAGCCGAGATATCATCGATCCACTCACGCACGCCACGAGCCGACGAGGTGCAGGATGCCCGCATCGACCGCCCGCCCCGCCCCCGCCCGAATCGCCGCGCGCGCCGCGTCGACGGTCCTCGCTCTCGCCGTCACGACCGCGATGCTCACCGCGTGCGCACCGGATGCGAACGCCCCGCTGCCCACCCCGAGCGCGAGCAGCTCGCCTACGACAGGGGGTGCCGACCCGAGCGCGACCCCGAGCCCGGATGCGACGGGCGGGTCGAGCGGGGCGATCGACGACGAGCGGGCGGACAACCTCGCCGCGGCCGTCTCGAGCGGCAACACCGCCGCCATCGAGGGCTACCTCACGACCCCGACGCGCGTCGTCATCGCCGCGAGCGAAGCCGATCTGCAGTACGACCCGATCGACGCCGTGCTCGCGATCGACTACGTGCAGCCGGGTGTCGGCGTGTGGACGTTCGAGGTCGACGCCGCGACCCTCGCCTCCTACGCCGCGAGCCCCGACTACGGCGCGTTCTTCCCGAGCGATGCGATCGTCGGGGTCTCGGATGCCGGCGCGGTCATCTCGTTCGTGCCGACGGGCACGCAGATCGGCACGGTCTTCATGGCGATCGACGAGTCGCTCATCACCGGCTGACGGGGCTCAGCGCAACCCGATCCCGACGTGCGCGGCGTCGTCAGCGCTCGACGGGCACCCCGAGTTCGCCGAGCAGCGCGATGACGCGCTCCTCGATGTCGTCGCGCACACCCCGCACGAACTCCACATCCTGCCCGGCCGGGTCCTCGAGCTCCCAGTCGAGGTAGCGCTTGCCGGGAACGTAGGGGCACTCGTCTCCGCATCCCATCGTGACGACGACGTCCGCTGCTTCGACGATCTCGTCGGTCCAGCGCTTCGGGTGCTCCCGCGAGATGTCGATGCCCTTCTCGCTCATCACCTCGATCGCGACGGGATTGACCCGATCGGCGGGTTCCGAGCCGCCCGACCACGCGACCGCCCGCCCTGCGGCGTGGTGCTCGAAGAAGCCGAGCGCCATCTGCGACCGCCCCGCGTTGTGGACGCAGAGGAAGAGCACGGTGGGCTGCGGCGTGGCGCGGTGCTCGGGTGCTGACATCGACCTGCCTCTCCAGTCGGCGGCGAGGCGCGGAGGCGTCCGCCACGGAGAAAGCCCCGGACCTTCACGGTCCGGGGCTTTCTCTTCTCGTTGCGGGGACAGGATTTGAACCTGCGACCTCTGGGTTATGAGCCCAGCGAGCTACCGAGCTGCTCCACCCCGCGTCACAAGCATTGAGCCTACCACGGATGCGAGGAGGTGCTGACGCGGTGGGCGCCCCGCAGGACGCCCACCGTCGTCAGCCCGCGGCCTTGATGGCCGCGTCGATCGCGTCGCGCATGCGCTGGTCGGCCTCGGCCGCGGCGACGAGGTTGCCGTCCGCGTAGGCCTTCGTGCGGTCGTCGAGCGCCTTCTTGTAGTCGTCGAGCGCCTTCTTCAGGGCCGCGTTGTCGGACGACGATCCCGTGTCGCCACCCGTGTCGCCACCGGGCTGCGGCTCGGGCGTCGCGCCGCCGTCGCCCGGCTCGGCATCCACGTCGCCCGCAGGCGCCCCGGAGTCTCCCCCGAAGAGCACGTCGAGCGCCTGGTCGAGGGTGTCCTCGAAGGCGACCTGGTCGCCGAAGGCCACGAGCACCTTGCGCAGCAGCGGGTAGCTCGTCTCACCCGTCGACTTCACGTAGACGGGCTGTACGTAGAGCAGACCGCCTCCCACGGGCAGGGTCAGCAGGTTGCCGTAGACGACGGTCGTGTCGCCGCGCTGCAGGATGTTGATCTCGTTCGCCACGACCGTGTCCGTGTTGAACGAGTTCTGCACCTGGCCGGGGCCGGGCACGGTGTCCTTCTTCGGGAGCGTCAGGAGCGTGAGCTTGCCGTAGTCCTCCCCCGCATCCGCGTTCGCGGCGAGGTAGCCGGTGAGCACGCTCTGCCCGGCGTCGCCCGACTGCGCCTGCGGGATGTAGGTCGAGTAGATCGAGAACGCGGGCTTGTCGGCGCCCGGCACCTGCATCGTGAGGTAGTACGGCGGCTGCGACTTCGCTTGCGCCTGCGGCACGGTCGGGTCGTTCGGCGTCGCCCAGGCGTCGTCGCCCGAGTAGAAGGTGCCGGCGTCGTCGACGTGGTACGTCTGCAGGATCGAGCGCTGCACCTTGAAGAGGTCGGCGGGGTAGCGCACGTGCGCCATGAGGTCCTCGCTCATCTCGGATGCCGGCTTGAGCGTCGAGGGGAAGACCCTCTGCCAGGTCTTGAGCAGCGGGTCCTCGGTGTCCCACGCGTAGAGCGTGACCTTGCCGTCGTAGGCGTCGACCGTCGCCTTCACCGAGTTGCGGATGTAGTTGACGTCGTCGAGCGGGAAGTCCGGGCTCGGCGTGTAGGTGTCGGCGATCGTCGACGACAGCTGCTGGATGCTCGAATACGGGTAGTCCGCGGTGGTCGTGTAGCCGTCGACGATCCACACGACCCGTCCGTCGACGACCGCCGGGTACGTGTCGGTGTCGAGTGTCAGGTACGGCGCGACGCGCTTCACGCGGTCGAGCGGGTTGCGGTCGTACAGGATCTGCGACTGGTCGGTCACGGCGTCGGAGAGCAGCAGGTCGGCCGACTGGAACTTGAGCGCGTACACGAGCTTCTTGATGACGTTGTCGAGCACGGGCCCGCCGTCGCCGTCGAAGGTGAACGTCGCGTTGACGTCGCTCTCCTCGCCGCCGCTCGGGTAGTCGAGCTCGATCGCGGTCGAGCCCTTGGGGGCGCCGACGATCGAGTACGCCGGCGAGTTCTCGCCGAAGTAGATGCGCGGCTGGAACTCGCCGAGCGCGCCGGTCGACGGGATGCCGGACTCGAGGAACTCGGGCTGACCGTCGACCGTGCGCTTGTTGCCGTAGGCGGCGACGACGCCGAAGCCGTGCGTGTAGACGAGCGTGTTGTTGTACCAGCTCTTGTTGCTCTGACCCGCCTGGTTGAGTTCGCGCACGGCGATGACGGTGTCCTGGCTCTGCCCGTCGATCTGGTAGCGGTCGACGTCGAGGTGGTTCTGGAACTGGTAGTACTGCTTGACGCGCTCGAGCTGCTTGAAGGTGTCGCCTACGATCGCGGGGTCGACGATGCGGATGCTCGCGGTGGTCTGCGCGTCTTCCTTGAGCTGACCCTCGGTCGCCGTCGTGACGGCGTCGTAGGAGACGACGTTGATGTCGTCGAGCCCGTACGCGGTGCGCGTCGCGTCGATCGCGCGCTGGATGTACTCGGCCTCGACGCGCTTGGCGTTCGGCTCGACCGTGAAACGCTGCACGATCGCGGGGTAGATGGTGCCGATGATGAGGCTCGACACGACGAGGAGACCAGTTCCGATGAGCGGCAGGCGCCAGCGGCCGATCGCCGCGGTCACGATGAAGAGCACGGCGACGAGTGCGGCGATGCCCGCGAGGATCGCGCGTCCCGGGATGCCGGCGTTGACATCCGTGTAGGTGGCGCCCGTGACGACGCCCGTGTCGTTCGTGAGGGTCGCGAACTGGTCGAGCCAGATGCTGACCGCCTGGAGCGCGACGTAGATGCCGGCGGTCACGGCGATCTGCACGCGCGCGGCGCGCGTCACGCGCACCTCGCGACCGTTGATGCGGATGCCGCCGTAGAGATAGTGGGTGGCGACGGCCGCGAGCCCCGAGATGAGCACGATGGCCGACGCGTACGCGACGAGGCCGCGGTAGAACGGCAGCTCGTAGACGAAGAACGACACGTCGAGCCCGAACTGCGGGTCCTTCTGACCGAAGGGGGTGCGGTTGAGGAACTGCACGACGGTCGTCCAGCGCGACGCCGTCGAGACGCCCACGAAGAGGCCGAGGAGCACGGGGATGCCGATCATCGCGAGGCGGCGCAGCGGCTCGATGACCTGCTGGTAGCGGTCGAGCTGCGATCCGAGCTTCTGGTAGAGCGGACGCGTGCGGAAGGCGATGTAGATGCTCGCCCACATGACGATCGCCATCGCCGCGAAACCGACGAGGAACATGAGGCCGATCGACCACCACTGGGTCGTCAGCACCGAGAGGAACCCGAGCTGGTCGAACCACAGCACGTCGGCGAAGAGGTACGAGAAGGCGAGGAACCCGACGACGATGATCGCGAGGATCGCGATCACGATCGCGACGGTGCTGCGCCCGCGGGATCGGTTGTCGGGTGTGCTGCTGGCGGATGTCACGAAGGCGCTCCTGCGGGTCAGTCGGGGCAAGGGGACCCCGGCGGCTCGGGCACCATCCTAGGGGCGGGCCGCTGGGTGCGCTCTGGGAGAGGAGCTCAGCCGCAGCGGGCGAACCCGTCGGTCGGCGCGCCCTCGCCGATCGCCGTGACGAGGTCGACGGCGTCGGCGAACCGGGAGACGGCGAACACCTCGAGGCCCGCGGGGATGTGCCCGACGACCTCCCCGCAGTTCGCCTCGGGGGCGAGGAACCACTCGGCGCCCGCGTCGTGCGCGCCGATCATCTTCTGACGGATGCCGCCGATCGCGCCCACGTCGCCGTCCGCATCCACGGTGCCCGTGCCCGCGACGTGCTCGCCGCCCGTGAGGGCGCCGGGCGTGAGCAGGTCGACGATGCCGAGCGCGAACATCATGCCCGCGCTCGGGCCGCCCACGTCCGGGAGGTTGATCGTCACCTCGAAGGGGAAGTCGTACGCGACCCCCGGAACGACGCCGACGATGGGCGTCCGGTCGGAGGGCGAGCGCGCCGCCGTCGTGAGCGTCACGGTGCTCTCGACGCCGTCACGCCTGATGCCGAGCTCGACCGGGGCGCCGACCCCGGCGTCCGCGATCGCGGCCCGCAGCTCCGCGTCGCTCGTGACGGGCACACCGTCGACGGCGAGCAGCTCGTCGCCCGGCTCGAGCACGCCGTCCGCGGGGTCGCCCTCCGACACCCGGTCGACGACGACGGTCGCGGAGTAGTCGATCCCGAGCTCGGTGAGCGCCGCCGCGACGGCGGCCTGCTGCGACGCGTCCATGTCGCGCGCGCTCTCCTCGTCCGACTCCTGCTCGGTCTGCCCGTTCGGGAAGACGGCATCGACGGGCAGGAGCGCCCGGCGGGGGTCGAGCCACGCGCCGACGACCTCGAACCAGTCGAGCGGGTTCTCGCGGGATCCGTCGAGGTACACCGTGAGCAGATCGAGCCGCCCGTCGGTCGCGTAGCTCGTCGCGCCGTCGATCTCGATGACGGGCACCGTCTCGCCGTCGACCTGGGTGTCCCCGAGGGTGTCGTAGACGGGGCCGGGGCGCTCCGCGACGTAGGGGGCGGGAGAGATGCCGACGAGCGCGGTGCCGAGCACGGCGGCGAGCACGAGCCCCTGGCCGACGAGCTGCCGGCGCGAGGCCGCCCCGGCGGATGCCGACTCGCGCGGGGTAGCGGGGTCGAGCGTCACAGGGTCCTCCGTGTTCGCTGCGGGCGCAGGCGAGACCGGGTCAGCCTAGGGCATTCGCCCGGCGAGTCACCGGGTGGCGCACTAGCGTTGAGCGCATGGCAGACGAGCCCCGCGACCCCTTCTCCGGCTCGGGCGACGACCCCGCCGAGGAGTTCCGCGACATGCTCCGCGAGTTCCTCTCGGGCAACTCCGACCTCGACCCCGCGCAGCTCGCGAGCGCCGCCGGGCTGCCCGCCGACCCGGAGCTCGTGAAGCGGCTCATCGGTCAGCTGCAGCAGGCGCTGCAGAACGCGGGCGACGGCATCGACTGGTCGCTCGCGAAGGAGCAGGCCACGGCGCTCGCGTCGCGTTCCGCCGTGCCCTCGACGCCTGCCGAGGTGTCGGCGCTCGAGCAGGCGCTCCACGTGGCGGCCCTGTGGCTCGACGAGGCGACCGACATCGCGGCGCTCACGACCGAGGCCGCCCTCCTCACCCGCGCCGGCTGGGCGGAGGCCACCATGCCCGTGTGGACCCAGCTCGCCGCGCCCGTGGCCGACTCGATCGCATCCGCTCTCACCGACGTCCTGCAGGAGCAGGCCCCGGAGGAGCTCACGAGCATGATCGGCGACGCGAGCCGCCTCATGCGCAACGTGGGCGGCACGCTCTTCGCGATGCAGCTGGGGCAGGTCGTGGGGCAGCTCGCCCAGGAGGTCGTGTCGGGTGGCGACATCGGAATCCCGCTGCTCGACGGCGAGCAGCGCCAGGCGGCCCTCGTTCCGCAGAACGTGGACGGCTTCGCGCGCGGACTCGAGATCCCGGTCGACGAGGTGCGGCTCTACCTCGCCGTGCGCGAGCTCGCCCACGCGCGCCTCTTCCGCCACGCGAAGTGGCTGCGGCTGCAGTTGCTCACGCAGGTCACCGACTACGCGCGCGGCATCCGCATCGACACGGGGCCGCTCGAGGAGCTCGCGGCCGACTTCGACCCGCAGAACCCCGAGGCGCTGCGCGAGGCGATGACGAGCGGCAAGCTCATCCCGCCGAAGACCGAGGAGCAGCTCGCGGCGCTGCGGCGCCTCGAGACGATGCTCGCGCTCATCGAGGGCTGGGTCGACGTCGTGACGGCGCAGGCCACCGTGCGGCTGCCGAAGTCGGACGCCATCGCGGAGTCCGTCAAGCGCCGGCGTGCGGCGGGTGGCCCGGCCGAGTCGGCGTTCGCGACCCTCGTGGGGCTCGAGCTGCGCCCCCGTCGACTGCGCGAGGCCGCGGCGATGTGGCAGGCGGTGACGGATGCCGTCGGCGCCGAGAGGCGGGATGCGCTGTGGGCGCACCCGGACATCCTCCCGGGCGACGCGGACATCGACGACCCGACGCTCCTCATCGCGCGCCTCACGGGCGCCGAGCCCGAGCAGGACGACGTGGATCGCGCCTTGCAGGACCTGCTCGACGACTCGACGGGCGATCGGCCGCGCGAGGACGACTAGGGCCTCAGCCGACCCACGGCTCGGTCACGTGCGCCCGCATCCAGGGGAGCGGGTCGATGAAGTTCCACTCCCCCACCATGATCGCGAGGTGCAGGTGGGTGCCCGAGCTCATGCCCGTGTTGCCCACGAGCCCGATCTGGTCGCCCATCTTCACGGGCGTGCCGACGGGCGCCGCCGAGCCGGACACGAGGTGGCCGTAGGCGCTGAAGACGGTCTGGCCGTTGATGACGTGCTCGATGACGACCTGCGTGCCGAGCCCGCCGATGGGGCGAGAGACCACGACGCCGTCGGCGATCGCGTGCACGGGCGTGCCGTGAGGGGGCGTGAAGTCGATGCCGTGGTGGTAGGTCGAGCAACCGGCGCACGGGGAGGCGCGGCCGCCGAAGTGGCTCGAGATGTTCGAGGAGGGGTCGATGGGCCACTGCACGGGCGTGTAGTAGCTGAGCGCGATGTCGTCGCGCGCGGGCTCGATCGGCACCTTCGCGGCCGAGTCGGCGAGCGTGGCCTCGGTGAGCACGAGCTCCTGACTCGGGAGCTCGGATGCCAGCTCGCGCTCGACGGTCGAGGCGGAGGCGGGCAGGTCGTGGATCACGACGAGCGCCATGCTCAGCAGGAGCGTGAGCCCCCCGAGCTGGCGGCGGCTCATCCGGCGGAAGATGCCGAGGCGCATGTGGGATATGGAGTCGTGGGGGAACGCTGAAGCGCCGGGGATGGGGTGGGGCACGGGGTCGGGTCTCTCGGGTTCTGTCCCGCGCGGGCGGGAGAGCGCACTTGCGCGCCGTCGGATCGGTCGGGCCGTGTATCGGGCGAAGGGGACGGCGGCTGGTGTCACGCCGGGCGCCCGGGCCGTCATCAACGTTGACTCATCTACCTGGCAGAAGCCTGGCATCGCCCTCCGCATCCCGTGGGAGCGCGTTCGCGGGCGAACGTGCGGAGAACACTCGGTCAACTCCCCGCGGGACCTCTTGCCGTCCCCCATTCCCCCGTCGTTCAATGGAAGGGATGTCCCCCGAACGAGGGTGTGTCGAGAAAGGGGCGGAGCTCATGCATCTGACGGTCGAATCCCACGCGGCGATCACCGAACTGGACGTCGAGCGCGTCCTCGACGACGTGCACCGCGTTCGCAGCGGCGGACGCGTGATCGGCTACGTGCTCGAGACGGGAGCCGTGTACGTGAGCCTGAGCGGCGACATCTTCAACACCTCCGTCGAGGTGGGTCAGTCGTACGACCTCGACACCGCGGTGCGCATCCTCGTCACCCGCTGACCCGCATCGCGCCCCCGCTACAGTGTGGGCGTGACGACGCAGCAGTCGGCCCGAGGCGGCCTCGACATCACCGGCCGCGACCTGTCGCTCGACCTCGCGCGCGTGTTCTGCGTGCTCGTCGTCGTGACGGTGCACCTGCTCTTCGTGGGGGTGGGTCCGGATGCCGCGGGCGGCATCGCGGTGAGCCGTCCGCTCGAGGAGCAGCCCTGGTTCCCCTGGGCCACGTGGGTGGGGCAGGTCATGCCGCTCTTCTTCGTCGTGGGCGGCTTCGCCACGGCGACCTCGCTGCGCAACGCCCAGCGCCGCGGGGGCGGGGATACCGGGGGCGGCTCCCCCACGTCGCGCGGCTTCGTGCACGCGCGGATGCTGCGGCTCGCGCGCCCGTCCCTCCCGCTCCTCCTCTTCCTCGCGGCGGCCCTCGCCGGCGCGACCGCCCTCGGCGTCGACCCGGCCCTGCTCGACGCGGTCGCGACGGGCGTCGGCAGCCCCCTGTGGTTCCTCGGGGCCTACCTCATCTGCCAGCTCGCCGCACCCGTGCTGCTCGCGTGCCACGAGCGTGCGCCGCGGGTGACGCTCCTCGTGCTCCTCGCCGCGGTCGTCGCGGTCGACGCGGCGCAGTTCGGCGTCGCGGGCGTGCCGCGCGATCCCGCCGGGATGAGCGTGCTCGGCTACCTCAACCTGCTCTTCGTGTGGCCGCTCGTGCAGCAGCTGGGGTTCTGGTACGCCGACGGATGGTTCGCCCGACGCGCCCCGTGGCAGCTCGTGCTCATCGCGATCGGCGCGTGGTCGAGCCTCGTGCCGATGACGCTGTGGGGGCCGTACTCCACCGACATGCTCACGAACCTCAACCCGCCGACGTTGCCCCTCGTCGCCCTCGGCGTGGGTCAGGCGGCGCTGCTGCAGCTGCTGCGCGCGCCCCTCACGGCGCTCATGCGCACCCGGGCGATGCAGGCGATCGTCTTCACGATCGGCTCACGGCTCATGACCGTCTACCTGTGGCACCTCACGATCATCCTCGCGGTCGCGGGCCTCGGCCTGCTCCTGCCCGGCCTCGCACCCGCCGCGGGGACGGCGGCGTGGTGGGCCACTCGGCCGCTCGTGTTCCTCGCGGTGCTCGGGATCGTCTTCGTGCTGTCGGTGCCGCTCGGCCGCTTCGAGCGGCCGGTGCCGGTCGTGCGACCCGCGGGCTCCGCGGTGCTCGCCCTCGCGGGCGTCGTGACGATCGCGCCCGTCGTGGCGATCACGATCGAGGGACTCGACCTGCCGCGCGCCGTGGCCGCCGCGATCGGGTTCGCGCTCGCCGTCGCGGTGCTGAGGGCGGGTCAGAACCCGAGGTCGAAGTCGCCGAAGTCGGAGGCGCCGAAGTCCGCCGAACCGAAGTCGGCATCCGAGGCTCCCGCATCCGCGGTGCCGCTGTCGCCCGCACCCGCGTCGGATGCCGCGGCGTCGCCGCCGTCCCAGGGCAGGAACGCGCTCACGAGGGCCGACCCGATCACGTAGCCGGCGACCGTGCCGAGCAGCGAGCTCGCGAGCATGGAGCCGAAGCCGGGAGCGCCGGGGGTGACTCCCGCGCTGCCGCCCGAGAGGGAGCGTTCGAGCGTGCCCGGCTGGCGGAGCTCGGCGCGTGTCGCCGCGCGTGCGAGGGTCGCGGGCTCGCTCGAGAGCGGCCGCTCGCCCGTGCCGGCGCCCCGGCTGAGCTCCTCGTAGATGAGGGCGCGCTGGCTGTCGGTGAGGCGCGCGAAGGCCTCGGCGTGCACCTGCTCGATCGTCTCGGGAGGCGCCGTGCGGATGAGGTAGCGGTAGCGCTCAAGCGCCCGCTCGTCGTCGGTGCGGGACGTCGAGACGGCCGGCTGCTGCACGCGCGGCGACGGCTCCTCGGTGCCGAACAGTCGATCCAGGAATCCCATGAGTGCCTCCGACGCTCACGGTACGGACGCGGGCTGGGGAGCCGCTGGGACGCGGCTGTCAGCGTGCCCCACGGGGGCGCCCGCGGCGTCAGAAGGGCGGGAGCACGATGCCGTCGGCGACGAGCTCGCGCACCTCGGCGGCGATCGCCGGGCGGAGCGCCGCGGCGTCGACGTCGAGCAGCTCGGCAACCGCGTCGACGATCGCGCCGAGCGGCAGCTCGCCGTCGCACGCTCCCACGACCGCGGCGAGCGCCGTATCCGCCCGCAGCTCGCGGCGGAGTCCGCCGCCCTGCCGCAGCACGATGACCGACGGGTCCTCGGCGCCCGGCCAGTGGCTGCGCTCCTCCGTGACGTCAGCCGCGACGGTGAGCGGGAGCGCGAGGAGACCCGCGTCGTCGAGCGCGGCGATGCGGTCGACGGCGGCGAGCGTCGCCGACAGGTGCCCGCCGATCCCCGCGACGCCGTCGAGGGGCGCGCTCGCGCGCTCGGCCCGCCGGAAGGGCGGCGTTCCGTCCGGCCGGCGCAGCACGAGGTAGCCGAAGCCGACCTCGGCGACGTCCCGCCGCGCGAAGTCGTCGAGCCATGCGGCGCACAGCCGCTCGAAGTCGCCCGTGCCGGCGTGCGTGCCCCCGTCGCGGATCCAGGTCTCGGCGTAGCGCGCGGGGTCGAGCGTCTCCCGTTCGATCGCCCACGCGTCGAGCCCCGCCTCCGTAGCCCACGCCGCCGCGCGCTCGAGACCGTCGGTGCCGCCGCGGTACTCCCAGTTGCCGAGCAGCTGCGCCGTCCCGCCCGGCTCGAGGTGCTGGGCCGCCCCCGCGACGACCGCGGCCACGAGCTCGTCGCCCTCGAGCCCGCCGTCTCGGTACTCGTAAAGGGGCACGCCCGCGACACGCGGGGTGATCACGAACGGGGGGTTCGAGACGATGCGGTCGAAGCGCTCGCCCGCGACGGGCTCGTAGAGGCTGCCGAGCCGGAACTCGATGCCGTCGAGGCCGTTGAGCTCCGCGTTGAAGCGCGCGTAGTCGAGGGCGCGCGGGGAGACGTCGGTCGCGACGACCCGCCCTGCGAAGCGCCGAGCGTGCATAGCCTGGATGCCGCATCCCGTGCCGAGGTCGAGCACGGCGTCGACGTCGTCGGGGAACTGCAGCGACGCGAGCGTCGTCGACGCGCCGCCGACGCCCAGCACGTGGTCGATGCGCAGGGCGGCGCCCGTCGCGAGCTCGCCGAGGTCGGAGGCGATCCACCACTCACCCGCGCCGTGCGGATCGACGAACGCGTACGGTCGCAGGTCGACGAGGGGCTGCACGCGTTCGCCGTCGAGTCCCACGAGCTCGAGCTCGACGGCTCCGCCGAGGCCGAGGCGCGGCAGGGCGGCGTCGAGTTCGACGGCCCCGACGCTCTCACCGAGCACGAAGAGCCGCGCGAGCACGGCGGCCGGGTCGTCGGATGCCGCGAGCGCCCGCGAAGCGGGCACCCGGTTGCCGCGCTGCAGCGCCGCAGCCGCGGCGGCACCCCACAGGGCGTCGAGCCGGGCGACGCGGAAGCGGGCGGCGTCGAGGTCGGCACGCAGCGCGGAGATCATCGTCCTATTGTGCGGGCTCGCCGCGTCCCGCTAGTCCAGCGGGTGGGCGAGCTCGTCGCGCGGCATGCGCGCCGCGACGATCGCGATGACCGCGAGCACGGGCGGGGTCACGGCGGCGACGACGAACACGGGCCCGTACCCCACTGCGGTGCCGAGCGGCCCCGCGAGCGCCGTCGAGACGGGCATGAGGGCGAGCGAGACGAAGAAGTCGAGACTCGACACGCGGCCGAGCATCTCCGGCGGCACACGCCGCTGGAGCAGCGTGCCCCAGATGACGCCCGCGCCCGAGAAGACCATGCCGACCGCGAACGCCGCCGCGCACATGAGCCAGAGCTGATCCGTCATGACGATCGCGAGCAGCGGCAGGCAGCCGAGTCCCCATGCGAGCGTCATGGTCGTGAGGTAGCGGCGCGGCAGTCGCCAGGAGGCGACGGCGATCGCCGCGATGGCCCCGCCGACCCCGAAGGCGACGAGCACGAGCGCGTAGCTGCCCGCGTCCCCGCCCGTGCGCTCCGTGACGGCGAAGGGCAGCAGCACCTCGAACGGCCCCATGATGAGCAGCACGAGCGCGCACGAGTACACGAGCGTCGCGAACAGCCACGGCGTGCGCGCGAGATAGCGGAAGCCGTCGCGCACGTCGACGAGCAGCTCGAGGGCCGGATGCCGCCCCGTCGGCACGTCGCGCCGCACGGCGGTGCGGCGCAGCAGCGCGAGCAGCACGATGGCCCCGAGCTGCGTCACGGCGATGACGGCGAACGCCGCCGCGGGCGACGCGAGCGCGATGAAGGCCGCGGCGACGGCCGGGCCGCCCGCCTGCAGGATCGCGGGGCGCAGCATCCCCTCGAAGCCGTTCGCGGCGAGCAGCTGCTGCTCGGGCAGGATCGCCGGAAGCATCGCGGAGTAGGCCGGCATGAAGAACCCGTCGGCGACGCCGAGCACGAAGCCGACGACCGCGAGGTGCCACACCTCGAGCCCCCCGGCGAAGGCGAGGGCGGCGACGAGCGAGACGAGCACGCCCTTGACGATCTCGACCGTGATGAGCACGAGCTTCTGCGGCACCCGGTCGGCCACCGCTCCCCCCACGAGCACCGCGAGCACGAGGCCGACGGCGTTGGCGGTCGCGACGAACGACACCTCGAGGGGTCCGCCGCCCTGGCTGCGGATCTGGAAGATCACGGCGATGAGCCACACGCCCCCGCCGAAGAGCGAGAGGGTCAGCGCCACGGCGAGCAGCCGGTATTGTCCGAATCGGAAGGGCCGCAGCGCGCGCGGCGTCCGGTCACGGACGGCGGGCGCGGCGGGCGCGGGTTCGGACGACGTCATCCTCCGATGATGGCAAGTCCCGAGGCCCGCGGCCTACCATGTGTACACTGTCCACAAACCTGGATCGAGGGCACCGGCTCGCGAGGAGGTACCCGAAGCTCATGAGCACCGCGCGCGCCACCTACCGTCACGGCGACCTCCGCCGGTCCCTCATCGAGGCGGGCGTGCTCCTCGCACGGGACGGCGGCCCCGACGCCGTCGTGCTGCGGGAGGTCACCCGCCGCGCGGGCGTCTCCCCCAACGCCGCCTACCGCCACTTCGCCGACCGCGCCGCGCTCGTCGATGCCGTGAGCGACGCCGCTCAGGCCGAGGCCGCCGCGGCGATCGAAGCGGAGCTCGCCGAGGTGCCCGAGGCGACGGATGCCGCGAGCGCCCAGGAGCGCCTGCGCGCGGTCGGCATCGGCTATCTCCGCTTCGCGCGCGAGCAGCCGGGGCTCTTCCGCACCGCATTCGGCGTGCCCGGCAACCTCGACCGCGCCTTCGTCGCCGAGAAGGCGGGACCGGGCGGTGCGAGCCCCTTCGGACTGCTCGCGAGCGCGCTCGACGACCTCGTGCGCTTCTGCGTGCTCCCGCCCGAACGCCGCCAGGGCGCCGAGCTGCTCGCCTGGTCGGCCGTGCACGGCCTCGCGATGCTCGTGCTCGAGGGGCCGCTGCACGAGCTCCCCGACGACATCCGCGTGTTCGCCGGCCGCGGGGTCGTCGAGATGGTCGTGCGCGGCATCTGAGCGACCGCGCGGGCGATCGGGTTAGCCTGGCGGGACATGCTTCCCCTGACCGCCGAACAGCTCCGCGACTCCTTCGTGAACGCGGGCTCGATCGACCGCGACCGCATCCCCCTTCCGGGGCTGCACGAGGTGCTGTGGGACGACAGGGAGTTCCTCGGGTGGCGCGACGGATCGACCGCCCACCGCGGCTACCTCGCCTACTGGCGCGACGACCGCGTCGTCGGCATCGTGCTGCGGGCAGCCGAGACGCGTCTCGCGGGCGGGTCGGCGATGTGCTCGCTGTGCCAGATCTCCCAGCCCGCAGGCCAGGTGCGGCTGTTCTCCGCGCTGCGCGCGGGCGACGCCGGGCACGCGGGCGACAGTGTCGGCACCTACATCTGCGCCGACCTCGGATGCTCGCTCCTCATCCGGATCGCACCGCACGGGAGCCCGTGGGATCCGAACCCGGACGCGGTCGTCGCCGACCGGGGCGCGGGGCTGCTGCGGCGGCTCGACGCCTTCGCGTCACGCGTTCTCGCGTAACAGCCGGCGAGGCGCGGGGTCAGTCGAGCGCGGGCAGCAGGTGGAACGGGATCGCGTACGACACCGAGACACCGAGGATGCCGGCGAAGAACAGCGCGATCGCGGCGAGCGCGCTCTCCTCGCCGATCTGGAACGCGTAGCCGAACGCCACGAACGACGCGACGAAGATCGCGAACGCGACCAGGAAGACGACGACCTTCATACGCCCACCATACCGGGCGCGCCGCCCCGCCCTGCACGCCGACGCCGAGTCGAGCGCTCCCCGGCCGACGCCCGGGATGACTCTGGGAGAATGTGAGGATGAGCGGCGCCGCGACCTCCCCGACGACCCTCCGACGCATCACCGGCACATGGGTGTGGGTGCTGCCCGCGCTCGGCATCATCGCCCTCGTGCTCAGCTGGGAACGCGAGCTCCCCACGCTCGGCTACGTGCTCGTCGGCGCCGTGCTCGTGGGCGTCGTGCTCGCGGCCGTGCACCACGCGGAGGTCATCGCGCACCGCGTCGGGGAGCCCTACGGCTCGCTCGTGCTCGCGGTGGCCGTGACCGTCATCGAGGTCGCCCTCATCATCACGCTCATGCTCGGGAAGTCGTCGGAGGACGCCTCGACGCTCGCGCGCGACACCGCGTTCGCCGCCGTCATGATCACGCTCAACGGCATCGTCGGCATCTCGATCCTCGTCGGATCGCTCAAGCACAACACGCCGCGCTTCAACCCCGAGGGCGCGGGCGGAGCGCTCGCCGTCGTCGTGACCCTCACGACGCTCACGCTCGTCGTGCCGTCGTTCACCGTCTCCGAGCCGGGCGCCCAGTTCTCCCCCACGCAGCTCGCCTTCGTCGCGGTCGCCGCGATCGTCTTGTGGGGCGCCTTCGTGCTGCTGCAGACGGGGCGGCACCGCGACTTCTTCCTGCCCGTGAGCAAGACCGGGAAGATCATCGACGAGGACGTGCACTCCGACCCCCCGAGCGCCCGGCAGACGTGGGCGAGCCTCGGCCTGCTGCTCGCCTCGCTCGTCGCGGTCGTCGGCCTCGCGAAGAGCATGTCGCCCGCGATCGAGGGGATCGTCGACGCCGCCGGCATCCCCGACACCTTCGTGGGCGTCGTCGTCGCGCTCGTCGTGCTGCTGCCCGAGGCCGTCGCCGCCACGAAGGCGGCCTCGCGCAACCGGCTGCAGACCTCGCTCAACCTCGGCATCGGCTCGGCCATGGCCTCCATCGGCCTCACGATCCCCGCGATCGCCGTCGCGTCGATCTGGCTGCCGACGCCGCTCACGCTCGGACTCGGCCCGGTGCAGATCGTCGAGTTCCTGCTCACGGTCGCCGTCGCGACCCTCACGATCGTGCCCGGCCGCGCGACGCGCCTGCAGGGCACCGTGCATCTCGTGCTCTTCGCCGCGTTCATCTTCCTCTCCGCGACGCCATAGGCCCCCGCGCCGATCCACCCCGGTAGGGTCGGGAGGGAACCTCAGGGAGGCCCGGATGGCGGAGCTCACCGACACCGACCGCGTCGCGGTCTACATCGACTTCGACAACATCGTGATCTCGCGCTACGACCAGTTGCACGGCGACGGATCGTGGCGCAGGGACAACGCGTGGAAGGCCGGGCCGGCCGTCGCCGACAAGCTCGAAGCCGCCCGGGTCGATGTGCGGGCGATCGTCGACTACGCCTCGTCGTTCGGCACGGTCGCGGTGACGCGCGCCTACGCCGACTGGTCGGTCGCCGCGAACGCCGCCTACAAGGGCCAGCTCGTCGACCGCGCGATCGACCTCACCCAGCTCTTCCCGGCATCCGGCACCAAGAACGGCGCCGACATCCGTCTCTCGGTCGACGTGCTCGAGGACCTCTTCCGCCTGCCCGACGTGACCCACGTGGTGATCGTCGCGGGCGACTCGGACTACATCGCGCTCGCCCAGCGCTGCCGTCGGCTCGGCCGGGTGGTCGTGGGGGTCGGCGTCGCGGGCGGCACGAGCCGCGCCCTCATCTCGGCGTGCGACGAGTTCGAGTACTACGACGACGTCGCGCGCGAGGAGGAGCGCGCCGAGCAGGCGGTCGAGGAGCCGCCGGCGCCCCTCGCGGAGGCAGCGGATGCCGCGGGCGCGGCGGCCGCGAGCTCGCCCGACGCAGGCCAGGCGATCGGGGGCCCGGGTGCGTCGAAACTGCTCATCAAGGCGCTCGGGCTCGTGCCGAAGGACGCGGACGGCTGGAGCGCGGCATCCGCGGTGAAGACCCAGATGAAGCGCCTCAACGCGCAGTTCGCCGAGAAGAGCCTCGGATACGAGAGCTTCACCGACTTCGTGCGGTCGCGCTCCGGGCAGGTGGAGCTGCGCGAGGACGGGCAGCAGCGGTTCCTGCGGCTCCGGGCGCCGAAGAAGAAGTAGGTCGTGGCGGCGTCGACGCTCGCGGACGAGGCGCGGGAGCTGTACCGGCTCCCGCCCGCCGGGTTCGTCGCCGCCCGCAACGCGCGGCGCGCGGAGCTGCGCGCATCCGATCGGGCGCTCTCGGACGAGGTCGGCGAGCTGCGGCGCGCATCGCCCGCCGCGTGGCTCGTGACGGCGCTCGTGGACGACGAACCCGGACGGCTCGAGCGGCTCGTGGCCCTCGGCGACGCCATGCGGGTGGCGCTCGAGACGGCCGACCGCGCCGCCCTCGCGCGGCTCGCCGACCAGCGCCGGGAGGCACTCCGCGACGCGGCCGACGCAGCCGCCGCGCTCGCCGCGGAGCAGGGGGTGAGCGCGAGCCGCGCCGTGCTCGACGGCGTGTCGGAGACGCTGCAGGCGGCGATGGGCGACGCCGCGGCCGCCGACGCCGTGCGCTCGGGCCTGCTCGTGCGCGCCCTCGAGCCGGCGGGCTTCGATCCCGTCGACCTCTCCGGTGCCCTCGCCCTCGACGTCGACGCCCCGGCGCCCGCACCGCGCCCGAAGCTCCGCGTCGTGAAGGACCCGGATGCCGAGCTCGCGCGCGCCCGGGGGGAGGCCGACGCCGCCGTCGAGGAGGCACGGGAACGGCTCGACGCGGCACAGCGCGCGCACGCCGAGCACGAGGATCGCGCGCGCGAGGCCCTCGCGGATCGCGACGCCGCCGCCGAGGAGGTGCGGCGACTCGAGACCGCCCTCGCCGCCGCACGCCGCCGACACGACGACGCCGCCGCGGAGGTGCGTGCGCTCGCACGCGACACGCGCCGCATCGCGCGCGCTCTCGACGACGCCGAAGAGGCCATGGACCGCGCGGTCGAGCGGCGCTCCCGCCTCGACGGGTAGCGCACCGCTCCGCAGGCGGCAACCCCCCTGACCCTCGTCGGATGCGTGCTTAGCGTGGCAGCACCGACGAAGGAAAGAGGAGAGCATCATGTCGCATCTGACCGGCAAGACCGTCGCGTTCCTGGTCACCGACGGGTTCGAGGACTCGGAGCTCACCGAACCGTGGAAGGCCGTTACGGAGCACGGCGCGACAGCCGTGCTCGTCTCGCCCGCGAGCGGCGAGGTGACGGGCGAGAAGGGGCACGTGCAGAAGGTCGACCGCGAGCTCGCCGACGCCGTGGCCGAGCAGTTCGACGCGCTCGTGCTGCCCGGCGGCGTCGTGAACGCCGACGACCTGCGCGTGGAGGAGGACGCCGTCGCGTTCGCGAAGAGCTTCTTCGATCAGCACAAGCCCGTGGGGGTCATCTGCCACGGCCCGTGGCTGCTCATCGAGGCGGGCGTCGTCGACGGCCGGAAGATCACGAGCTGGCCGAGCCTCACGACCGATCTGCGCAACGCGGGGGCCGACTGGGTCGACGAGGAGGTCGTCGTCGACGCGGGGCTCGTGTCGAGCCGCAACCCCGACGACCTGCCGGCGTTCTGCGAGAAGGTCGTCGAGGAGATCGCCGAGGGGAAGCACGCCGAACAGCACGCCTGACGTCGGGCGCGACCACGCTGTGCTGGGCGGTCACCAGCCGAGCTGGGCGACCGCCCAGTACAGCGCCCACCATACGGCGAGCCCCACGAGCAGGCCGACGATCATCTGCTTGCGGGCGAGTCGCCAGGAACCCCACGCGGCGAGCGCCGCGACGACGGAGGGCACGGTCGCGGCGAGCGAGATCTCCCCCGCGGGCGCGAGGAGGCCCGGGATCGCGATGGCCCCGAGCACCGCGGGGCCGACGAGCGGCAGGTAGCGCGCTACGGCGCGCGGCGGCCGCAGCTTCTTCGAGACGAGGAAGAGCACGCGCGTGAGGTAGGTGGTGACCGCGCCGAGCAGGATCGCGAGGGCGTCAAGCATGGCCGCTCTCCGCATCCGTCGCCTCGGTCGCGGGATCGCCGCGCCGCGTGAGGGCGAGCACGACGCCGCCCGCGACGAGCCCCGCCGCCGCGCCGACGATCGTCGAGAGCCCGAGCGGCAAGCCGCTCGCGAGGATCGCCGCCGTGCCTCCCACGATCGCGGCGACCGCGCCCGCCGAATCCTTCACGAGCGGCAGGAGGAGGAGCAGGAAGGTGAGCGGCACCGCGAGCTCAAGCGGCACGTCCTCGGGGATGAGGCCGCCGAGGAACACGCCGATCGCGGTGAGCGCCGTCCACCCGACGAGGCAGACGAAGCCCGAGGTGAAGACGTAGCCGTACTGCTCGCGCCGCGCACCCGCGCCGCCCGGGCGCTCGAAACGCGCGATGGCGAGCGCGTAGATGGGGTCGGCGAGCAGGAAGGCGCCGAGCATCCGCAGACCCCGCGGCCACGGCGCGAGGTGCGGCTCGAGCGAGGCGCTGTAGAGCAGGTGCCGGGCGTTGATGACGGTGATCGTGAGCACGACGAGCGCGATGCCCGCCCCCGCCCCGAGCAGCTGGATACCGGCGAGCTGCGCCGCACCCGCGAAGATCACCGTCGACGAGGTGATGATGAGCCACGGCTCCACGCCCGTCGTCGCGAGCGTCGCCCCCATCGCGACGCCGAACGGGATGTAGGCGGCGATCACGAGGGCCGCGTCGCGCGCACCCTGCAGGATCGCCGCGCGCACGCGGTCGTGCTCGTCGAGGACTGCGGAGGGCACGTGGATACTCTGGCACCCGCTGGCGACGCTCGCGACAGCCGATCCACGCGAGCTGGACCGGCCGCGCGCTGCCGTCAGCCGGCCGAGACCGCCGCGGGCTGCGGAGTCCGCACCGCGGCCAGCCGCCACGTCGCGAACGCGGCCGCACCCACTTGGAGGGCGACGAACACCCACAGCAGGGCGGCGCCCGACGACATGACGCCCGAGAAGCCGATCGCCACATCGGCCGAGGCGTGGAACAGCGCCGCGACGAGCACGCTGCCGCGCGCGCCGCGGAACACCCAGCCGATGAGCATCGAGGTCGCGATCGTCGAGAGCGCGAAGGCGGCGAACGGCAGCTGCGACTGGAATGAACCGTCGACGAAGAACAGCGGAAGGTGCCACACTGCCCAGACCGCGCCGAGCACGAGGTTGGCGCCGACCTGACCGAGGCGAGGCAGCATCCGGGGCAGGGCGAAACCGCGCCACGCGGTCTCCTCGGTGAGCAGCCACATCCACGCGTTGAAGGCGAAGGCGCCGAGGAGGTCGAGCCACGACGCCGCCTCAGGAGCGAGCGGCACCCCCGTGGCGAGCGCCACGAGCGCGGTGAGCCCCGCGAGCACGGGCGTCGCGAGGAGCGCGACGGCGTACCACTGCACGCCGACGCGCACGCGCACCATCCGCAGCAGCAGGTCGCGCACCGCGGGCCAGCCGCCCGTGAGCACCGCGGTTCCGAAGCTCGCGATCGGCAGCCCGATCCAGAAGGCGAGCGGGCTGGGGATGTGCCAGCCGATCCAGCCTGCCTGCTCGGCGAGCGCGGTGCCCCACACGAACCAGGGCAGGGCGAACGCGAGCGTGAAGAAGACGGCGAGCGGGTGACGCTTCATCGGGTGGACTCCTCGGTGCGGGCGCGGTAGACGCGCGTGATGATGACGGACGCGGGGATGGCCGCGATCCAGGTGAGCTCGGCGGCCGTCGCACCGAACAGCAGGGCGACGGGGATCGACAGCAGGAACACGCCGGGGATCGGGAAGGACTGCAAGAGCACGAGACGGAAGACCCCGAGGTCGATGCGCGGCGCGACGAGCCCGCGGTGCCACGCGTACAGCCACATGGCGGTCATCGTGAGCCCGATCGCCGAGATCGTCGCGGCGTAGATCACGACCGCGAGCACGTCGTCGCCGTGGAGCCCGAGGATCGCGGTGGGCAGCGGGAGCGACGCCACGAACAGCAGCATGAGCAGGTTGAGGCGCGGCAGGCCCCGGTCGTACCGCACGAACGCCGCGAACTTGCGATGGTGCGAGAGCCAGACGTAGCCCACCACCACGAAGCTCAGCACGAAGGTGAGGTAGCCCGGCACGAGCTCCGTGATTGCAGCGGCGAGCTCCCCGCTCGGCACCTCGGGCGCGTGCAGCTCGATGATGAGCAGCGTCATGGCGATCGCGAAGACGGCATCCGAGAAGAAGGTCATGCGTTCGACGCTGTCGCCGTGGGCGAAGCGCGCGAGGTAGCGGGTCCAGGTGGTCACGGATGCGATGCTCCCGTGCGCGGGACGGTGCGGGCGTCGCCGCCCGGGTGGATTCCGCGGCTCCACCCTGGGGTGGAGCGCGCGATCAGGGGCGGGCGAAGCCGGTGCGGTACGCGAAGCTCACGAGCTGCGCGCGGTCGCGTGCCCCCGTCTTCGCGAACAGGTGATTGATGTGCGTCTTCACCGTCGCCCCGGAGACGTAGAGCTCGCGGGCGATCTCGTCGTTCAAGCGACCGGCCGCGATGAGTCGCAGCACGTCCATCTCGCGCGGCGTCAGCCCGTCGAGCGCCGGGGGAACGGGGTCGGCAGCCTCGGCCGGGGTGCGGGCGAGAGCCTCGAGCAGACGGCGTTGCACGCTCGGATCGAGCTGCGCCTCCCCCTCCATGACGGTCCTGAGGGCGCGCACGATCTCGTCGGCGGAGGCATCCTTCGTGAGGAACCCGCGAGCACCGGCGCGAAGCGCCGCGAACACCCACTCGTCGTCGGAGTAGGTCGTGAGCACGACGACGCGGCTGCGCGAGCCGCGACGGACGAGCTCCTCCGCGACCTCCACCCCGGAGCGGCCGGGCATGTGCAGGTCGAGCAGCACGACATCCGGGTCGAGTTCGCCCACGAGCTCGATCGCGCCGTCGCCGTCGGCGGCCGCGCCGACCACCTCGACCCCGCCGACGAGCCCGAGCAGGGTCGCGAGTCCCTCGCGCACCACCTTCTGGTCGTCGACGACGAGCACACGGATGTCGGCCACGCCTCACTCTGGCACGGCGCGCCCGGGCCCGCCCTCCCCCGGGGCTCCGAGAAGCGGCCGTGCGTCTCCATCCTGGGGTGGAGACGAGCACGGGTGCGGCGCCCGACGTGCCACAGTTGCAGCATGTCCGCCGTGCGCATCCTCGGTCTCGCGATGGTGGTCGCCGTCGTGGCCGCCGCGGCCTCGAGCGAGGTCGGCCTGCGCGATCCGTGGATCATGGTCGCTCTCGCGGTGTTCGCGGTCGCCGCCACGGCGCTCCTCCTCGTCGTCCGAGGGATGCCCCGCGCCGCCGGTGTCGCTGCTCTCGCTGTGGCGGGCGTGTCCGCCGTCGCGGTGTACCTGCTCGACCCGTCGCAGGTGCCGCTCGGGCTGTTCCTGGTCGGCGCGCTCGCGGCCCTCGTGCGCCCCGAACGGGCCGGATTCGCGATCGCCGCCCTCTCACTCGCCGCCTACGCCGCGGCCGAGGTGACGGCGGGGCGGGCGAGTTGGACCCTCGCGGCGACGGCATCCGGGGTGCTCTTCTTCGCGCTCATCGGACGGCTCGTGCTGCGCGAGCGGGAGCAACGGGAGCGCATCGCGGCGCTGCTCGCCGACCTCGAGAGCAGCCGCACCGCGGAGCGCGAGGCGTCGGCGCAGGCGGAGCGCGCGCGGCTCGCACGCGACGTGCACGACGTGCTCGCGCACACGCTCTCGGGCCTCGCGATCCACCTCGAGGCCGCGCGGCTGCTCGTCGGCGCCGACGGCACGGCTCCGGCGCTGCGGGAGACGGTCGAGCGTGCCCACCAGCTCTCGCGCACGGGCCTCGAGGAGGCGCGACGCGCCGTGGGCGCGCTGCGCGGCGACGAGCTGCCGGGACCCCGCTCGCTGCCCCGCCTCGTCGAGGAGCACCGGCTCGCCGCCGGAGCGCCGGCGAGCTACCTCGAACGCGGTGAGCCGTTCCCCCTCTCCACCGAGGCCGAGCTCGCGATCTACCGGACGGCGCAGGAGGCGCTCAGCAACGTGCGCAAGCACGCCGCCCGCGCACCGGTCGAGGTCGAGCTGACGTGGGAGCGCGACACCGTCGCGCTGACCGTCGTCGACGCGGGCGGCGGCGTGCCGATCGACGCCCCGAGCTCCGGCTTCGGTCTCGCGGGGATGCGCGAGCGCGCCGAGCTCGCGGGCGCGGTGCTCGAGGCGGGGCCGTCGGGGGCGGGCTTCCGGGTGCGGCTCGTCATCCCCCGCGGCTGAGCGGTCCGCCGTGCCCCCACAACGGGCGCTGCCCGGGCGCAGGAGATGGGCGCAGGATGGGGGCAGCAACAGCAGGGGGAGAGCGTGTCGGGAGGAGACTCCGCGGCGCGCGAGGCGAGGAACGCCCGCGCGATCGCAGAGGAGATGCGCCGTCAAGCTCATGTCTACGAGCAGATGGCGTTCAACTTCGAGGCTGCCGCAGCGAGCGAGCACCGCCTCGAGGTGACCCTTGCGCCCCTGCAATCGCAGGGGTTCCACGTGCTGCCCGACCGGCGCTGGCCGGGAAGCTCGCGCGCCCAGGTGGACTTCGTGGTGGTGGGCCCGTCCGGCGTCTTCATCGTCGACGCGAAGACGTGGAAGGACGTGCGGGTCGAGAAGCAGGGCTCCGAGCATCGGGTATTCCAGGGTGACTACGACGTGACCGACCGGTTCGCGGGGCTCGCCGATCTCGGGGTCACTACGGAGCATCTGCTCGCCGAGATCGGTCTCGCGCCCACCGAGGTGCACACGCTCGCCGTCTTCACCAACCGCCGCGACATCCGGGCGGGCGTCATGGGGGTCGAGCTCATGTCGGAGGGCGCTGTCGTCGAGCGCATCCTCTCGCGCGGTCGACGCCTCTCCCAGGTCGAGGTGGAGCGTGTGCTCGTGTCGGTGATGACGCACTTCCCGCCCTACGCGGCGGGCGGCGCGCCGGCGTCCGTCGTCGTGACGGCGCCGCCCGCTCCGGCTTCTTCCGAGCCCGTCGAACTGCTCAGCGTGGCCGAGATCAACGCCGCCGCGTTCGAGGGCCTCTCGCGCGAACCGATCGAGTCGTGGATGGCGTTCCTCCACCCCGAACAGGCGAAGGTCGTGCGACGCAGCTTCAACGGGCCGTGTCGCATCCGGGGAGCGGCAGGCACGGGCAAGACGGTCGTGGGGCTGCATCGAGCCGCCCACCTCGCCCGAACGCGCCCGGGCAAGGTACTCGTCACGACCTACGTGCGCACCCTGCCCGACGTGCTGAGCGCGCTCTTCGAACGACTCGCCCCCGAGGTCTCCGAGCGGGTGGAGTTCGAGAGCATCCACGCCCTCGCGAAGAAGATCCTGACGGCGCGCAAGGTGCGCTACACGCTCGACGGCCACAAGGCGAAGGCGGCGTGGGATCGCACCTGGCGCACGCACGGGGCCGCTGTCCGGGAGATCGACCCCGACGAGCGGTACTGGCGCGAGGAGATCGCGAGCGTCATCAAGGGGCGGGGCCTCATGAGCCTCGTCGAGTACGAGAACTGCGCCCGCGTCGGCCGCCAACGCAAGCTCGGCATGACCCAGCGGGCGGCGGTGTGGGCGCTCTACGAGCACTACGCAGCCGAGCTGCGGCGCGTGGGGGTGTGGGATTTCGAGGACCTCATCCTCGCCGCCGAGGCCTCCCTGCGGCACACCCCGCTCGACGAGTACAGCGCCGTCGTGATCGACGAGGCCCAGGACCTGTCGTGCGCCATGATCCGGATGCTGCACCTCCTCGTCGGCGACGGTCCCGACGCCTTCAACCTCATCGGCGACGGTCAGCAGTCCATCTACCCCGGCGGGTACACGCTCGCCGAGCTCGGCATCTCCATCGCGGGCCGCGGGGTGGTGATGGACCGCAACTACCGCAACACCCTCGAGATCGCGCAGTTCGCGTCGAGCATCGTGCGCGAGAACTCGTTCGTCGACATCGAGAGCGGCGCGCGCGGCACGGCCGATGCGGCCGAGTTCCTGCGGCGCGGCGCGAAGCCCAAGGTCGTGCGCTTCTCATCCAAGCAGCGCCACGACGTGTCCGTCGTCGACCACATCCGCACCCTCCTCGAGGATCCGAGCGTCGCGCTCGGCGACATCGGGGTGCTCGCGATGTACCGCCACCAGGTGAACGACCTGCTCGCGGCCATCAGGGCCGCGGGCCTCGCCGCGATCGACCTCGAGAAGTACGACGGGCGCCCGACGAAGGCCGTGAAGGTCGGCACGATCAAGCGCGCGAAGGGCCTCGAGTTCAAGCACGTGCTCGTCGCCCGCACGCCGCTCGCCCTCATCGACGGGATGCCCGCCGACGTCGTCGCCGACTCGGAGCGCGAACGGCTCGAGCTCGAGCTCCGCGAGCTGTACGTCGCGATGACCCGCGCTCGCGACGGGCTGTGGGTCGGGGTGCTCGCGGCCTGACCGCCCCCGCCGACCGCGTACAGGCTGGATCGGCAGCTGAGGGCCAATCCGAGCCCCGTGCGGGTCATCCGGCCTGTAGCCGCGACGCGCACGCGGCACGTGACCCGCGAACCGGGGATGTGTACGCTGTCCACATGCCAGCGCCGCTCATCTACTTCAGCACCGTGTCACTCGACAACTTCCGGGAAGACGCCGACGGCCGCTTCGACTGGAGCACCCCCGACGACGAGATCCACACCTTCGTCAACGAGCTCTTCCACGAGACCACGCTGCACCTCTACGGCCGGCGCAACCACGACGTCATGCTCTATTGGGATGACGTCGAACAAGACGAGCTCGAGGGGCCGATGGTGGAGTGGTGGCGCAACTGGCAGAAGGTCGACAAGATCGTCTACTCGCGCACCCTCGGCGAGACGCGGATGCGCCGCGCGGAGCTGCGGGACCGGTTCGACGTCGCCGAGGTCGAGCGCTGGAAGGCCGGGTCGCGCGCGCCCGTGCTCATCGGCGGCGGCATCCTCGCGTCCGAGGCGGCGCGCGCGGGCGTGCTCGACGAGCTGCACCTCATCGTGATGCCCGTGCTGCTGGGCGGCGGCACCCCGTACCTCGAGCACGGCATCCGGCGCGAGCTCGAGCTGCTCGACGAGCACCGTTTCACGGGCGGCGGCGCCTACCTGCGGTACGCGATGCGCTGACGCGTGTCGATCGGCGGGGTGCTCGATCGTCATCCCGGTGACACGTACTCTCACGGAAGGACACCGATATGCGTTACACCCTGCTGCTGCACTACCCCGAGATGACGGCCGAGGAGCTCGGCCCCGAGGCTCTCGCCGAGGGCATGCGCGCCTTCGACGACTACGCGGCGGCGCTCGACGCGGCCGACGTGCTCGCGAGCGCCGAGGTGCTGCAGCCCGTCGCGACCACGACCACGCTGACCCTCGCGGGCGGCGAGCTCGTCGTGCAGGACGGCCCGTTCGTCGACACGCACGAGAAGCTCGGCGGCATCGTCGTGATCGACGTGCCCGACCTGGATGCCGCGATCGAGTGGGCGCGTCAGGCGCCGCCTGCCGCCTACGGCCACGTCGAGATCCGCCCCACCGCGACGCGCTACGTCGACGGCGCCTGGACCGCCTACACGCACCATTGAGCGCGTCGGAGGAGGCCGTGGTGCGCGCCGCGCGCGCGTCCTACGGCCGCCTCGTGGCGGTGCTCGCCGCCACGACCCGCGACCTCGCGCTCGCCGAGGACGCGCTCGGCGACGCCTTCGAACGCGCCCTGCGGCTCTGGCCCGTCGAGGGCGTACCGGCGAACCCGGAGGGATGGCTCGTGACGGTGGCCCGCAACCGGCTGAGGGACCTGCTCGCCTCGGCGGCGCAGCGCACCTCGGTCGCGCTCGAGCCAGGGCTCGACGTCGCGGACCCCTCCGAGCTCGACGCGTGGGTGGAGCGCGCCGAGCGCATCCCCGACCGGCGGCTCGAGCTGCTCTTCGTGTGCGCGCACCCCGCCATCGACCCCGGCATCCGCACGCCGCTCATGCTGCAGGCGGTGCTCGGCTTCGACGCCGCGAGCGTCGCGCGCGTCTTCGACGTCGAGGCCGCGGCGATGGCGCAACGGCTCGTGCGGGCCAAGCGCCGCATCCGGGATGCGGGCATCCCGTTCCGCACACCCACGCCCGCCGAGATGCCGGAGCGCCTGCCGACCGTGTTGCAGGCGATCTACGGCGCGTACGCGATCGACTGGCTCAGCCAGGGCGAGCGCTACCGCGAGTCGATCGCGGACGAGGCGCGCTGGCTCGCGGTGCTCCTCGCGACCCTCCTGGGCGACGAGCCGGAGGCGTGGGGGCTCGCGGCGCTCCTCACGTTCGCGCAGTCGCGGGCGCCCGCGCGCGTCGGCGACCCCTGGCCCGGGATCGACGAGCAGGATACGGCGCTGTGGGATCGCGAGCTCATCGCCGAGGGCGAGGCGTTGCTGCGACGCGCATCCACGCTCGGGCGGCCGCTCGGCCGTTTCCAGCTGGAGGCCGCCATCCAGTCGGTGCACTGCGAGCGGGCGCGCACGGGCACCCTCGACCGCGCGGCGCTCGTGAAGCTGCACCGGGGTCTCGTGGCGGTCGCGCCGAGCGCGGGGGCGCGTGCGGCACTCGCTGCCGTCGAGGCGGAGGACGACATTCGCCTGGCTCCCCCGACACGCTGACGCCACCGCGCCGGACATGGCGCGGGGCCGGACACGTGCGCCCGTGCCCGGCCCCGCGAGTGCGGAAAGGTCCCCTCCCCTAGATCGCCGCGATGTTCAGACGGATGCCCGATGCCCCCACATCGGCGACCGTCACGGCCTCGAGCGACGCCACCACGAAGTCCGCGTGCTCGCGCAGCTCCTCGAGAGGCGTCGTGCCGACGACCCCCACCGTCAGGCACCCTGCGCCCGACGCCGAACGCAGACCGGCGACCGTGTCTTCGAAGGCGATCGCGTCGCCGCCGTGGCGGCGCCCGCGTTGGAACGGCTCCGGATGCGGCTTGCCGTTCGCGACATCGCTTCCGGTCACGAGATGGTCGGGCACCGGCACGCCCGCCGCGGCGAGCCGCGCCCGTGCGACCGGGTACGCGGCCGAGGTCACGATCGCCCAGCGTTCCCGCGGGATCCGCACGATGAGGTCGAGCGCGCCCGCGACGGTCGGGATCGGGTGGGTCGACGTGCTCTCGAGTTCGTTGAGCCGGTCGACCGCGCGGTCGACGTCGTGCGCCGGCACGAAGCTGCCCACGAGGTCGCGCGCCGTGCGCCCGTGGAACGAGAGCACCGCGGGGAGCTCGACGCCCACTTCGACGGCCCACTCGCGCCACGCGTGCTCGACCGCGGGGATCGAGTTGACGAGGGTGCCGTCCATGTCGAACAGCAGCTCCTGGACGAGCACGGTCCTGGCCGCCTCGACGGCGGCCGGGCTCGCAGGGCTCACGCCGCGCCCTGCGCGGGGGTGAGCGCGGGCACGATCATCGTCTTGATCGCGGTCGGGTCGGTCTTGGCGCGCATGAGCGCCTCGTCGACGACGTCGAGCCCGTACGTGCCGGTGACGAGGTCGTCGACCTTCACCCGCCCGGAGGTCATGAGCTCGATCGCGGTCGGCCACGTGTTGACGTAGCGGAACGTGCCCGTGACCGTGATCTCGCGGTGCTGGATCATCGCGATCGGCAGCTCGAGGTCGAGGCTCCCCATGCCCACGAGCACGGCGATGCCGCTCGGACGGATGGTGGAGAACGCCGCCTGGATCGCGCGGGCATTGCCCGAGGCGTCGAGGTAGACGTCGAAGTGACGGTCGAAGCGCTCGAGGTCGCCTGCCATCGGGTCGAGGGTCTCGGTGGCGCCGTGGCGGGCGGCGGTCTCCCGACGCAGCTGCATGGGGTCGCTCACGACGATCTCGGTGGCGCCGAAGGCGCGCGCGGCCTCCGCGCACATGATGCCGATCGGGCCGGCGCCCGTGATGAAGACCTTCGACCCGCTCGTGATGCCGGCGCGGCGCGCGGCGTGCACGGCGACCGAGAGCGGCTCGACGAGCGCGCCCTCCTCGTCGCTCATGCTGTCGGGGATCGCGTAGGCGAAGTCGTCGTCGATGATGACGTACTCGGCGAACGAGCCGTCGGTCGGGTAGGCGCCGTACATCTTCATGTCGGGGCACAGGTGCGACTCGCCGTGCTTGCAGTAGTGGCAGCGCCGACACGGACGCTGCGGGTCGATCGCGACGCGCTGGCCGATCCGCGCGGCACCGACGCCCTCGCCGACCGCGACGATCTGGCCGGCGGTCTCGTGCCCGAGCACGATGGGGCCGTCGACGACGATGTCGCCGACGTGACCGGTCTCGAAGAAGTGGGTGTCGGATCCGCAGCAGCCGACCGCGGTGACGCGGGCGAGAACCTGCCCCGGACCGGGCTGCGGCACGTCACGGCGCTCGAGTTCGATCTTCTGGGGCGCGACGAGCACGCTCGCGAGCATGGACGAGGGCACGGACATGGGTGTTCCTTCGAGATGGAGAGAGAGGTGCGCCGGTCGGCGGATGAATGTGGGTGCGGCGTCGCCGCGGTGGGTCGGCCCCCGGGACTCCGGGGACCGACCCGAGGCGGAACTCAGCCGCGGATCTCGGTGAAGAGGTCGATCCAGCGCTCGACGACGGCCTCACGGTTCTCCGTGAGCCACTCGACGTCGCGGTCGACCCAGGTGACCGAGTCGTACGGCGGGAGGTACTCGGTCTCGTAGGGAGCCGAGGTGGTCATGCGCACGGTGCCGATCGCCTCGGCGAGTGCGACCTGGCCCTCGGGGCTCATGAGGTAGTCGATGACCTTCTTGGCGAGCTCGGGGTTCGGGCCGCCCTTGATGACGGCGGTGGCGAACGCCGAGGCGCTCGTGCCCTCCTTCGGGTAGACGAGCTCGATGTCCTGAGCGCCGCTCTTGATGAGGCTCGCGATGCCGTCCTCGTAGGTGAGGCCGACGACGTACTCGCCGTCCGAGACGCTCTTGAACGCGGCCGACGACGACGACGCGATCACGAGGTCGTTGCGCAGGAGCGCCTCGAGGTACTCCCACGACTCGTCCGAGTCGTAGCCGTAGACGGCCATGATGTTGCTGACGTTGTTCCACGCCGACGACGAAGAGGTCGGGTCGGCCATGAGGATCTTGCCCTTGAGGGCGGGGTTCAGCAGGTCCTGGTACCCGGTGATCTCGACGCCGAGCTCCTCGGCGAGCGTCGGGTTGACCGCGAACGCGACCGAGGAGATGTGGTCGACGTTGTAGAAGCCGTTCGGCGACTGGTACTGCGGCAGCACGTCGCCCTCGTGGCTCGAGAGCCAGTGCTCGAAGAGGTCGGTGTAGTTGTCGCCGTCGGCGGTGTCGAGTCCGCCCCACATCATGTCGCCCTGGGGGTTCGAGCTCTCCGACTGGATACGGGTGGTGAGCTCGCCCGCGTTGCCGCTCACGACCTCGATGGAGATGCCGGGGAACTCGGCGTCGAGGATCGTGCTGAGCGCCTCGAGGTCGTTCTCGGTCATCGTCGAGTAGAGAACGAGGTTCATGTTCTCGGAGGCGCCGTCGCCTCCGTTGCCGCCCTCGAGGTCGGCCGCCGAGCAACCGGCGAGTGCGAGAGCGGCGGTGAGCGCGAGACCCGTGCCGGCCGCGGCGATCTTGTTGATCTTCATAGTGTCTTTCTTTGTCAGGTGTTGCTGCTGTGTGGTGTCCAAGGGCCTAGCTCCGTTGCCGGACCTACATCGTCACGTCCTCCTCTCGCGTGAAGCGCAGGTAGACGAACAGCACGATGGCGGTCAGCACCGTGAGCACGGTGGCGAAGGCGCAGGCGAGGCCGTAGTTGCCGCGCGCGATCGCGACGTACGCGGACATCGTGAGGGTGATCGTCTGGTTGTTGTAGAGGATGATCCCCGCAGCCATCTCGGTCACGATCGCGACGAAGCTGAGGATCGCGCCCGAGGTGATGCCGTTCGCCATCATCGGCACGGTGATCTTGCGGAACGTCTTGAACTTCGATGCGCCGAGGCTGCGGGACGCCTCCTCCATCGACATCGGGATGTGCATGAGCGTCGCCGTCGCCGAGCGGATCGTGTACGGCATCCGTCGGATCACGAGCGCGAGGATCATGATCGCGGCGGTTCCCGTGAGCACGAGCGGCTGCCCGTTGAACGCGATGACGAGCGCGATGCCGATGACGGCGCCCGGCAGGATGTACGGGATCATCGCCATCGTGTCGAGGAAGTTGTTGACGACGTTCGAGCGTCGCACCACGAGGTAGGCGATGAGCACCGAGATGACGACGATGATCGCCATCGAGATCGTGCCGAACCAGATGGTGTTGAGGGTCGAGCGCACGAGCAGGCGGTCCATGGCGAGCTCGTAGTTCGCGAACGAGTAGCCGTCGAGGAACACCGACGCGTTGCTGTTCCGGAACGAGAGGTACATCACGTAGAACTGCGGCAGGATCGACAGGCCCACGAGCGCGTACATGTACACGTAGATGAGGGCGCCGCGGATGCCGCGGGGCTTCACGCGCACGACAGGCGCGCTCGACTTGAGCGTGAAGGTGAACTTGCCGGCCGCGTACTTCTGGAACCAGAACACGACGGCGGTGACGATCACGCCGATGATGCCGATCGCGGCGGCGAAGTTGTGGTTGCCGCCGGACTCGCCGAGGTACTGGTTGTAGATCTCGACCGTGAAGGTGCGGAAGCCCTCGCCGATGAGCAGCGGGGTGCCGAAGTCGGCGAAGGTGCGCATGAAGACGAGCAGCGACGCAGCGAGCATCGTCGGCACCGTGAGGCGCAGCGACACCGTGAGGATGCGCTTGAGACCCGTGCTCCCCATGAGCGACGCGGCCTCGACGAGGGAGTTGTCGATGCTGCGGAAGGCGCCGTTCATGTAGACCGACACGAGCGGGAAGAGCTTGAGGCTCAGCACGAGCACGAGTCCGCCGAAACCGTAGATGCTCGGCACGTCGATCCACGGGAACACCGACTTGATCGTGCTCGTGACGAGCCCGTTGCGACCGAGCAGCAGGATCCACGAGTACGCGCCGATGAACGGGGCCGACATGCACGACAGCACGGCACCGACGAAGAGCAGCTTCTGGCCGCGCAGCTTGACGTACGTGTAGAAGTACGAGAACGGGATGCCGATGAGCAGGGCGACGGCGGTCACCGCGATGCTCAGGATGAAGCTGTTGAAGATCGTCGAGAAGTAGTAGCTCTTCGCGAAGAAGTCGACGAAGTACTCGAGGGTGAACTCGCCCTCGCCGCTCACCACGGACTCCTTGAGCACGCCCCACAGCGGGTAGATGAGGAACAGCCCGAAGAGCACGAGAAGCGCGAGGGAGACGAACGTCCAGAAGTCGACCTGCTTGAGGCTGCGGTTCCGGCGGGCGGGGCCCCCGCCGGGCGTGAGCACGGGTGCCGGCGTGTCGGCGTCGATCGCGGTCGTCACTGCACGGCCCCCGTGAGGGCGGCATCCGCGGCGCGCAGGTTGCGCGAGCCGTCGGCCGAGAGGATGTTGACCCGGTGGCGCTTGACGTCGAGGAACACCTTCGTGCCCTCGGCGAGTCCCTCCTCGTACTCCGACTCCTGCACGGCCTCGACGACGGTGCCGTCGGCGAGCTCGAGCTGGTAGTGCGTGTTCATGCCGAGGAACATGCCGTGGCGCACGGTCGCCGGGATGCCGCTCGTGGCGGCGGGGTCGAGCACGAACTGCTCGGGGCGCACCGACACCTTGACGGGGCCGTCCGCGGCGCCCGCCACGGCGGGCACCTCGAGGGCGGCGCCGGCGACGGTGAGGGTCGCGGCATCCGCGCCGAGGGCGAGGGAGCCGTCGAGGATGTTGGTGCGGCCGATGAAGTTCGCGACGAACTCGTTGGCCGGGCGGTGGTACAGGTCGCGCGGGGTGCCGAGCTGCTGGATGTAACCGTCGCGCATGACCGCGATGCGGTCGGAGACGGCCATGGCCTCCTCCTGGTCGTGCGTGACGTAGACGGTGGTCGTGCCGACGCGCTTCTGGATCTCGCGGATGGCCTCGCGCATCTCGACGCGGAGCTTCGCGTCGAGGTTCGAGAGCGGCTCGTCCATGAGGAGCACGTCGGGGTGGGTGACGAGGGCGCGGGCGAGGGCGACGCGCTGCTGCTGACCGCCCGAGAGGCGGTCGGGCATCGCGTCGGCCCACTTCTGGATCTGCACGAGCTCGATGTACTCCTGCGCCCGGTCGCCGATCTCCTTGCGCGGAACGTCCATGTTGCGCAGGCCGAACTCGACGTTCTTGCGCACGCTCAGGTGCGGGAAGATCGCGTAGTTCTGGAAGACCATGCCGATGCGGCGCTTCGCGGGCTCGACGTCGTTCATGCGACGCTCGTTGAAGTAGATGTCGCCCTGCTCGATCGAGTTGAAGCCGGCGAGCATGCGCAGCAGCGTCGTCTTCCCGCATCCGGAGGGCCCGAGGAGGGTGAAGAACTCACCGGGTTCGATCTCGACCGAGAGGTCGTGAATGACCGTCGTGTCGCCGTACCTCTTGGTGACGCCATCGACACTGATGTTGATGCTCAAAGCTGCCTCCGAAAAATCTCGTGCCGGTCAGCCTAAGCAACTCGCTCGCCAGAGCCGAATCGCTGCTCAGGTGAGCAAGGACTTTCGCCAAGGCGCGGAAAGTCGCTAGGTTGCAGCGGATGGGCAAAGATCTGGGCATCGACGAGCAGGTGCGGTACATCTACGCGGCGCTGCAGCATCTGGAGCATGGGCGCTCGACTGTGGAGATCGCCGAGGAGCTCGGGGTCTCCCGCTTCATGGTGGGACGGATGATCCGTCGCGCCCGCGAGGAGCAGCTCGTCGAGGTGGTCGCGAAGATCTCCGATCCCATCGACGTGCGACTCTCGAACGAGCTCGGCGCGGCCTTCAAGCTCGCCGGCGCCTACGCCGTCATCCCGCCCACCGACACGCTCGAGCACACCCGCTCGACGATCGCGAGCGTCGCGGCCAAGATCTTCCCGCAGGTGGTCTACGAGGACGACATCGTGGGCCTCGCGGCGGGCCGCACGATCCTCGAGATGTGCTCCCAGACGACCGACCTGCCCACGTGCGACGTCGTGCAGCTCACGGGCGTCGCGTCGACCGACGCGAACGACATCATGCGGGCCGTCATCACCCTCAGCAGCGTGTCGAAGGGGCGCATGTTCCCGCTCCACGCGCCGTTCATCGCGACCGATGCGCGCGCGGGCGAGATGATCGCCGCGCAGCCCGCTGTGAAGCAGGCGCTCAAGCGCATGGATCGGCTCGACCGGGCGGTGCTCACCGTGGGCGGCTGGCCGGACGCGGCGATGCTCGCCGACCAGCTGCGCCTCCTCGGCGAACTCGACGAGGTGACGGCACACGGCGTCGTCGCCGAGATCGGCACGACCCTGCTCGACGGTGACGGCAACCCGCTCGACGTGCTCGACGGCCGCATGGTGGGCATCTCGCTCGAGCAGCTGCAGCGCGTCCCGACGAAGCTCGTGGTGGCCGGCGGCGCAGCCAAGCAGCGCGCTGTGCTCGCGGCGCTGCGCGCGGGACTCGTCGACATCCTCGTGACGGATGCGGAGACGGCCCGTTTCGCGCTCGCGAACGCCTGAGAACCCGCACATCGGAGCCCGCGCCGATCACAACCGAGCGGGTCGCGGCGGGGAATGAGACGCCTCAGCGCGCGTCCGGACGCCCCGTGAACTCGTCCATCGAGCTGTAGACGCGGAACCAGCGCCCGCCCACGGTGTCCCACGCGCGGGGCGGCAGCAGGCCGCGACCGACCTTGCTCACGTGCACCATCGCGGGCATCAGCAGGAACGGCTTCGCGCGCTTCATGGCCTTCCACGCGGCGGATGCGATGCGCTCGGGCGACAGCACGGGCGTGAAGCGCGGGCCGCGGGCCCCCGCGAACATCCCCGTCGCGACGTAGGACGGGCACACGGTGGTGACGCCGATGCCGGTGTGCTCGAGCTCGAGGCGCAGCGAGTCGCTCCACCCGACGAGCCCCCACTTGCTCGACGCGTAGACGCTCATCCGGGGGTTCGCGAGCAGGCCGGCGGCGCTCGCGATGTTCATGATGCGGCGCCCCTCGGGAGCCTCGAGCATCGCGGGCAGCAGGGCCCGCGTGAGGTGCATGGGGGCGAGCAGGTTCACGTCGATCGTCGCGTCGATGTCGGCGCGCGTGTGCTCCACGAAGAGCTTGCCGCGCACGATGCCGGCGTTGTTGATGAGGATGTCGGGGGCGCCGTGGTTCTCGATCGCCGCGGCGGCCGCGGCTTCGATGGCATCCGTGTCGGTGAGGTCGACGACGGTGGGCGAGAAGCGGTCCCCCAGTTCGGAGGCGACCTCGGCGAGCGCGGCCCCGTCGGCATCCCACCCGAGCACCGTGCGGGCGCCCTCGTCGAGGGCATAGCGGGCGTAGAGCAGCCCCATGCCGCGGGCGGCGCCCGTGATGAGCACCACCCGTCCCGAGACGTCGTGCAGACGCGCGATGGCCATCTCTCCCCCGTTCAGCGTTCGGGCGGCTCGCCCGCTTTCCCATTCTGGCGCGTCCGCGCGGGGCTGCTACGCGCGACGGGCTCTCGCTCGACGGGCTCTCGCTCGACGGGCTGGCGCAGGATGGTGCGCAGCTTCTGCGGGGCGGTGCGGCGCGGCTCGCTCAGGTAGATCTCGTGGTGGCGACCCGTCATCCGCAGACCCTCCGCGGGGATGAACTCGTCGTGCATGCGCGCGAGCACCGGGCCCTCGTCGTCGAACGAGCCGATGTGCAGGGTCTGCACGCACAGCCCCTCGTCGAACACCTCGAAGCGGATGTCGTCGAGGCGCGGCGGCGCACCCTTCGCGCGCACGGCATTCCGTGCGGCGTCGACCACACCCGCGCCGATCCAGTCGGGCTGCAGGATCATGAGCGTCCAGCTCCACCGGGCCTTGTCGCGGTGCGCGGTGAAGGCCGCCATGTCGTCGGACCACCACAGCCCCTCGAGCGGCGCCACCCCGTAGTCGCGGCCGAGCTCGCGTTTGGTCGCGAACTTGATCGTGTAGGCGAGCGGGTAGAGCGCCTCGACCGCCTCCGCGAACACGCGCGTGTTCGGGTCGCCCTGGCCGTCGATCATGAGGAACGCGGCCGGCGCCACCTCGAGGATGCGGAACTGCCCCGCCTTCGCGGCGTAGCCGTGCACGTGGCGCTTGAGGTCGATCTTGTCGGTCATGCGCGGCCCCGCAGCTCGACGATGGCGCGCGCGATGCGGCGGATGAGCTCATCCGGCAGCGGGTGGGCGTGCTTGAGCAAGACCGTGTCCTTGGCCGAGCGCAGCGGCGCCACCTCACTCTCGAGCGGCTCCGGCAGCGCTGGCACGGGGTAGAGCCCGATGTGCTTCTTCCACCCGGCGTAGTGCAGCGCGTACCGCCCGCCGAGCATCACCGCGGCGATGTCGTAGCGCATCCGCTCCTCCCCGCCCGGCACCTCGGCGAGGATCGCGGACCGCACGGCCCGCATCCGCTCCTGGATGGCGGGCTCGAACCCCGCGATGTAGGCCTCGACCGCTGCAGCGCCGTCGCTCATGCGCCCATGATGCCCGCCACCTGCTCGCACGTCGAGGGCCGCCCCTCGCCCTCCGCCCCTGCCAACTCGCTGGTTGAGTAGCGCCGCGCCGCGCGCTTCGCGCGCGACGCGACGCGTATCGAAACCCGCGCACGCCTGCCAACAGCGGAGCAAGATTGCAATCTTCCCTATCCCTCCCCCGCGCCCTCCCGCATCATTGCCAGATGACCTGGATCGAGATCCTCGACTCGGAGACGATCTCCGCGATCCGCTACGACCCGCGCCGCGAGCGGCTCGACATCCGTTTCACCAACGAGCGGGTCTACCGCTACGACGACGTGCCGGACTTCGTCTACCGCGCGCTGCTGCGCGCCGACAGCAAGGGCCGCTACTTCAACGAGATCGTGCGGGATGGGTACGAGTACGAGGAGCTCAGCTGAGGCCTGGACCAAGGCTGCGAACCGCCATCACCCCATTTCGGCCCTACGGCGAATCTGGGCCGTGACCTCTTGAAGTAAGACTGCCGCCTCGGACAGTTCCTCAGACGTGATATCGCGAGCTGCCCCATGGACAACGCGGTTTCGCAGGTTGCGGAGTGTCGTGAGTTGCTCATACTCCTGCTCAAGAACCAGGTCACGGGCGCGTAGCTGCCCGAGAAGGACGGGAACTGGGGGATGCTGGGGTCCGTCCGATGGCAGAAGCGAATTCATCAGCGCCTCGAACAGCACCCAGGCCACAACAAACTTGCCGACGGCGGCGCTGTATGGCGCTCCAATCGTTGCGTTGTCGACCGGCACTCGCCGACGGCTTGGATACCGCACGGCCGTTGCCGCTTTCAAAAAGGCGTTGTAACGCGATTGGTTCCCGGACAGCATGAGGTCGGCGAGTTGGGCGGCAACGGGCCGATGCTCGAAATCGCGCTCGAGCAGACTCAAATAGGGCTCAACTGAGGTCGCCGTTGCGACGCCTTGCTCCTCTAAGTACTCAGACAGCACGTCCACGCGACCTAGGGTGGCGTCTGTCAGTTCCTTGCCCAGGCCAGCAAGCCGCGTTCGCAAGAATTCCGCGAGTTCATAGTGGTTGCGGAAGGTCGTGTCGGTCGAAGCGACGCGAGCGTCACCAGCCTTCTGAAGTTGCTCCAGAGCGATCTCCCCGGCGAGCATCAGGCCGTTTAGCTGGTCGAGGAGCGCGTACTCGGATGCCGAGAGTGCGCCCTCAAGCGGCTTGTAGACCAAGTCATGCTCAACCTCGGACCACGCGTGCATCAAGACAGAGGCGACCTGAATCTCGATCGGGGCCGAGGAGTATCGAATCTCTCCGGCGCTGAGCCGGGACTCAGGAATCTCCACACGGAAGTGCCTGGCCCCATAGCCGGAGAACCTCTTGGCGCGAGCTTCTGCACGCGAAGGCCCCCTCGACTGACCCTGAACCTCCGACGGAAACCGCTTGAATCCGCGGACCAGGAAGAGCTGGCGAACTACGTTTTCGACCTCACTCATCTGGCCAGGGAAGTAAAGGGCAACCCGGACTCCTGCGAGATCCGCAATGTCGCGTCGAATCTCGGCGAGCGAGTCGTAACTCTTGCTCCGATTGCGCGCTTGGAGCTTGCCGAGCAGTCGCTCGACGGACTTCGCCCGACTCGTCACGATTGCACGAATGCCAGAACTACCGAGCTCCGCTTCAAGCAGGCCTCGCGCCGTTCGCGCCAATGCTTCCCAATAGTCGAACTCTCGTTCGTACTCACTTACGAAATCGTCGATGACGCCCATTCGCACCTCCTCGGCCATCCTGCGGCCCAAGTATCAGCCGCCGTGGAGTCACATCGGGGGGCTGGTAGGCACAGCAGAAAGCTACTCGTGCAGAGATCCGTTGATTGCTGATATCTTCTCGCCACCTGAAAGGAGCCTTCCGATGGCGACTTATCCGTACAACCCGGCCGTGGGCGGACTCGTCAAGGCCGTCGAACAATTCCGGAGGAGCTTCCCCCAAACGGTTGACTCCGCACTCCTGAAGAGACTTGGTATTGCCGCAGCAAACGAGTCATACGTCATCAACACGTTGCGATTCATCGGGCTTATCGACGACGAGGGCAACCGTGTGGAGGACGCCGTGGCGCCTTTCTTCGGGAGCGACGACGACTTCAAGTCGGGGATGGAGAAGGCTGTCAGAGCGGCCTACAAAGACCTCTTCTCTGAGTACGGGGAGGATGCGTGGGGAACCGACCGCGGACGGCTAACGACATGGTTCCGGCAGAAGGACAAGACATCGGAGTTGATCGGCGGGCGACAAGCCGGAACCTTCATCGCACTGGCTGGATTCAGCGGACACGGTGAAGACCCCAAGGTGGGCTCGCCGCGCGATCCAGCGAACGGGGCGGGATCTCGAAGCCGACCCGCCGCTGCCGCGAAGCGGCCTGCGAAACCCGCGAGGAAGGCGGCGGCTACCAACCAACCGCCAATTGTGTCGCCCCCGTCGCGCGATACCACCGGTGAGTTCGGACTAAGCGTGCGGATTGAGGTCAACCTTCCCGCGAATGGGACCCCGGAGACGTACGACGCCATCTTCGCAAGCATCCGCAGGAACTTGATCGAACGTGAACAGTCTTGAGCGATTCGAGACAATTGTCCGCGCGGCCCACGAGCTTACGGACGCAGTAGCGGACGACGTCGAGCAGATTCATCCGTTCGACTGGCGGAACATCCATCCCGATCTTCCGTCTAAGGTGCGTCGGCTGTACGACGACGGCTACTACGCCGAGTCCGCGTTCGAGGCCTTCAAGTACGTGGAGCAAGAGGTCAAGCGCGCGGCCGGACGTCGCGCCGGCAGCGGGTTCGGCCTAATGATGGACGTCTTCAATGAGACGGCCCCCACGCTTCAACTCAATGCAGGAGTTTCTGAATCGGAGGTCGATGAGCAGAAGGGTTATCGCCATATGTTTGCGGGGGCGCAATCCGGGATTCGCAATCCTCGCGGGCATGACACCGATGTGACCGACTCTCCAGATCTCTGCCTGGATCATCTCGCGGTAGCCAGTGTCCTCCTACGAAAGCTCGACGACGCCGGACTTCGGTAGCCCCCTGGGAAGGCCTCAGAGCACACCAGCTACTCCGCCGTCGCCCGCTCCAGCACGAGCTCGCGCACGCGGGCTGCATCCGCCTGGCCCTTCATGGCCTTCATGACGGCGCCGATGACGGCGCCGGCGGCCTGCACCTTGCCGTCGCGGATCTTCTCGAGCACGTCAGGCTGGGCGGCGAGGGCCTCGTCGATCGCGGCGATGAGGGCGCCGTCGTCGGAGACCACCTTGAGGCCGCGCTTCTCGACGACCTCGGCCGGGCGCCCCTCGCCCTCGATCACGCCCTCGAGCACCTGACGCGCGAGGCGGTCGGTCAGCTCACCCGTCTCGACGAGCGCGATGAGCTCCGACACGTGCAGCGGCGACACGAGCTCACTCGGCTCGACGGATCGGGTGTTCGCGATGCGGGCGATCTCGCCCGTCCACCACTTGCGGGCCTGCGCCGGCGCCGCACCCGCGGCCACCGTCTCCTCCACCTCCACGAGCAGCCCCGCGTTCTTCACGTCGCGGAACTCGAGGTCGGTGAAGCCCCACGCCTCCTGCAGGCGGCGACGGCGCACGGCCGGCGACTCCGGTAGCGCGGCACGCAGGCTCTCGATGAGCTCAGGGCTCGGCTCGATCGGCAGCAGGTCGGGCTCGGGGAAGTAGCGGTAGTCGTCGGCATCCGACTTGGGGCGACCGGCGGAGGTGACCCCGCGGTCCTCGTGCCAGTGGCGCGTCTCCTGCGTGATCG
>JAEYZI010000075.1 GCA_023428065.1 Actinomycetes bacterium | reverse complement strand
TTGCCGACGACGAGGCCCACGCCGATGGCCGAGCCGATCGAGGCCAGGCCGAACGCGATGGGGGCGAGGTATCCAACGATCACGGGATTTCCTTTTCTGTGATGTGTTGCGGGGTTGGTCCCGGCGGGTGCCGGATGGTCAGTGCTCGTCGGCCAGCGAGAGCTGGATGTAGACGGCGGCGAGGAAGGTGAAGACGTACGCCTGGAGCGCGGCGACCATGAGCTCGAAGAGCGTGAACGCGGCGCCGAAGGCGAAGGTGCCGACCCCGAGGAGGCCGAGGAGGTTGCCGTCTGCGAGGACGGTGAAGAAGAAGAACTGCGTCGCCGAGAAGCACAGCACGAGCAGCATGTGCCCCGCGACCATGTTCATGAGGAGACGGAGGGTGAGCGTGACCGGGCGGAGCACGAAGGTCGAGATGAGCTCGATCGGCGTCACGACGATGTAGAGCGGCCACGGGACGCCGCTCGGGAAGAGCGAGTTCTTGAAGAACTTCCAGCCGTGCTTGCGGATGCCTGCCCACACGAACATGACGTAGGAGACGACGGCGAGCACGAGCGGCGTTCCGATCACGGAGGTGCCCGCGATGTTGAAGCCCGGCACGATGCCCGTGAGGTTGAGGCCGAGGATGAGGAAGAACATCGCGAAGAGCGGCGCCATGAAGCGGCGACCGTCCTTCTCGCCGAGGGTCTCGACGATGATGCTGTTGCGCACGAAGCCGAAGAGGAACTCGTTCGCGGCCTGGAAGCGCGTGGGGACGAGCCGCATGCGCCGGGTGGCCACGATCATCCACACGATGAGCAGCACCGTGATGAGGATGCGGATGAGCATGATGCGGTTGAGCTCGAAGGGCGTGCCTTCGAACAGGACCGCCGGCGGGAAGAACTCCTCCAGCGACGGGCCGTGGAATCCGCCGTCGGTGTCGTCGCTGAACCGAATCAGGGGGGTGAGGGCGGAAGCTAGCAGCGCTGACTCCAGACTCGGGGCGTGCTGGCACGCGGCGATGGAATGGGGTTGATCTCAGCCTACCAGGGCCGAGGCGGTGGTCAGGACGTCCTTACCTGTCCTCTTCGCGGTCGCCGGGGAGCTGCACGTCGACGTACGGTGCTCGCGAGCGCACGAAGGAGAGCACGTCGACGACGAGCGAGCCGAGCACGGCGGCGATGACGGTGAAGAAGAACACCCACGGGTCGATCCAGTCCTGCCCGCGGAGCCAGAACATGAAGACGAAGAAGACGATGAGCTTGAGCAGCCACGCCCCCAGCACGACGCCGTAGAACAGCGGGCTGTTCGGGTCGCCGACCGTGAGGCGCTGACCCAGCAGGATGCTGCCCGCCGTGAGGGCGAGGAACGCGAAGGCGAGGAGGGCGCCGAGCAGTCCGCCCCAGAGCCCCGCCAGGCCCGCGACGAGCAGGCCGATGCCGCCCGCGAGCACGGCGAGCCCGGTCGCGAAGAGGGCGCCCCAGCGCAGTGCGGTCGTGAGGATGGGGTTGGGGGTCGCGCTCACGCGGAGCCCTCCTTCTCGTGGTCGTGGTCGTGGATGCGCTCGAGCACGTCGCGCGCGTCCGCGTCGCTCGGCGGAGCCGAGTCCTCGGCCGCGGCGTCGAGCGGGTCGAAGCGCGCGAGCTCGTCGTCGCCGGGGGTGCTCTGCACGGCGGCCTCGACGGCCTTGCGGCGGCTGAGCGGGGCGAGGGTGATGATCGTGCAGGCGACGAGGCCGAGGAGGGTCGCGAGCGCGGCCCACCACGTGTCGATGAAGAGGAACAGGAGCATGCCGATCGCGGCGGAACCCGTCCAGCCGTACAGGATGAGCACGGCGTGCAGGTGGGAGTGCCCCATGTCGAGCAGGCGGTGGTGCAGGTGCTTGCGGTCGGCCGAGAACGGCGACTTCCCGGCACGCAGGCGCCGGATGACCGCGAGTCCGAAGTCGAGCAGCGGCACGAGCAGGATGGCGAACGGGAGCACGAGCGGGATGAACGCGGGGAAGAACTGCCGCGCGCTTCCGACGGTCTCCTCGAGCGCCCCCGGGTCGATCTGTCCCGTCACGGCGATCGTCGAGGCCGCCATGAGCAGCCCCGTGAGGAGGGCGCCCGCGTCGCCCATGAACAGTCGGGCACGGTGCCAGTTGAGCGGCAGGAAGCCGAAGCATGCGCCGATGAGGGCTGCGGAGATGAGCTGCGCGAGGTTGAAGTAGTCGCTCTGCCCCGTCGGCCCCGACGAGATGACGAGCACGTAGACCGAGAAGACGCCGTTCGCGATGATCGCGACGCCCGCGACGAGCCCGTCGAGACCGTCGATGAAGTTGATCGCGTTCATGACGAGCACGATGACGAAGACGGTGATGACGAGCGACTGCCACGGGGCGAGCTGAACGATCACGCCCGGCAGCGGGAAGGAGAGGAACTGGATGCCGCTCCACGCGAGCAGCGCCGCGGCGAGGAGCTGGCCCGCGAGCTTCGTGAGCCAGTCGAGATCCCAGATGTCGTCGGCGACGCCGATGAGCACGATCATGAGCGCCGAGCCGAGCAGCCCCCAGATGTGCATGGGCTGCGAGTACACGATCGCGAGCTCGGGGATGAAGGCGCCGACCGCGAAGGCCGCGACAATGCCGAGGAACATCGCGACGCCGCCGAGTCGCGGCGTGGGACGCGTGTGCACGTCGCGCTCACGGATCTTCGGATACAGGCGGAAGCGGTGCGACAGCTTCCAGATCACCATGGAGAGCGCGAACGAGACGATCGCGGCGACGCCCGCCGTCGCGACGTAGGCGATCACGCGCATCGGTCCTCCCCGACCACGCGGATGATCTCCTCGTCCGGCACGACGCCGTGGCGAACGATCCGGAGGCGGCCGTCGGGGTGCTCGAGGTTCGTCGCGTCGACGATCGTCGATCCCGTGTGGGCTGCCGCCGTCGGGTAAGCGCCGCCCGCGCGCCCCGCCTCGAGGTAGACGGCGACGCTCTCCCCCAGCATGGCTTCGGCCTCGGCGGCCGTGAGCGCGGCGGGCTGCCCCGTGAGGTTGGCGCTCGAGACGGCGAGGGGGCCCGTCTCGGCGAGCAGTTCGAGGGCGACCTTGTCCGAGGGCATGCGGAGGGCGACCGTGCCGCGCGTCTCGCCGAGGTCCCAGTCGAGCATGGGTCGCGCACGCAGGATGACCGTGAGGCCGCCGGGCCAGAACTCCGCGACGAGCGCCCGCACCTCGTCGGGCACGGGATCGGCGAGCGCGTCGAGCGTCTCGAGGCCGGGCACGAGCACGGGCGGGGGCGCCGTGCGGTCACGGCCCTTGGCGTCGAGCAGCCGCTGCACGGCCGCGGGCGAGAAGGCGTCCGCCGCGACGCCGTAGACCGTGTCGGTGGGGATGACGACGAGCTCGCCGCGCGCGATCGCGCCGCGGGCGAGACGCATCCCCGTCATCAGCTCGTCGGGGACGCCCGTGTCGTAGATCGCCATGGCTCATCCATCCTAGGAGCGGCGAGCCGCGAGGCCGCTCCACGCCTCATCCGGGCGCGACGCGGGCGGGGCCGACCTCACCGCAGGGCCGTCGTCGCGCGGTCGCGGCCGAGCAGGTCGCGGTGGGTGGCGGTCGCGCGCCAGCCGTCGCCGTCGAGCACCGCGCGGAGCTCGGCGCCCTGCAGCTCGCCGTGCTCGATCACGAGCGCGCCGCCCGGTCGCACGAGCTCGCGCGCACGGCGGGAGAGGGTGCGCACGACGTCCAGCCCGTCCGGGCCGCCGTAGAGCGCCGCCGCGGGGTCGTGGAGGCGCACCTCGGGGTCGCGCGGGATGGCGTCGTCGGGGATGTAGGGCGGGTTGGAGACGAGCACGTCGACCGTGCCGTCGAGCTCCGGCAGCGCCTCGGCGAGATCGGCGAAGACGAGGCGGACGTTGTCGGGGGCGATGCGCCGCACGTTCTCCTTCGCCCACACGAACGCGCGGGGAGAGTTCTCGACCGCGACGACGGATGCGTGGGGCACCTCGGTCGCGAGCGCGAGGGCGAGCGCGCCGGAGCCCGTGCCGAGGTCGACGGCGAGGGGCCGAGCGTTCGCGACCGCCTGGAGCGCGTCGATCGCGAGCTGCGCCACGAACTCGGTCTCGGGGCGCGGCACGAAGACCCCGGGCCCGACGGCGAGTTCGATCGAGCGGAAGGGGGCGACGCCCGTGATGTGCTGCAGCGGCTCACGCGCGGCGCGGCGCTCCACCGCCTCGAGGTAGGCGAGTCGTTCGTCCGGGCCGGCCCCCGCCCCCGTCACGGCCTTCGCCTGCACCTGCCCCCTCGTGAGGCCGAGCACGTGCGCGAGGAGGAGCTCCGCATCCGCCTCGGGCGTCGGCACGTGGGCCCGCTCGAGCACGCGCACGCCGTGCGCGCGCAGCTCAGCGATCGTCTGGGGGATCATCCGCTGCTCAGTCGTCGGAGGAGCCGAGGGCCGCGAGCCGGGCCTCCTCGTCCATCTGCACGCACGCGTCGATGACGGGCTGGAGCGCGCCGTTCATGACCTGGTCGAGGTTGTAGGCCTTGTAGCCCGTGCGGTGGTCGGCGATGCGGTTCTCGGGGAAGTTGTAGGTGCGGATGCGCTCCGAGCGGTCCATCGAGCGGATCTGGCTCTTGCGCGCATCCGAGGCCGCCGCGTCGAGCTCCTCCTGCTGCTTCGCGAGGATGCGGGCGCGCAGCACGCGCATCGCCGCCTCGCGATTCTGCAGCTGCGACTTCTCGTTCTGCATCGAGACGACGATGCCCGTGGGAAGGTGCGTGATGCGCACCGCCGAGTCCGTCGTATTGACCGACTGGCCGCCGGGGCCCGAGGACCGGTACACGTCGATCTTCAGATCGTTCTGGTCGATCTGCACCTCTTCGGGTTCATCGACCTCGGGGAAGACGAGCACGCCCGTCGTCGAGGTGTGGATGCGGCCCTGCGACTCGGTCGCCGGCACGCGCTGCACGCGGTGCACGCCGCCCTCGTACTTGAGGCTCGCCCAGACGCCGTCAGCGGGGTCCGTCGAATTCGACTTGATCGCGACCTGCACGTCCTTGTAGCCGCCGAGGTCGGACTCGTTGCGCTCGAGCAGCTCCGTCTTCCAGCCGCGGGACTCCGCGTAGTGCAGGTACATGCGCAGCAGGTCGGCCGCGAAGAGCGCCGACTCCTCGCCGCCCTCGCCGCCCTTGATCTCCATGATGACGTCGCGGCCGTCGTCGGGGTCGCGCGGGATGAGCAGGCGACGCAGCTTCTCCTGCGCCGTCTGCACCCGCTCTTCGAGCGCCGGGACCTCCTCGGCGAAGGCCTCGTCCTCGCGGGCGAGCTCGCGCGCGGCCTCGAGATCCGACTGCGCCTGCTGCCATCCGTCGTGCGCCGCGACGATCTGGCTCAGCTCGGCGTAGCGGCGGTTGACCTTCTTCGCGCGCGCCGCATCCGCGTGGATCGCGGGATCCGCGAGCAGCTGCTGGAGCTGTTCGTGCTCGGCCAGCAGCGACTGGACCGACTCGAACACGACTCAGCCCTTGGCGTGACCGTTGCCGTTGCCGTTCCCGGCCGGCAAGGACTGCTGGATCTGTACGAGGAACTCGACGTTCGAGCTCGTCTCCTTGAGCTTGGACAGCACGACCTCGAGCTGCTGCTGCAGTTCGAGCCCCGCGAGCGCCCGGCGCAGACGCCAGGTGATCTTGACCTCGTCGGTCGAGAGCAGCTCCTCCTCGCGGCGGGTGCTCGACGCGTAGATGTCGACCGCCGGGAAGATGCGCTTGTCGGCGAGGGCACGCGAAAGCCGCAGCTCCATGTTGCCGGTGCCCTTGAACTCCTCGAAGATGACCTCGTCCATCTTGGAGCCGGTCTCGACGAGCGCCGTCGCGAGGATCGTGAGGGAGCCGCCGCCCTCGATGTTGCGGGCCGCGCCGAAGAAGCGCTTCGGCGGGTAGAGCGCCGAGGCGTCGACACCGCCCGAGAGGATGCGACCCGATGCCGGCGACGCCAGGTTGTAGGCACGGCCGAGGCGCGTGATCGAGTCGAGCAGCACGACGACGTCGTTGCCGAGCTCGACGAGGCGCTTGGCGCGCTCGATCGCGAGCTCGGCGACCGTCGTGTGGTCCTCGGCGGGACGGTCGAAGGTCGAGGCGATGACCTCGCCCTTGACCGAGCGCTGCATGTCGGTGACCTCTTCGGGCCGCTCGTCCACGAGCACCACCATGATGTGGACCTCGGGGTTGTTGACCGCGATCGCCTTGGCGATGGCCTGCAGGATGAGCGTCTTGCCCGCCTTCGGCGGCGCGACGATGAGGCCGCGCTGGCCCTTGCCGATCGGCGCGATGAGGTCGATGATGCGCGTCGAGAGCTTCTCGGGCGTCGTCTCGAGGCGCAGGCGCTCGTTCGGGTAGATGGGCGTGAGCTTGCCGAAGTCGACGCGGTCCGCGGCCTCCTCGACGCTCTGGCCGTTGATCGAGTCGATCTTGACGATCGCGTTGTACTTCTGACGGCCGCCGTGCTGCTCGCCCTCGCGGGGCTGACGGATGGCGCCGACGACGGCGTCGCCCTTGCGCAGGTTGTACTTCTTGACCTGGCCGAGCGAGACGTAGACGTCGCTCGGTCCGGGGAGGTAGCCCGTCGTGCGCACGAACGCGTAGTTGTCGAGCACGTCGAGGATTCCCGCGATGGGGATGAGCACGTCGTCGTCCGAGATCTCCGGCTCGAGCTCGTCGACGGCTCCGCCGCTGCGACGGTTGCGTCCCCGTTCACGGCCGCGACCGCGGCGCTCGCCGGCGCCCTCCTGCTGCTGTGCGGGGCCGTTCTGAGCGTTCTGGCCGTTCTGGCCGCTCTCGGCCTCCGGCTCCTGCGCGGTCTTCTCGCCGGTCTGCGGCTGCTGGCCGTTCTGGCCTCCGCGCCCGCCTCGCCGGTTGCGGCTGCGGCGTCCGCTCGGCTGACCCTCGCCCTCCGCCTCGGCGTCGGGCTGCTCGGCGGCAGGCAGGAGCTTGTCGAGTTCGAGGCCGAGCTCCGCCTGCGCGGCGTGCTGCGCGGCGCTGCGGCGCTGAGGCGCCTCGGGGAGTTCGATCGCGGGGAGCGCCGCGGCGATCGCGGCGGCGTCGGCGGCGGGCACGCTCGCGCGGCGCGAACCGCGGCGGGGCGCGACGGGCTGCTCGGCCGCGACAGCGGGAGCCTCCTCGGCGGCCGGAGCGTCGGCAGCGGCGGGAGCCTCGTCGGCGGGAGCCTCCTGTGCGGGAGCCTCCTCCGCGGGAGCCTCCTCTGCGGGAGCCTCGGCGGGCTCGGCGGGGGCGGTGTCGGCCGCGGACTCGGGAGCAGGCTGCTCGCTCACGGCCTCGTCGGCGGGGGGAAGTTCGGAGAGAGTGTCCACGAGATCTCCTTTGCGCATCTGGGATACGCCGCTGATGCCGCGGGCGACGGCGAGAGCCTGCAGCTCGGGCAGACGCAGACGGCTGAGGGCGGCGCGATCTCCCGCGGCGTCCGCGGGGATGGTGGTGTCGGTCACGACTGGATTGTCCTTTCGACCCGGGCACAGAACTTCCCGGGGTGGCGGCACCGCCCGCTGCGGTTCGGGTTGCATGAGGATGCGGGAAACCGCGGTCGGCGAGTGCCGGTGAGATGCACCCTCGCGCCGGTCTAAGCCGCGGCGTCGTCCGAGTGCAGCACCACTGTAGCACCCCGGAAGTCGACGGCGAGCATCAGGCATTCCCACGGGGATTCGGCGTTCCGGGCGATGAGCTCGGCCGCGCGGAGGCGCTGGGCGGGGTCGGAGCCGAGCACGAGGATCGACGGCCCGGCACCTGAGACGACGGCCGCGAGACCCTCGGCGCGGAGCAGCTGGATGAGCGCATCCGTCTCGGGCATCGCGCTCGCGCGGTAGCTCTGGTGCAGTTTGTCCTCGGTCGCCGCGAGCAGGAGCTCCGGGCTCTGCACGAGCGCCGCGATGAGCAGCGCGGAGCGCGACACGTTGAAGATGGCGTCCTCGTGCGGCACCGAGTCGGGCTGCAGGCTGCGCGCGAGCGCGGTCGACATCGTGCGCTCGTGAGGCACTGCGACGAGCGGGCTCACGCCGCGGTGCACGATGAGCTTCTTGTAGCGCGGGCCGTCAGGCGTGACCCAGGTGATCGTGAGGCCGCCGAAGAGCGCCGGTGCGACGTTGTCGGGGTGGCCCTCGAGCTCGGTCGCGATCGCGAGCAGGTCCTCGGCCGAGAATTCGACGACCCCCTCGAGAAGCCCCTTCGCGGCCATGATGCCCGAGACGATCGCGGCGCCCGAGGAGCCCATGCCGCGCCCGTGGGGGATGGAGTTGTGGGCGACGAGGTCGAGACCGGGCAGCTCCTGCCCCACGGCGGCGAAGGTGTGGGCGATCGCCCGCACGACGAGGTTCGACTCGTCGGTCGGCACCTCGCCCTCCCCCACGCCCACGACGCGCACCGACGCACCGGGGGTGGACCGCGCGGTCACCTCGAGCTCGTCGTAGACGGCGAGCGCCATGCCGAGCGTGTCGAAGCCCGGGCCGAGGTTCGCCGTCGTGGCGGGGACCCGGACCGTGACGGATCGGCCGACGAGGCTCATGCAGAGGCCGTCGCGTCGGCGGAGCTGCGGGCGAGGCCGAGCACCTCGGCGATCTCGTCGGCATCCACCGGCACGCTCGTGGGCTGGACCTCGGAGCCGTCGGCCGCGCGGAGCGCCCACTGCGGGTCCTTGAGCCCGTGGCCCGTGACGGTCAGCACGACCGTCGCACCCTGCGGGATGACGCCGGCCTCGGCGCGGTCGAGGAGCCCCGCGACGCTCGCGGCGGAGGCGGGCTCGACGAACACGCCGACCTCGCTCGAGAGGATGCGGTGCGCCTCGAGGATCTTGGCGTCGCTGATCGCGCCGAAGTAGCCGTCGGTCTCCTCGCGCGCGCTCAGGGCGAACTCCCACGAGGCGGGGTTGCCGATGCGGATGGCGCTCGCGATCGTCTCGGGGTCGCGCACGATCTCGCCGCGCACGAGCGGCGCCGAGCCCTCCGCCTGGAAGCCGAACATCCGGGGCAGCTTGGTCGTGACGCCGCGCGCGGCCTCCTCGCGGTAGCCGCGCGTGTAGGCGGTGTAGTTGCCCGCGTTGCCGACGGGGATGAAGTGGAAGTCGGGCGCGTCGCCGAGCACCTCGACGACCTCGAACGCGGCGGTCTTCTGCCCCTCGATGCGGTCGTTGTTGACCGAGTTGACGAGGTGCACGGGGTAGTTCGCCGCGAGGTCGCGTGCGATGTCGAGGCAGTCGTCGAAGTTGCCGCGCACCTGCAGGAGCTCGGCGCCGTGTGCGATGGCCTGGGCGAGCTTGCCGAGGGCGATCTTGCCCTCCGGCACGAGCACCGCGGCCGTGATGCCCGCGTGGGTCGCGTAGGCCGCCGCCGAGGCGGAGGTGTTGCCGGTCGAGGCGCAGATGATCGCCTTCGCGCCGTGCTCGACGGCCTTGGACACAGCCATCGTCATGCCGCGGTCCTTGAAGGAGCCCGTGGGGTTCATCCCCTCGAACTTCACCCACACCTGTGCGCCCGTGCGCGCCGAGAGGGCGGGCGCGGGGATGAGGGGCGTACCGCCCTCACCGAGCGTGATGATCGGCGTCGCGTCGGTGACGTCGAGCCGGTCGGCGTATTCGCGCAGCACGCCGCGCCACTGGTGAGCCATTGTCTTCCTTACAGTCCCTCGACCCGGAGCACGCTCTCGACCCGCGCGACGACGGGGCTGCCGGCGAGGTCGGCGACCGTCGCGGCTAGCGCGGCCTCGGTCGCACGATGCGTGCCGATGACAAGCGTAGCGCCGGGTGCATTCCCGTCCGGACCGACCTCGTCCGAGATGGTCTGCTGCACGGCCTCGACCGAGACGTCGTGCTGGGCGAAGACCGTCGCGATCTGCGCGAGCACGCCCGGCAGATCGAGCACGCTGAGCGTGATCTGGTAGCGCGTCCACACGCGGCTGATGGGCAGGATCGGCAGGTCGGCGTGGGTCGACTCCGCGACGCCCGGGCCGCCGACGACGTGGCGACGCGCGGCCGACACGAGGTCGCCGAGCACGGCCGAGGCCGTCTGGATTCCGCCCGCGCCCGCGCCGTAGAACATGAGGCTCCCGGCGGCCTCCGCCTCGACGAACACGGCGTTGTTGGCGCCGTGCACGGCGGCGAGCGGGTGGGTCGCGGGGATGAGCGCGGGATGCACGCGCGCGCTCACGCCGTCCTCGCCCGTCTCGGGGTCGACGAGGCGCTCGCACACGGCGAGCAGCTTGACGACGAAGCCGCTGCGCTGAGCGGCGACGACCTGCTCGCGCGTGATGCCCGTGATGCCCTCGCGGTGCACGGACTCGAGCGGCACCGTCGTGTGGAAGGCGAGACTCGAGAGGATCGCGGCCTTCTGCGCCGCGTCGTAGCCCTCGATGTCAGCCGTCGGGTCGGCCTCCGCGTAGCCGAGCTCGGTCGCGATCGCGAGCGCCTGCTCGAGCGAGTCGCCCTCGCGGTCCATGCGGTCGAGGATGTAGTTCGTCGTGCCGTTGACGATGCCGAGGATGCGGTGGACCCGGTCGCCCGCGAGGCTGTCCCGCAGGGGCCGGATGATGGGGATCGCGCCGCCGACCGCCGCCTCGTAGTAGAGCTGCGCGCCGACCTGCTCGGCGATCGCGAAGAGTTCGGGGCCGTGGGTCGCGAGCAGCGCCTTGTTGGCGGTGATGACGTCGGCGCCCGAGGTGAGGGCGAGCTCGAGGTACTCGCGGGCGGGCTCGAGGCCGCCCATGACCTCGATGACGATGTCGGCGCCGAGGATGAGCGAGCGCGCGTCGGTCGTGAGGAGCTCGCGCGGCAGCTCGGCGGTGCGCGGCGCGTCGAGGTCGCGCACGGCGATGCCGACGAGCTCGAGGCCCGCCCCCACGCGCCCGGCGAGCTCGTCGCCGTGCTGCAGCAGGAGGGACGCCACCTGGGCGCCCACGGAGCCGGCGCCGAGGACGGCGATTCTCAGGTTTCGGTACTCGATCATTCGTCGTATCAGTGTTCCCGGTCGAGGATGGTGTCGATGTCGATCTCCTCGGCACCCGAGGAGTAGCCGGCGTCCCGCCGCAGCAGGTCGTGCGTGTTCTCGCGGCGGACGAGCACACGGCTCGTCCCCTCGCGGACCGCGACGACGGCGGGGCGTCCGAGGTAGTTGTAGTTGCTCGAGAGCGACCAGCAGTAGGCGCCCGTCGCCGCGACCGCGAGCAGGTCTCCGGGGCGCACGTCGCCCGGCAGGTACTCGTCGCGCACGACGATGTCGCCCGACTCGCAGTGCTTGCCGGCGACGCGCACGAGGGCCGGGTCGGCATCCGTCACACGGTTCGCGATGCGTGCCGTGTAGTCGGCGTGGTAGAGCGCCGTGCGGAGGTTGTCGCTCATGCCGCCGTCGACGCTCACGTACCGCCGCACCGCGGTGCCGTCGACGAGCACGTCCTTGACGGTGCCGACCTCGTAGAGCGTGATGCCCGCCGGGCCGACGATGGCCCGCCCCGGCTCGATCGCGAGCGCGGGGACGGGGATGCCGAGGCGGGCGCACTCCGACCCCACGGCGTCCGCGAAGTCGGCGGCGATGCTCTCGATGGGCGTGACCTCGTCGGCGCTCGTGTAGGCGATGCCGAATCCGCCGCCGAGGTTGAGCTCGGGGATCTCGCCGCCCGCGAGCAGTTCGGCGTGCAGGGCCAGCAGGCGTCGCGACGCCTCGAGGAAGCCGCCCGCCTCGAAGATCTGCGATCCGATGTGGGAGTGCAGCCCGAGGAACCTGAGGCTCGGCTGCGCGCGGATGAGGGCGACCGCGTCGGCCGCGTCGGCGATCGGGATGCCGAACTTCTGGTCCTCGCGGGCGGTCGCGAGGTACTCGTGGGTCGACGCGTGCACCCCGCTGTTGATGCGCAGTCGCACGTTCTGCACCCGCCCGTGGCGGGCGGCGGCCTGCGCGACACGGTCGATCTCGACGACGCTGTCGAGAACGATCGCGCCCATCCCGAGACCGACCGCGTGGTCGATCTCGGCGAGGCTCTTGTTGTTGCCGTGGAAGCCGAGGCGGCGCGGGTCGAATCCCGCGGCCTCCGCGACGGCGAGCTCGCCTCCGCTGCACACGTCGAGGCTGAGGCCCTCCTCGGCCATCCAGCGGGCGACCTCGACCGAGAGGAAGGCCTTGCCCGCGTAGTAGACGGTCGTGCGCACGCCGAGGGGCGCGAAGGCGGAGGCGAAGGCGTCGCGGATGCGGGCGGCGCGGGCGCGTACGTCGAGCTCGTCGACGACGTAGAGCGGCGTGCCGTAGGCGGCGTGCAGCGCGGACGCCGCGACGCCCCCCACCCGGAGTGCGCCCGAGTCGGCGCGATCCGCCGAGGCCGGCCAGACGCGCGGATCGAGGGCGTTGGCGTCGTCGGGGTGCGCGAGCCGCTCGGGGGCGAGAGGGCTGGCGGTCATGCGAACCTCACGGGGACGTCGGAACGAAGAGTGAGGCGAGCGGACCCGGCTTGGTCCCTGAAGCCGCCACGAGTCTAGCCGAGCGCGGGGTGCCCCTCAGGACGCTCGGCGCCACAGCGCCCGCACGACGAGCGGGAACCCGATGCCGGCCACCGCCGCGATCACGAGCGCCACGACGAGGCCGAGAGCCGGGAACCCCGCGTAGAAGGCGACGGGCGACACGAACGCCCCGATGACGGCGCCCACGGCCGCCGCGATCATCTCGACGCGCGGCGAGCGGTGCCCGCCCACGAGCGCGAGGGCCGCGAGGGCGAGCAGGTAGGGCGGTGCCGCCATGCCGATCCCGACGGCGAGGATGGCGGGGATGAGCTCGACGAAGAGGTCTCCGCCGCCTCGCGCGGCCCCGACGCCGAGGAGCGCGAGCACGAGGGCGAGGGCGAGGCCGCCGACCGCCGAGATCCACGCGAGGCGGGCGGCCGTGCGCCGCAGCCGGGGCGCGGCCCCCGGGGATGCTGTCGTCACGCGGGGCACACGCCCTTCTCGCGGAAGCCGTCCCCCGCGATCGCGACGTCCGAGCCGTCGAAGGTCGCCACGAGGTTCCGGCCCTCGACGGCGAGACGATCGAGTCGCAGCGCCGCCGGGAGCGCGTCGGCGATGCACACCCGGCGCTGCTGCAGGAGCGCGTCGGCGAGACCGCCGAGCACGGGATCCGCGCGCAGCTGGGCGGCCGTCAGGGTGCCGTCGCCGATCCGGATGCTCGTGGGATCGAAGGCGAGCTCGCCGTCGATCGCGGAGGGGGTGAGTCCGATGCCGAGAGGAAGGGCCGCACCGAACACCGAGATGCTGCCGGTGGCGACGAGCTCTCCCCCGTCGATCGTCACGCTGTCGACGGCGAAGCCGGCCACGTCGGGGGCGACGGCGGCGAGCGCGTCGGCCGCGACGGCGTACTGCACGGTGAGCGCACGCGTGGGGGCCGCGGTGTCGAACGGGACGTCCTGCGCGAGGATCGCGAGGTCGCCCGTGAGCGGGCCGAGGGCGAGAGCGGGGACGTCGACGTCGACCCGCTCGAGCTGGCCCGCGATGGCTTGAACGAGCACGGGACCGCCGCCGATCGACGCCGTGACCTCCGTGCCGGGCGGCACGTCGAGCGCGGACGAGACCTGCTCGGCGATCGCACGCTCCGCGAGACCCCGCACGAGCGCGTCGGCCGCGAAACCGGCGGCGACGAGCAGCACGCCGACGACGAGCAGCACCCACGGCCACGCCCGGCGGCGCCGGCGCACGGGCTCGGGTGTCGCGGGCGCGGCGGTCATGTCACATCCGCTCGGGCGCGCTCACCCCGAGCAGCGCGAGGCCGTTGCGCAGCACCTGCCCGGTGGCGTCGTTGAGGGTGAGTCGCGCGCGGTGCACGCCCTCGACGGGGTCGTCGCCGAGCGGGATCACCCGGCACGCGCCGTACCAGCGGTGGTAGGAGCCCGCGAGCTCCTCGAGGTAGCGGGCGACGCGGTGCGGCTCGCGCAGCTCGACCGCCTGCAGGGTGATGCGCGGGAACTCGGCGAGTGCGCCGAGCAGCTCGCTCTCGGTCTCGTGCGCGAGGAGCGAGGGGTCGAAGTCGTCGCGCGTGATGCCCGCGGCCTCCGCGTTGCGCGCGACGGCGCGCGTGCGGGAGTGCGCGTACTGCACGTAGAACACGGGGTTGTCGTTCGTCTTCTTCGCGAGCAGATCGAGGTCGATGTCGATGTTGGAGTCGATCGAGCTGCGCACGAGGGCGTAGCGCGCGGCGTCGACGCCGACCGCGTCGACGAGGTCCTCCATCGTGACGACCGTGCCCGCGCGCTTCGACATCCGGAGCGGTTCGCCGTCCTTGAGGAGGTTGACGAGCTGGCCGATGAGGATCTCGAGGTTGACGTAGGGCACGTCGCCGAACGCGGCCGTCATCGCCATGAGGCGCTTGACGTAGCCGTGGTGGTCGGCGCCGAGCATGATGATGCAGCGCTCGAAGCCGCGTTCCCGCTTGTCGAGGTAGTAGGCGAGATCGCCCGAGATGTAGGCGGGCTCGCCGTCCGACTTGATGACGACGCGGTCCTTGTCGTCGCCGAACTCCGTCGTGCGCAGCCATGTCGCGCCGTCGGCCTCGTAGATGTGGCCGAGCTCGCGCAGGCGCGCGACGGCGCGCTCGACGGCGCCGGACTCGTGGAGCGAGTTCTCGTGGAAGTAGACGTCGAAGTCGACGCCGAAGTCGTGCAGGCTCGCCTTGATCTCGCCGAACATCTGCGCGACGCCGAGCTCGCGGAAGACCTCCTGCTGCTCGTCGCGCGGGAGCGCGTCGAGATCGCCGGGGTAGTCCTGCTCGACGCGGGCCGCGATGTCGAGGATGTAGGCGCCGCCGTAGCCGTCCTCGGGGGCGGGCTCGCCCCGGTGGGCGGCGACGAGGCTGCGCGCGAAGCGGTCGATCTGGGCGCCGTGGTCGTTGAAGTAGTACTCGCGCGTGACGAGGCCGCCCTGGGCCTCCATGAGCCGCGCGAGGCTGTCGCCGACCGCGGCCCAGCGGGTGCCGCCGATGTGGATGGGGCCCGTGGGGTTCGCCGACACGAACTCGAGGTTGATGCGCACCCCGTCGTAGAGGGTGCCGCGACCGTAGGCCTCGCCCGCGTCGAGGATGCTCGCCGCGAGGGCGCCGGCGGCGGCCGCGTCGAGCGTGATGTTGAGGAAGCCGGGACCCGCGACCTCGGTCGAGGCGACGCCGTCGACCTCGAGGAGAGCGGCGGCGAGCGCCTCGGCGAGCTCACGCGGCGGGACGCCGATGCGCTTGCCGAGCTTGAGCGCGACATTGGAGGCCCAGTCGCCGTGGTCGCGGTTGCGCGGGCGCTCGAGGGTGACGTCCTCCGGCGCGATGTCGCCGGGATCGGTGCCGCGGTCCGCGGCCGCCCGGCGCACGAGGTCGAGCAGGACGGCGGCGAGTTCGGCGGGATTCACGAGGTTCGATCCTAGTCGTCCGGCCCGTCGCTCCCGGGGCCCGCACCCCCGGCGGGCGAGAATGGCCCCATGCGCCGTCTTCCGCTCGTGCTGTCCGCATCCGCCCTGCTCGCCGCCGCCGCGCTCTTGACGGCGTGCACCGTGCCGCAGCCCACGCCGACCCCGGATGGCAGCGGCAGCCCGAGCGCGTCGCCCTCGCCTTCGGCGAGCGCGGAGCCGTCTGCTTCTCCGAGCGCCCCGGGCTCGACGCCGGTCTCGATCGCGTGCGACGCGCTCGTCACGCCGCAGGCGATGTACGACTTCAACCCCAACTTCAGCCTGCTGACCGGGTGGTCGCCGGAGTCGGGCACGCCCGCGCGCACGGCCGTCGACGCGCAGGGCACGGCGTGCCGTTGGCAGAACGACACGAGCGGCGGCACGATCGACATCTCGGTGGCCGCGCTCGACCCGGCCGCGCTCGAGGCGAAGGAGGCGGAGGCCGCCTCCGGCTCGGGAACCGGTTTCGGGTGGTTCCGGGTGGTCGGCGGCGTCGGCGAGGCGACGGCGACCGAGGGCTCCTACTGGGTCGTCGCGCGGTCGCCGTACTTCGCCACGCCGGAGGACGCCGAGCCGCTCGTCGACGCGGCCCTCTCCGCACTCCCCTGAGCTCAGCGGAGCTCGACGGGCTCCGTGTGGTCGTCGACGAACTCCTCGTCGGCGCGCGCGTCGATCGACATCGCGAGCAGCTCGACATCGGCGAGCGTGTTGGTCTCGAATGCGGTGTCGGCGGCGTCGCGTCCCGTCGCGATGCGCACGAGTCCCGTGCGCGGGGCGAGGCGGGTGGCGTCCACGACGACCCAGCGCCCCTCGACGAGCACCTCGACGACGGCGTGCAGGTCCATGGGCTCGAGCTGCGGGGCGTAGACCGAGACGAGCCGCGCGGGGTGGTCGAGCGCGCGCAGGAGCGCGGCCGTCACGTGGGCGAAGTCGCGGCACACGCCCGCACCCGTCTCGATCGTCTCGAGCGCGCCGCCCGTCGGCGAGGTGGCGGCCCCGTCGTAGCGCAGCCTCTCGTGCACCCAGTCCCCCACCGCCCGGGCGAGCGGCCAGCCCTCGAGGCCAGGGAAGGTGTCGCGCGCGAACGGGGTGAGCGCATCCGACTGCACGTAGCGGCTCGGACGCAGGTAGACGACGGCGTCGAGCGGGTCGACGGGTGCCGGGGCGGCGCGGCCCGTGACGGTCGCCGTGTAGTCGACCTGCAGCACCCCCTCCGTCGTCTCGAAGAGGTCAAGCCTCGTGCCGTGCACATCCGCGAGCGGGCGGGGTGCCACAGGATCGCCGCCGAGCGACACGCGGAGGGTCTCGACCGTCGTCGGCACCCCCTCGGCGACGGCGAGCGCGAGCGCGAACGCGGTGGGATCGACGACCTGGAAGGTCAGGCTGGCCCGCACGTCGCGCCGCAGCGTCATGGGCGTCTGTCGGCGGAGGGGGCGGTCGGCATGCTGATAGCCTAGGGGCCGCGCCCTCGTAGCTCAGTGGATAGAGCGCTTCCCTCCGGAGGAAGAAGTCGCACGTTCGAATCGTGTCGAGGGCACCACACTGGGGGCATGCGCATCGTCGTGGCCCCCGATTCCTTCACCGGCTCGTGCTCGGCGCGGGATGCCGCGGCCGCGATCGCGCGCGGCTGGCACTCGGCGCGCCCCCTCGACGAGGTGCGCGTGCTGCCGCAGGCCGACGGCGGCGTCGGCACGCTCGACGTCGTCGCCGAGGCGATCCCGGACGCCGTGCTGCGCGACGCGGGTCAGGTGACGGGAGCCGGCGGCGAGCCCGCACCCGGCCGCTGGCTCGAGCTGCCCGACGGACGCGCCCTCGTCGAGCTCGCCGACTGCGTCGGGCTGTCGCGGATGGCGCGCCCCGACCCGCTCGGCGCATCGACGCGCGGCCTCGGCGAGCTGCTCGCGCGCGTCCTCGATGCGGGCGCGGAACGGGTGATCGTGGGTCTCGGAGGCTCCGCGTCGACCGACGGGGGCACGGGCGCCCTCGCCGCACTCGGGGCGCGCTTCCTCGACGCCGAGGGGCGGGAACTGGCGGGCGGTGGGGCCGCGCTCGCTCGCCTCGATCGCGTCGACCTCTCCGGGTTGCGCACTCCCCCGGCGGAGCTCGAGCTGTGGTGCGACGTCGACGCGCCGCTCACCGGCCCGCGCGGGGCGGCATCCGTGTTCGGGCCGCAGAAGGGGGCGACTCCCGACGACGTGCGCACGCTCGACGCGGCGCTCGGCCGACTCGCGACGCGACTCGGGGGCGACCCCGACGCGCCGGGAGCGGGGGTCGCGGGCGGCACCGCCTACGGACTCGTGACGGCGTGGAGCGCCCGGGTCGCATCCGGGTCCGCCGCCGTCTCGGCGCTCACCGGGCTCGACGCCGCGATCGCCGAAGCCGACCTCGTCGTGACGGGCGAGGGGCGGATCGACGCGGCGACGGCGACGGGCAAGGTCGCGGGCGCGATCATGCGCCGGGCCGACACGGCACGCGTGCCCGTCGCGCTCGTCGCGGGCTCGATCGACTCGGGCGCCGCATCCGGGAGAGAGCACGTCTCGCTCGTCGAGCTGGCGGGCTCCCGTGCGGCCGCGATGACGGATGCGCTGCGCCTGCTCGAGCGCGCGGGCGCCGAACTCGCGGAACGCCTCGCCCCCGGGGGCAACGTTTCGCCGCTACCGTCCGTCTGAAGAGATAGGAGGGAGGACGCCGTGGCCGAAGCGCACTGGGAACGCGTCGTGACGCAACTCGTCGCCGAGCGCGGCGACGCACTCCTGCGCTACGCGACGCTCCTGACGGGAAGCGCGGACGACGCGGCCGACCTCGTGCAGGACGCCCTCGTACGCACCTTCGGGCGGCTGCGCAACGGCTTCACCGTCGCGAGCGCCGAGTCGTACGTGCGGCGCGCGATCCTCAACGCCTCCGTCGACCGCGGGCGGCGGGTGACCCGCTGGCGGCGCGTCGCCCCCACCCAGTACGAGCCCGACGAGCTCCCCTCCCCGGATGCCGCGACCGAGCTGCGACTCGACGTGCACAGCGAGCTGCGCAAGCTCAGCCCGCGCGAGCGGGCGTGCCTCGTGCTGCGCTATTACGACGACCTCAAGGTCGACGACATCGCCGAGGCGCTCGGCATCAGCTCGGGCGCCGTGAAGCGCTACCTGAGCGACGGCCTCGCCAAGATGGCGATCGCCCTCGCGGACGACGGCACCGCCGCGGATCGCCTCGGCCCGGGCGGGGCGCGGCCGGGAACCGGCACGACACCGCTGCGCACGCCGTCGCTCCCCCGGAGCGGGCAGCGCGACTCCGATCGGAAGGAGGGCGATCGTGCCCAGCGAATCTGAGCTGCGCGCCCTTCTGCGCGGGGAGGGCGAGGGCGGAACCCGTCTCGACGCCGACCGTGTCATCCGGCTCGCGCGCGCCCGTCGGCGGCCGAAGCGCCTCGCGCTCGGTGCGCTGGGGGGCCTCTCGGCGCTCGCCGTCATCGTGCCCGTCGCGGCGGGGATCGGCGCCATGGGCCCCATGGGCGCGAGCGACAGCGGCGGCGCGGCCCTCGCCCCCGAGTCGATGGACGCGCCCGCCGACGAGGAAGACGCCGGGAGCACGCTGCGCGCCCGGACGGAGTGCGGCGCGGAGCTCGCCGCGGGGCCGTCGGCGGTGCTCGGTGTGGGCACCGTGACGGCCGAGACGACGACGGTGCGCCTCGGCACGACCGTCACGATCGCGGCGGACGCCCTGGATCCCTCACCCGCGACGCTGCGCATCTCGCTCGTCCTCGTGCGCGACGGTCGTGTCGCGGGGTTCGCGGAGGCCGCCGGCGCGGGCGAGGTGCCGGTCGCGGCCGGCGCGGCCGACGTCCCGCTCGAACTCGAGCTGCACGCCTGCCCCGTGGACGGTGCGGCGGATCCGGCCAGACTCGCCCCCGGCGACTACGAGCTCGTCGCCGAGGGCGGGCTCGCCTCCGCCGACGGGACGGTGTGGCGCGATGCGGGCGGGACGATCGGCGAGCTCACGGTCCTGCCGACGACAGCCGAATAGGATTCGGAGCATCGCGCGCGTGGGCGCGCGGGAGACCGGAGCCCGCATGACCTTCGTCGTCGTCCCGCAGTGGCAGGGATCACCGTCGAGTCGCGCGATGCGGCTCGCCGAGGGGGCGGAGGCCATCCGCTCCGACCTCCCCGCGAGCTCGACGCGCGAGGTGCCGGTGCCGCTCGAGGCCGGCGACGAGCAGGGCACGGGGGTCGCCCGCTACGGTTCCCTCCAGCTCGTGCGCGAGCGTCTCGCGGACACGCTCGCGGAGCTCGACGACGCGGCCGTCGTCATCGGCGGCGACTGCGGCGTCTCGGCAGCGGCCGTGCGCCACGTCGCGGGCGACGACCTCGCCCTCGTCTGGTTCGACGCGCACCCCGACCTCAATACGCCTTCCACCTCGCCCTCCGGCGCCTTCGGCGGCATGGTGCTCGCCTCGCTCATCGAGGAGGGCGCCGTCGACCCGTCGCGCGTGATCCTCGCGGGTGCCCGGGAGTGGGATCCGGGCGAGGAGGACTTCGCGCGGGAGAAGGGCGTCGCCTCGCTCGATATCACGTCGCTCGCCGACGCCGAGGCCCTCGCGGACGCCGTGGCCGCGACCGGTGCGCGCCGCGTCTACGTGCATGTCGACCTCGACGTGCTCGACCCCGCCGAGTTCGATGGTCTGCTCGAGCCGATCCCCTTCGGCCTCACCGCGACCCAGCTCGTCGCCGCCGTCAAGGCGCTCCTCGCCCGCCTCCCGCTCGCGGGAGCCACGATCGCGTCGTTCGCGCCGGAGTCGCCCGAGAAGGCCGTCGAGGACGCGCCGACGATCCTGAGGCTCATCGCGGCGCTGCGCGCCTGATGCGGCCGCCCTACCCTCGGATCATGGACGCGCGCGAGGTCGACGTGATCGTGATCGGAGCCGGCGCGGTGGGCGAGAACGTCGCCGATCGCACGGTGCAGGGCGGCCTGAGCACCGTCCTGGTCGAAGAGGAGCTCGTGGGCGGCGAGTGCTCGTACTGGGCGTGCATGCCCTCGAAGGCGCTGCTGCGGGCGGGCGCCGCCGTGCGGGCCGCGCGCGCCGTCGCGGGGGCGGCGGAGGCCGTGACGGGTGAGATCGACGCACGCGCCGTCTTCCGGCGCCGCGACCGCATCACGCACGACCGCGACGACGCCTCGCAGGTCGAGTGGGTCGACGGCGCGGGGATCGAGCTGCTGCGCGGACACGCGCGGATCGTCGGGCCGCGGCGGGTTGTCGTGACGGGCCCGGACGGCACCGTCACCGAGCTCCGCGCGCGGCACGCCGTCGCGGTGTGCACCGGTTCCGTGCCCGTGCTCCCCGACATCCCGGGGCTCGCCGAGCTCGAGCCGTGGACCTCGCGCGAGGCGACCTCGGCATCCGAGGCGCCCGCGACGCTCGCCGTGCTCGGCGGCGGCGTCGTCGGAAGCGAGCTCGCGGCGGCCTACGCGAGCCTCGGCAGCCGCGTGACCGTGCTCGCCCGCGGGAGCCTGCTCGGCGCGGTCGAGCCGTTCGCCGCCGAGCTCGTGCGCGAGGGCCTCGAGGCGGCGGGCGTGCGGGTGCTCACGGGCGTCTCGGTCGTCGCGGCGCACCGCGCCGAGAAGAACGCCGTGCTGACCCTCGACGACGGCTCGCGCGTGCTCGCGGAGCGCGTGCTCGTCGCGACCGGCCGGGTGGGCCGCACGCGGGATCTCGGGCTCGAGGAGATCGGCCTCGTCGCGGACGACGCGATCGAGGTCGACGACACCATGCGGGTGCCGGGCTACGACTGGCTGTACGCCGTGGGCGACGTCAACGGGCGGGTGAAGCTCACCCACCAGGGCAAGTACCAGGCGCGGGCCGCGGGCGACGCGATCGCCGCGCGCGCGGCAGGTCGGCCGGTCGACGACGCGCCGTGGGGCGCGCACGTCGCCACCGCCGACCACCGCGCCGTCCCGCAGGTGACCTTCACGGAGCCGGAGGTGGCCTCGGTCGGCCTCACGGCCGCGGCGGCCCAGGAGGCTGGCCTGCGCGTGCGGGTGCTCGACTACGACCTCTCGTGGGTCGCCGGGGCGTCGGTCTACGCCGACGACTACCGCGGTCGGGCGCGCGCGATCGTCGACCTCGACCGCCGGGTGCTCGTGGGTGCGACGTTCGTCGGCCCGGATGTCGGCGAGCTGCTGCAGGCTGCGACGATCGCCGTGGTCGGCGAGGTGCCCATCGACCGCCTCTGGCACGCGGTCCCCGCCTACCCCACCGTGAGCGAGGTGTGGCTGCGGTGGCTCGAGGCGTTCGGCCGCCCCGGGGCGCAGGCGTGACCGCTCCCGTGCGGCCCGAGCATCCGAACCGGGCGGAGCGGGCCGCCGGCGCCCTCGCGCGCGGGGCGGCGCGCGTGCCGGGGCTGCGCCGGGCGCTCCTCTCGCGCGGACTCGCGCTGCCCGGCTACTGGTTCGCCACGGGCTGCGCGCTCCTGTGGGGCACGCTGCTGCTCGGCCGTCATCGTTCGAGCCATGGGCTGCATGTCATCCACGGCCTTCCGCGCTGGGCGTTCGGGCGAGGCGGCACGACGGTGGGCGGCGTCTATCTGACGCACGACAACCTCTCCGACCGCGTGCTCGAGCACGAGGCGGTGCATCGCGCTCAATGGCGCCGCTACGGCCTCAGCATGCCCGTGCTGTATCTCGCGGCCGGTCGGGTGGCCCGCACCAACCGCTTCGAGGTCGAGGCGGGCCTCGAGAAGGGCGGCTACGCCTAGTTGGTGATGGCCTGGGCGGCGCGGTCGCCCGACACCCAGGCGTAGACCTGGTGCTCGCGCTCCGCTTCGACGGGCAGCATCTCGGAGAGCCAGGCGTCGACGGCCGCGCGCATGCTCTGGCCGAGATCGCGGCGCAGCCACGTGACGCACACGCGACCGGGGGCCGGGAACTCGCGGATGCCGGATGCGTCGGCCACCTCGAGGAAGACGCGCCCGCGCGCCTTCGCGGGCAGCGTCGCGACGACGGTCTCGGCGATCGCGATGTCGGCGTCGACGGCCCCGAGCAGCACGGAATCACCAGCGCGGGGGTTCCAGGCGATGGTGGCGGGGAGGACGTCGGAGAGCAGCATCGCGTTCAGTATAGGTCAGGCTTACCTAACTTGGCTGCGAGTCTTCTGCCGTCTCACGCGCTCCAGGCGGGCGGATGCCGGCGCTGCCATCCGATCCGGCGCTCGAGCTGGGCGCCGATCGCGAGGAGCGTGCGCTCTCCCCCGGGGCGCCCGACGAGCTGGACACCCATCGGCAGGCCGTCGTCGCTCGCCGCGACGGGGAGCACGATCGCGGGCAGGCCCGAGACGTTGACGAAGCTCGTGAACGGCGTGTAGCGCACCTGCTGGGCGAAGTTCTCCTCGCCGTCATCCTCGTCGTACCACCCGACGGGCCGCGGGGTGAGCGCGAGCGCGGGCGTCAGCACGGCGTCGAACGGGGCGAAGCGGTCGATCGTGCGCCGCTCGAAGCCCGTGAGCCACGCGAGCGCCTCGCCGAGGGCGCGCGCATCGAGCGCGCGGCCCTGCTCGACGAGCCACCGGGTGAGCGGCTCGACGAGGGCGAGTCGTTCCTCGTCGAGCGGGAGGGTCGCCGCCCCTGCCTGCCAGATGGCCCGGAAGGCGGACGGATACCCGGGCTCGTCGGGCACCCGGAGCTCCTCGACGCCGTGGCCGAGGGCGGAGAGCTCGCGGAGGGCGAGGTCGACGGCCGCGCGGGCCGCCGGGTCGAGCGTCAGCTCGTACGCGGTCGCCCACGGCGAGTCGAAGGTGACGGCGAGCTGGAAGCGCCCCTCGCCGCGCGTGCCCGCCGCGAGGAAGGGGCCGTCGCCCCCCTCGTCGGGCGGCCGGGTCGCCCACGACGCGCGTGCGCCGGGCGGTGCCGCGAGCGCGTCGAGCAGGAGCCCGGCATCCGCGACGGTGCGCGCGAGGGGACCGGCCTGCACGAGGCCCGCGAGGGAGTCGAACCCCGCTGCGGCAGGGATCCGTCCACGGGAGGGCTTGAGCCCGACGAGCCCCGTGGCGGCCGCGGGGATGCGGATGGAGCCTCCGCCGTCGGAGCCGGGAGCGACGGGAAGGAGCCCCGCGGCCACGGCGACCGCGGCACCGCCGCTCGAGCCCCCCGCGCCGAGTCGCGTGTCGTAGGGGTTGCGCGCGGGTCGGCCGGCGAGCGGCTCGGTGTAGCTCGGGAAGCCGAACTCGGGAGCGGCGGTCGCACCGAGGCTCACGGAGCCGGCGCCGTCGAGCACGGTCACGAGTTCGTCGCTCGTCTCCGGGATGTTGCCGGCGAAGGCGCGGGAGCCGAACGCGGTCTCCCGTCCGGCACGCGCGACGAGGGCCTTGTCGGCGAGCGGGAGACCCCACAGCGCGAGGGCCTGCGAGAGGCCGCGCACCTCGTCCGCGCGACGGAGCGCCGCATCCGCGTCGACGACCGCGAAGGCGCCGAGCTCGGGGTCGAGGCGCCCGATGCGCGCGAGGTAGTGCTCGGCGAGCTCGCGCGGCGTCACCTCGCCGCGGCGCAGCCAGTCGAGCTGCTCGACGGCGGTCAGGTGGTGGAGTTCGAACACCCTCCCGAGCGTAGGCGGACGCGCGGGCTTGACATCGCGGGCACGACATGGTTGGTTACTTACTCAAGTAATTAACCCACCCACCAACCGGGAGCCGCACGTGGACGACAGCCGCCCGATCTTCCTGCAGATCGCGGAACAGCTCGAGGACGACATCGTCGCGGGCCGACTCCCGGAAGAGACCCAGGTCCCCTCCACCAACGAGCTTGCGGCGTTCCTGCGCATCAATCCGGCGACCGCCGCGAAGGGCGTCAACCTGCTCGTGGACCAGGGGGTCCTCTACAAGAAGAGAGGCATCGGCATGTTCGTCGCCGAGGGCGCCCGCGCCCGCCTCGTGGCCCAGCGCCGCGACCGTTTCCGGGAGCAGTACATCGCTCCCCTGCTGACCGAAGCCGAGCGGCTCGGGATCACCCCGGACCAGCTCGCCACCATGATCCGGGAGGACGGACGATGACCACGGTGATCCGCGTCGAAGGACTCGGCAAGACGTACGGCCACGGCGCGAATGCCGTGCACGCCGTCGCGGACGCGAGCTTCGCGCTCGAGGAGAACCGCATCCACGGCCTGCTCGGCCGCAACGGCGCCGGCAAGACGACGCTCATGCAACTGCTCACCGGGCAGGAGTTCGCGACGACCGGCGGCATCGAGGTGTTCGGCGAGTCGCCCGTCGAGAACGCGCGCGTGCTCGACCGCATCTGCTTCATCAAGGAGAGCCAGCGCTACCCCGACGACTTCCGTGTGAAGCACGTGCTGCGCAGCGCCCCCTGGTTCTTCCCCGAGTGGGATCAGGACTTCGCCGACGAGCTCGTCGAGAGCTTCCGTCTGCCCCTCAACCGCCGGGTCAAGAAGCTCTCGCGCGGCCAGCTCTCCGCGGTCGGCGTCATCGTCGGCCTCGCGAGCCGCGCGCCGCTCACCTTCTTCGACGAGCCCTACCTCGGCCTCGACGCCGTCGCGCGCCAGCTGTTCTACGACACGCTGCTCGCCGACTTCGCCGAGCACCCCCGCACGGTCGTGCTCTCGACCCACCTGATCGACGAGGTCTCGAACCTGCTCGAGCACGTCGTCGTCATCGACGAGGGCCGCATCATCATCGACGCGGACGCCGAGGAGCTCCGCGGGTCGGCGATCGACGTCGTGGGCGCCCGCTCGGTCGTCGAGTCGTTCACCGCGGACCGCGAGGTGCTGCACCGCAGCGCCCTCGGCGGCCTCGCGACCGCGACGATCGCGGGCCTCGACGAGGCGGGACGCGCCGCGGCGCGCGAGGCCGGCCTCGAGCTCGCGCCCGTATCGCTCCAGCAGCTCGTCATCCGCACGACCACCGGCGAGAACGCCGCCCGCACGAATGGAGTCTCCGCATGACCGCCGTCACGACCACCACGCACTCCCCCGCCTCGCCGGGCGCCCGCGTCTGGCGCATCGTGCGGCTGCTCACCGCCAACCCCATGACCACCATCGGGATGCCGCTCATGATCCTCGGGCTCATCTTCGCCGGCACCTGGGTCATCTGGTGGCTCATCATGGCCTCGGTGTCGGGGCAGGATGCCACCGACGCGTCGGAGGGCATCCGGTACAACGGCGCGACCGCATGGATCTTCGTCTACATGCTCGTCGTCGCCGTGCAGGCGGTGAACCTCGCGTTGCCGCTCGCCCTCGGCTACGGGTCCACCCGCCGGGCGTTCAGCGTCGGCGCCGTCCTGACCTTCCTCATGCTCTCGGCGATGTTCGCCCTCGTCATGACGATCGGCCGCTGGCTCGAGGTGCTCACGCACGGCTGGGGCGTACGGGGCGACTTCTTCGGCAGCGTCTATTTCGCGACCGACGACGGCTGGCTCGCGCAGTGGTGGGTCTACTTCTGCTGGTTCGTGTTCTTCTTCTGCACGGGGCTGATCTTCGCGGCGGTGTTCGCACGCTGGCGCGCCTTCGGCCTCACCACCTCGCTCCTCGCGCTCGGCGTGCTCGTGATCGCGGCGGTCGCGCTGCTCACCCTCACGGATGGCTGGGGCGCGTTCTGGGAGGCGGTCGTCGACCTCGGCACCGTCGGCGTCGCGAGCGTGCTCCTCGTGCCCGCGATCGTCGCCGCGGGAATCGGTCACCTGCTGCTGCGGAGGATCACCCCGCGCAGCTGAGCGGCGACCATCGGCCTCCGCTCCGCTCCCGCTCGGGATGCGGGGCGGGGGCCTCGCCTTCTCCGATGCGGGACGTCACTTGAGGCTCTTCTGCATGAGGACGGTGCCGAGCCAGCGGTCGAACTTGAACCCGACCTTGCCCATGTGGCCGATCTCCGTGAAGCCGAAGCGCTTGTGCATCGCGATCGAGGCCTCGGCGCCCTTGTCGGCGATGACGGCGATGACCTCCTTGATGCCGGCCTCCTTCGCGCGGGCGAGGAAGGCCTCCATGAGGGCCGTGCCGAGCCCCTTGCCCGTCGCCGCGGCGCGCAGATAGATCGAGTTCTCGACCGTGTAGCGGTAGGCGGCCTTCTGCTTCCAGGGCGAGGCGTTCGCGTAGCCGAGGATCTGCCCCGACGGCGAGACGGCGACGAGCCACGGGTAGCCGAGCTTCTCGTTGTGGCGGAACTTGGCGCGCAGCTCCTTGAGGGTCTGCGGGTCCTCGTCGAAGGTCACCGTCGAGTTCGCGACGTAGTGGTTGTAGATCTCACGGATGTGGGGCAGGTCCTGCTCGGTCGCGTCGCGGATCGTGAACGCGAAGTCGGGCTCCGGCTCGGGCTTGGGGCGCAGGTGGGCGGGGAGCTTCCGACGCGGGTTGTATTCCTCTTCGAGCATCCCGCCCCCTCCGAGCCTCAGGTCACGTCACGGCGCCAGGTCGTGAGCCCGCCGATCGCGAGGAACAGCGCGGCGTAGCCCGCGAGCACGAGACCACCTTGCCACCATTCGAGCGCATCCGCGGCCCCGCCCGCGATGAGCGAGTAGATGCTCGATCCGACGAGGGTGTCGGTCGCGGCGCCGGGCAGGAAGCGGCCGACGGCCGCCGTCCACTCCCAGAACGAGGTGCCCAGCCGCAGGAGCGGCTCGAGGAACTGCGTGAACGCGAGCACCGTCACGATGACGGCGACCTGGTTGGGCATGAGCACGCCGAGGCCCACGCCGATGACCGCCCACAGGGCCATCGCGAGCAGCGCGCGCCCGAGGAGCGCCCACGTGTCACTCGAGCCGAAGGCCGTGTCGACGCCGACGAGCTGGAGCACGAGCGCGCCGATCCCCGCCGATCCGAGCAGGCCGACGACGCCGAAGACGGCTCCCCACAGGATGCCGGCGCCGATCTTGCCGCCGAGCACGAGGGAGCGACGGGGCGTCGCGAGGAAGGTCGGCGTGAGGGTCTGGTGGCGCGCCTCCGAGGTCGAGGCGAGCGCGCCGAAGAGCAGCGGGAAGACGTAGCCGACGGATGTCGCGGTGCTGTACACGAGCGGCGGCACGGCCTCCGGCCCGAACATGCCGTTCGCCTCGTCGACGAGCACGCCGCCGAACGCGGCGATGCCCGCGGCGTTGAAGCCCGTCCAGACGAAGAGGATGAGGGCGAGCAACCACCACGCGCGCGTCGTCGCGATCTTGAGCAGTTCGGAATGCAGCGAGCGCAGCATCAGCGGATCTCCCCCTCTCCGACGATTCCGAGGAAGACGTCCTCGAGTCCCTCCCGCTGCGGCACGAGCAATCTGAGCGCCACGCCCGCGGCGAGCGCGTGCCGCCCGATGGCGTCGGCGTCGAGGCCGCTCACGTGCAGGCCGTCGGCCGCGACGTCGACCTGGGCGCCCGCCGCCTGCAGGGCACGGGCGAGGGCCTCGCGGTCGGGGGCGTCGACGTGCACGCGCGCGATCGCGCCCTTCTCGAGGCCGTCGAGCGTGCCCTCGTAGGCGAGACGCCCGTGGGAGATGATGACGACGCGGTCGACCGTCTGCTGCACCTCGCTCAGCAGGTGCGACGAGACGAGCACCGTGCGCCCCTCGGCCGCGAGATCGCGCAGGAAGACGCGGATCCAGCGGATTCCCTCCGGGTCGAGACCGTTGATGGGCTCGTCGAGCACGAGGACGCCGGGGTCCCCGAGCAGGGCGGCCGCGAGCCCCAGCCGCTGGCGCATGCCGAGCGAGTACCCGCCCACGCGACGGCGTGCGGCATCCGCGAGCCCGACCCACGCGAGCACCTCGTCGACGCGCGCCGTCGGGATGCCCGCGGCGGCGCCCATGACGCGGAGGTGGTCGCGGCCCGTGCGCCCGGGGTGGAAGCTCGCCGCCTCGAGCGCCGTGCCGACCGTGCGCAGCGGCGACTCGAGCTCGGCGTAGCTGCGACCGTCGAACGTCGCGGTGCCGCTCGTGGGCCGCACGAGCCCGACGAGCGAGCGCAGGGTCGTCGTCTTGCCGGCGCCGTTCGGGCCGAGGAAGCCCGTGACGACGCCCGGTTCGACGCGGAAGGTCAGGTCGTCGACGGCGGTCGTGCCGCCGAAGCGTTTGGTGAGCGAGGTAATCTCGATGACGGATCCGGGCATGCCCCCACGGTATCGGCGCCTCGGCGGTGCCGCCTCCCCCGTGCGGCGGAGGAGGTCAGGGGGAGGAGGTCACGCGGGCGACGCGGAGCGCGCGGCGGCGGCGTCGAGGGCGCGCAGGTCCCAGTCGACCGCCTCGCCGCCCGCCTCGGCGAGGAGCGCGTTGGCGCGGCTGAAGGGGCGCGAGCCGAAGAACCCCGCCCGGGCCGAGAGGGGGCTGGGATGCGCCGACGCGACGACCGGCGTGTCGGCGAGAAGCGGGCGCAGGGTGCCCGCGTCGCGACCCCAGAGGATCGCGACGAGCGGGCGCCGCCGAGCCACGAGAGCGCGGATGGCGTGCTCCGTGACCGCCTCCCAGCCCATGCCGCGGTGCGAGCCCGATGCTCCCGCGCGCACCGTGAGCACCCGGTTGAGCAGCATGACCCCCTGGCCGCTCCAGGCGGAGAGGTCTCCGTGCTCGGGCGGCACGACGCCGAGGTCGTCCGCGAGTTCCGTGTAGATGTTCTGCAGGCTCCTCGGCAGCGGGCGCACGTGACGCTCGACCGCGAAAGAGAGCCCGATCGGGTGGCCGGGCGTCGGATACGGGTCCTGCCCGACGATGAGCACCCGCACGTCGTCGAAGGGGTGCGTGAAGGCCCGCAGCACGTTCTCGCCCGCCGGGAGGTAGGGACGACCCGCCGCGACCTCGGCGCGGAGCAGCTCCCCCATCCGCGCCACCTGCGGCGCGACGGGCGCGAGGGCCTCCGCCCAACCGGGGTCGACGAGCTCCGCGAGCGGCCGGGGTCCGCTCATGCGCCGAGCGTGCCCACGATGACACCCGCCGGGTCGTCGAGCACGCGCCACACGCTGCCCGTGCCGGACACCCCGAACCCCTCGTCGCCGACGACGAGCACGGTGCCCTCGTCGATCGCGACGCCGCCGTCGACGAGGCCCGCCTCCGTCGCCGCGACGAGACGGCTCAGGGTGCCCCACTGCGCCGCGTGCACGTCGACCGCGAGGTCGACGAGGCCGAGCCCCTCGACGACGGTCACCTCGTCGAGGTCCTCGGACGTCTCCTCGGGGCAGACGGCGATGCCGTTGATGCGCCATCCGCCGACGATCGCGCGGTCCGCGGCGATCATGGCGCCCGCGGAGAAGCCGAGATACGGAAGGCCGTCGGCGACGAGCAGACGGATCTCCTCGACGAGCTCGTCGACCGCCGCGAGGTAGGCGGGCGTGAGGCCGCCCGCGACGACGAGCGCGTCGACGTCGGTCAGCACGCTCGCGGGGAACACCTCCCCCGACGACACGACGGAGACGACGGGTTCGCAGGCCGCGACGAGACGCAGCGACTCCGGATAGCCGGTGCGGTACTCGGCCGAGGGCGTGTCCCGGTCGACGACGATGAGCACGCCGATGCGCGGGACCACCCGGCCGCTCCCCGCCGCGCGCGCCGCAGCCTCGGCGAGGAATGCGGAGGTGACCTCCGGATCGCCGTCGGGCGACCACCCGCCCCCCACGAGGTGGACGCTCACGGGGTCCCGCTCTCGGCTTCGGCCATGCCTCCACGGTAGCGAGACGACCGCGGTCTAGCATCCGATCATGGCGACCCGAGCCCGCAGCGCCTCTGCGATCACCTTCTCCCTCGTTGGCTTCCTGATCCTCGTCGAGCTCACGAGCGGCATCCTGCAGGGCTTCTACGTCCCGCTCATCCCGAACATCGTGCGCCACCTCGGCATCCACGACGGCGACTTCAACTGGTTCGAGGCCGCGCAGCTGCTGCTCTCGGCGATCGTCGTGCCGATCTTCGCGAAGCTCGGCGACATGTACGGGCACAAGCGGATGCTGCTCATCACGACCGCGCTCACGGCGGGCGCCTCGTGGTGGCTCGCCGTCGCGGGCGACTTCACGACCTTCCTGCTCGCGTGGTCGCTGCAGGCCTTCTACGTGGTCTGGCTGCCGCTCGAGGTGGCCCTCATCTTCGACCGCGGACGCCGCTCCGGTTCGGGGCGCGCGCAGACGCGGCGAGCGGCGGGCTTCCTCGTGGTCGCGCTCGAGGCGGGCGCCATCATCGGCGCGCTCGGCGCGAGCCGAGTGCTCTCGGCCGTCGGGGGCGACCTCACCCTCACCCTCTTCGTCCCGGCGATCATCGTGAGCCTCGCCTTCTTCGCGATCCTGTTCGGGGTGCCCGAATCGGTCCCGCAGGGGCGCCGCAGCCTCGACGGCGTGGGCTTCGCGCTGCTCACGGCGGGGCTCCTCACGATCACCGCGGGCCTCGTCTTCCTGCGCGTCGCTCGCGTCGGCGACCTCGACGTGCCGATGGCGACGCGGGTCGTCGTGCTCGTGGCCGCGATCCTCGTGGGCTGCCTCGTGCTCGTCGCCTTCGCGCGCTGGGAGCTGCGCCACCCCGACCCCGCGATCGACCTGCGCGTCATGCGCCAGCCCGCGATGTGGCCCGTGCTCGTGACGGCGGGGCTCTTCGGCATCAGCGTGCTCGGCGCGCAGGCGCCCCTGCTCACCTACGCGGCGACCGATCCGGCCGTGCACGGCTACGGCCTCGGGCTCGACGAAGACACGCGCTCCTACCTCGTCGGCGCCTATCTCGTGGCGATGATCGTGGGGGCCCTGCTGTTCTCGGCGGCATCCCGCCGCGTCGCACCACGCCTCGCGCTCATCGTGGCGACGGCGTTCGTCGCCGTCGGCTACCTCGCGTTCCTGCCGTTCCACCTCGAGGTGTGGCAGGTCGTGACCAACATGGTCGTCGCGGGCCTCGGCTCGGGGGCGCTCGTCGCCGCCCTCCCCGCGGCGGCGGCCGCCGCGGCGCCCGTGGGCCAGACCGGCGTCGCATCCGGGATGACGAACACGACGAAGACGATCGGGGGCGCCTTCGCGTCGGCGGTCTTCGGCGTCGTGCTCGTCTCGGCGGCGGCCGGCGCGGTCGAGACGACCGTCGCACCGCTCGCCGGCTATGCGACCGTGTGGGCGATCTGCGGCGTCGGCGCGCTCGTGGCGATGGTGCTGCTGTTCTTCGTGCCCAAGCTCGCCTTCGCGGACGTCGAGGAGGACCTGCTCCCGGCGGTCTCGGCCGAGGGGTGAGCCTCAGCCCCGCGGGGTGAGCGGGCCCGTGTGGATGGTGCGCACGGCGGACTGTGCGACGGGCTTGACGACCACGAGGTCGAGATCGACGTGGCTCGGCAGCTCGACGGCGTGCACGATCGTCTCCGCGATGTCCTCGGCGCGCAGCGGATGCTCGACGCCCGCGTAGACGGCGTCGGCGGCCGCCTGATCGCCGCGATAGCGCACGAGCGAGAAGTCCGTCCTGACCATGCCGGGCGCGATCTCGATGACCCGCAGCGGTTCCCCGCCGAGCTCAAGCCGCAGCACGGCCATGAGGGCATGCTGGGCGTGCTTGGCCGCGTTGTACCCGCCGCCGCCGGGATAGACGGTGTGTCCCGCGATCGAGGTGACCGCGACGATGTCGCCCGATCCGCGCTCGAGCGCGCCCGTACGGAGCGCCGGGAGCAGTGCAGCGGTCATCCGCTGGGTGCCGAGCACGTTGACCTCGAACATCGCTCGCCAGTCGTCGACGACCGCGTTCTCGACGCTCTCCGTGCCGACGGCGCCGCCCGCGTTGTTGACGAGCGCGTGCAGTGCGCCGCCCGCCTCCACCTCGGCGCGCACCCGCGCGACGTCGTCCGCGTCGGTCACGTCGGCGACGAGGGGCGTGAGCACCCCCTCGGCCGCGAGTGCCCGCAGTCGCTCGGCGCGGCGTGCGACGCCGATCACGTCCCAGCCGTGCGCGGCGAACAGCCGCGCCGTCGCCTCCCCGATGCCCGAGCTCGCCCCCGTCACGACCACGCGATATGCCATGGGGCAACGCTACCGGCGCGGCCTACGCTGGACGGATGACCGTCACCGCGCCCGTGTCGACGAGGCCGCGCGTCCGGGTGCCGTTCTGGGACAACGCCCGCTTCGCGTGCATCGTGCTCGTCGTGATGGGTCACGCGATCCAGCGGCAGACGAGCGACTCCGACAACGCGCTCGCTCTCTACCTCTTCATCTACGCCTTCCACATGCCCGCGTTCGCGATCGTGTCCGGGTACTTCTCGAAGGCCTCGCCCCCCGGAATGCGGCAGATGCGCCGCATCATCACCGACTTCGTTCTCCCCTACGTGATCATGCAGGGCATCTGGTCGCTCGTGCAGTGGGTCGTCGAGGGCAAGAACGTCTTCAATCCCACGGAACCGCACTGGACGCTGTGGTTCCTGCTCGCGCTCGCCATCTTCCGCGTCGTGCTGCCCTACCTCGCGCTCCTGCGCTGGCCGCTCCTCTGGGCGGTCGTCGCCTCCGTCTCGGTCGGGTACTTCTCGAACGTCGACTCGACGTTCTCGCTGTCGCGGGCGATCGGCATCCTGCCGTTCTTCGTGCTCGGGTGGAAGCTGCGCGACTGGACCCTCGTCGACCGGTGGCGGCACCTGCCGTCGCCCGCGGTGTGGGGCGTGCGGGCTCTCGCCGCAGCCGTGCTCGGCGGATGGATCGCGGTCGTGCTCGCGAGCATCCAGCCGTTCCGCGAGTTCGACCTGAGGTTCTGGTTCTTCTACGACGACTCGTACCAGGCGCTCGGCGAGCCCGTGTGGTGGGCGGGTCTCCTGCGGCTCGGCCTCATCGGCCTCGCCGTGCTGCTGAGCGCCGCCTTCTTCGTGCTCATCCCGCGCCGGGCGACCTTCTTCACGGGATTCGGGCAGGCCACCATGTACGTCTACCTGCTGCACTCGTTCGTGCTCTACCCGATCCGCGAGTCCGGCGTCCTCAAGGACGACCACGCCTCGGCGGTGTGGCTCCTGACGATGGTCTTCGCGTCGCTCGCGATCTCCGTGGCGCTCTCGAGCCCGTGGGTGCGGAAGGTGTTCCGGCCGCTCATCGAGCCGAAGCCGCGCTGGCTGTTCGCGGATCCCGACGACCGCCCCCCGGCAGCATCCCGCACCGACCCGACGGGGGCGCGCCGCACCGGCTGAGTCCGCCGGGCCCCCTCACGCGGTGGGAAGGACGTTGTCGTCCCGGTCGACCTGCTTCGGAAGCACGAACACGAGCGCGAACGCGCACACCGCGAAGATCGCCGAGACGAGCATCGCGTGGCCCGCGGACGCCGCGAAGGCAGGCGCGAGGTCCGTCGGCTTCGCGACGTCGAGCGTGCCGAAGAGCACCGACCCGATGACCGCGATGCCGATCGCCGAGCCGATGCGCTGCATCGTGCCGATCACCCCCGACGCCGCCCCCGCCTCGGACCGATCCACCGTCGCGACCACGAACTGCGCGTTGGGGGCGATGAAGAGCCCCGAGCCGATGCCCGCGACCGCGAGCGGCGCGACGAGCTGCCAGTTGCTGAGCTCGACCGCCGGGACGACGAGCAGCACGACCCACACCGCGGTGAGCCCCGCCGCCACGAGGCCGGTTCCTATGGCGAGAGCGGTGCGCCCGAGCCGGGAAGCCGCCCGGGCGCTCAGCGAGGCGCCCGCGATCGACCCGAGCGCGAAGGGGATCGAGACGAGACCGGACTCGAGCGCGGTGTGGCCGAGACCCGTCTGCCACAGGAGCGAGATCGTGAAGAAGATGCTCGTGAAGGCGGCGAAGTAGACGAGCGCGAGCACGACGCCGCCCGTGAACGCGGCATGGCTGAACAGGCGCGGCGGCACGAGCGGCGTCGTACGACCCCGGCGCGCGAGGGTGAGCTCCCACATGGCGAAGAGCACGAGGAGCACGGCGCCCCCGGCGAGCGACAGCCAGGTCCAGAGCGGCCACCCGAGGTCCTGGCCCTCGATGAGCGGCACGAGGATCGCGACGAGCCCGGTCGCGAGGAGCGCGAAGCCGAGCACGTCCGCACCGTGCGCCGCTCGGCCCTCCGCCCCGCCCGGCAGGAAGACCACGGCGGCGATCACGACGACGACGCCGATCGGCAGGTTGACGAAGAAGATCGAGCGCCAGCCGTCCGCATCGCCGAGCCACTCGATGAGGAGCCCGCCCACGATCGGGCCGAGCGCCGTCGGCACGCCGATGGCGGCGCCCATCACGGCGAACGCCCTGCCGCGGTCGCGCCCCGAGAACAGCAGCTGGATGAGCGCGGTCACGGGCGGATAGAAGAGGCCTCCGAAGAGACCCTGCGTGACACGCGCCACGACGAGTGCCGTTCCGTCCTCGGAGAGCCCGCACGCGAGGCTCGAGAGCGTGAAACCGAAGACGCCGACGATGAAGACCCATTTGTGGCCGTAGCGGTCGCCGATGCGCCCGGCGGGGATGAGCACGAGGCCGTAGGCGAGCGCGTATCCGGAGACGATCCAGGAGAGGGTCGCCTCGTTCGCGTGGATGCTCGCATCCAGGGTCGGGAGGGCGACGTTGACGATCGTCGCGTCGAGCATGCCCATCGAGACCCCGAGGATGAGCACGGCGAGAGCGAGCCATCGCGAACGCGATGGTCGGACTGCCACGCCGCCTGGGTCGGTCATCTGGATCTCTTCTGCGCTCCACGCTAGTCCGCCCTCGCGGCATCCGAACCCGCGGATATGACGTGGCGTTTCGTCCCGGATTGCCGCGCGCGCCCGGCGCCCGTAACGTTCGGCGAACGGGCATGCACCGAGCCCGTGGACCCGAACGAGGAGCGAACCATGTCGGACTGGAAGTTCGAGACCCTGCAGATCCACGCCGGCGCGGCACCGGATCCGGTCACCAACGCGCGCGCGACGCCGATCTACAAGACCACGTCGTACGTCTTCAACAACGCCGACCACGCGAAGAACCTCTTCGCGCTCGCCGAGTTCGGCAACATCTACACGCGCATCATGAACCCGACGCAGGCGGTCA